>JAEUKC010000236.1:0-3224 GCA_016794445.1 Myxococcales bacterium
CCGTTGGACGGGACGCACTCGCAACTGGCGTCCGGTGGGCGCCGTCTACCTCAACCCGGTCCACGACCGGAGGAACACCCCGATCGCGATCCCCTTCTGACTCTCAGTGGACAACAACTTTGACACCCACCGCGCGTTCACCTGCGCCCGTGAACGCGTTCACCTGCGCCCGTGAACGGCGGTGAGCGCGGAGGCGAGCGCCGCGAGCGCGTCGGCGGCCAGCTCGAGGCGCAGCTTGGCGGGCGCGCCGGGCTTGGTGGCGACGGCCAGCACGGTGGCGCTCGCCGCTCCGGCCTTGCGCAGGGCGGCCTGTAGGCGGGTGGCGAGCGAGCGCTCCTCGGCGGTGGTCGTGCGACCGCGCGGGCGGGCGACCTTCTTCGCGGCCCGCTGCTTCTGGGCGAGCGCCAGGATCTCGCGGGTGGTGGCCTTGACGGGGTCGAGCTTGCCGAGGACCTTGGCGTCGATCTTCTGCGGCGTGTCGGCGGCGGAGGTGGCGTCGGCGAGCGCGAGGAGCGCGTGGGCCTTCTCCTTGCCCCAGCGGAGCGCGTCGCGGCGCGGGAGGCGCTCGACGATGGCGATGAGCTCGGTGGCGGTGGTCGGCGCGATGCCGAGGCCCTGCTTGCACAGCTCGGTGAAGCCGCGGTGGCCGAGCAGGGTGGGGATGGGGTCCTTGCGCAGCCGCAGGAGCGCCTCGCCGATGTCGTAGAAGGCCTCGGTGATCTCGGCCTTGCGGCGTTTGATGAGCGCGACGTCCTCGCGGGCCTGCTTGAGGAGGCGCGCGCGGGCAGCGGCGGCGGTCGCGGCGGCGCGCTCGGCGAGGGCAGGGGAGAGCTTGCGGGCGTTCTTCTTCGCGGGCATGCGGAGAGGATGGTGCCGCGCCACGGTCGCGTTGACAACCTGTGCGCGCGGTCTCGTTGTGGTGTTGGCTGCGTCTGCCCGCAGCGTGGAAGAAGCGGCCCGTGCGGACGCGTGGCTTCGCCGGCGCGGGCGAAAGCCCACTGCTCACGGCTCCCGCTCGTCCCAGAAGGCGCACTGTTCGTCGGTGGCCAGCGAGAGCACCTCGCTCGGGACGTCCAGCCTCAGGTAGCTCCCGCCGATGGAGTGCGCAGGCCAGACCGGCAGCGACGGGTGTTGCGGTGCGCCCACGTCGGCGAATCGCACCCATCGATGAAGCAGTTCGGCAGCGAGTTGGCGCTCTGCAGCGCCGCCGGGATGGGCCGCCGTGTCGACGTGCTGGAACACGAAGGGGATCTCGAAGCCGTGGCCCGCGCCCGCGCCGGCGTCTGGCCCGTGCTGCCAGGCGTGGCCGAACCGATAGAGCCACACCGGCTGGTCCTGGCTCTGCGCGAGGGCACGGGCGAGCCGCCGAGACCGGCACGTGTAGGTGCGGTCGGTGAAGGCCGCCAGCGCAGCCTTGGCGGGCGGCCAGAACGACGGCCCGGAGTACAGCTCGAGGAGGCGGTCCACGTGCGCCGGCCAGTACTTCTGGAAGTAGGCGCGGAGCGCGTCGACGGACGCAACGCGCGTCTCGGCGACCGTCGGGCGCGCGAGGGTGCCCAGCTCGTCGTCGTTGCTGCCGACGATCACGGGAACCGCGTTGTGTCGACGGGCGAGGATCGTCCTGATCGGCACGTCCTCGAGGAACGAGCCATCGACGCTCGGACGCCAGGGGTACGCCGAGGAGCCGGTGATAGCCGCGGCGCTCTTGGGGCGAAAACACGATTCGATGTTCGAGGCCTGACAGCCGAGGCTTGCGGCGGCGTCCTCCGTGGCCTTCTGGGTCGCCTGGCGCAGATCGATGCGGCACGTGCCGCTCTGCATCACGGCTCGCGAGAACAGGCCGTGAGAGAGCGGGGAGGCGAGGAGAGCGCAGACATCGCTCGCCCCCGACGACTGGCCGGCGATGGTGATTCTCTCGCGGTCACCGCCGAACACATGGATGTTCCGCTGGAGCCATCGAAGCGCGAACAGCTGATCCAGGCTTCCGAAGTTCGCAGAAGGCGGCACGGTGCCGGTCAGCGAGGGGTGGGTCATGTAGCCGAGCGCCCCGACGCGGAACTGCAGCGTCACCACGACCAGCGGGCCACGACTCGCCAGCGCGGCGCCGTCGTACTCGGACGTCCCCTCGTGGACGAGCGACGCCGACCCGGCGACGTGGGAGCCACCGTGGAGGAAGACGAAGACGGGAAGGCCGGCCGCCGGCGCGGAGGATGGCGTCCAGACGTTCAACGTCAGGCAGTCCTCGACCCCCTCGAGCACCGTCGCTTCGGTCAGACTGCGTTGCACGCACGAGGGGCCGAAGGTCGTCGCGGCCCGGACATCGCTCCACGCCTCGTGCGACGAAGGGGCGCGCCAGCGCCGGGGACCGATCGGGGCGGCTGCATAGGGAATCCCTCTGAAGGCGTAGACACCGCCGACGTGAGCGCCCCGCACGGCGCCTGTCTCGAGAACCCGCACGAGGGGATCGTTCGTCGTGGGTGATGGGGTCGCCTTCGTGGCTCGGCAACTCACGCACCCGGCGAAGGCGAGACCCATCGCCCAGCGGACGGCGAGCCGCTCGGCGGAGTCGATCATCCACGACCCCGGCCGACCGTCGCGCAGTTCTCCCCCGACATGACCTGGCCAGTCTACGGCACCGCGTTCGCCGTGCACCCGGAACGCAGGGCGCATATGCGTCACGGGTTGTGGCGACGGCCAGCACGGTGGCGCTCGCCGCGGACAGGTTTACCTTTCGTTGACGTTTTTCCGAGCGATGTTTACGATTTCTCCATGGCCGCCAGACGGGGACGAGCCACGCCAGAGGCCGTGAATCACAGCCTTCTCGCTCGTCGCGGCGCGGTCACGAGTGGCGCCGAGGCCACGGGGCTGAGCGCCAGGCCGTGCATCGCCACCCGCGAGCCATGGTGATCGCCGGCGAGCGGGTCGTCGAAGGGGCCGGCCGAGCCGACCTCGAGTTCGACCGCACGAGGACCATCGTCCGGTTGTTCGCGTACGGCACGGCCTTCGTCTCGCGATCGGAGGCCAAGCGACTGGTGCACGGGCTCGAGCGGTTCCGCGAGGTCGTGCTCGACTTCGCCGGCGTCGACGCGATCGGACAGGGCTTCGCCGACGAGGTGTTCCGGGTCTGGGCCCGCGCCCACGCGGGCACGCGGCTCCTGCCTGTGGACATGAACGAGGGCGTGGGATTCATGGTGCGGAGGGCGCTCGCCGAGGGGACTGGCGCG
>JAEUKC010000245.1:0-15941 GCA_016794445.1 Myxococcales bacterium
TCAGCCGCGGGCGCGGGCGGCGCGGTCGAGCACGAGGCCGTGCTTGCGCATGAGGCGGTAGAGCGTCACGTGGTTGATCTGCGCGCGCTCCGCCGCGTCGCGCACCCGGCCCCCGCACTCGTTGAGGAGATCGAGCAGGTAGCGCCGCTCGTGCGGGGCCACCCACTCCTCGCGCAGCTCGAGGAGCGACCGTCGCGCCACCGGGGTCGCGACGGGCTGCTGCGCCTCGTGCATCGAGCGAGGCAGGTCCGCGGGCTCGATCTGGTCGCTGGTGCTGAGGATCGCCGCGTGCTCGAGCGCGTTCTTGAGCTCGCGGACGTTGCCGGGGAAGTCGTACGCGAGGAGCACCGCCATCGCGGCGGGGGAGATCCGCGACACCTTGCGGCCGTGGCGCTCGGCCGCCTGGCGCAGGAGCACGTGGGCGAGGATCTCGAGGTTGTCCTTGTAGCTGCGCAGCGGTGGCAGCTCGAGCGTGACCACGCTGATGCGGTAGTAGAGGTCGTCGCGGAAGCGGCCCTCGCGGACCATCTGCGGCAGGTCGCGGTTGGTCGCGCACACGAGCCGGACGTCCACGCGCCCCGGCGCCTTGTTGCTGCCGAGCGGTGACACCTCGCCCTGCTCGACGGCGCGCAGCACCTTGGCCTGGAGCGTGAGGGGCAGCTCGCCGAGCTCGTCGAGGAACAGCGTGCCGCCGTCGGCCTTCACGAACTCGCCGATCTTGTCGCCGGTGGCGCCGGTGAACGCGCCCCGCACGTGGCCGAACAGCACCGACTCGAGCATGGTCTCCGGGATCGCCGCGCAGTTGACCGTCACGTACGGGGCCTGGGCGCGGCGGCTGTTGAAGTGGAGCGCGCGGGAGACGAGGTCCTTGCCCGTGCCGCTCTCCCCGTGCACGAGCACGGGCGCGTCGGTCGCCGACACCTGCTCGATGCGCCGCTCCACCTCGAGCCAGCCGGCGGAGAGCCCCTTGATGAGGAACGGTCGACCCGTGTCCTTGCGCGTCGCGCGGGCGAGCTGCGCGCGGCGCAGGTGCTTGGCCGCGGCGCCGGCGATCTGCTCGAGCGCGGCGGTGTGGCGGGCGGTGAAGGCCTGGGCCCGCTTCGCCGAGACGCTCAGCACGCCGATGGCGCGCCCCTGCCACGGGATGGGGACGGCGAGCACCGAGCCGACGTCGAGGAAGTAGCGCGCGTAGTTCCGATCCCGCGCGGTGTCGTTGCACAGGTAGCTCCGCCCCGAGTCGAAGCAGGTGAGGGCGATGCCGTTGGGGCGGCCGTCGACGCGGGGCCGCAGGATCGAGCCGGGCAGGGTGACCACCACGTCGTCGACCACGTGGAAGTCGACCGCCAGGCCCTTGGCCTTGGTGTCCCACAGGAAGATGGCGCCGTCGTGGGCGTCCGCGCGCTGGCACGCGAGCGCCACGATCTCGCGCTCGAGGCCCTCGATGTCGGCGGCGTGGAGCAGCGCGTCTGGATCGATGTCGAGCAACATGCGTTGTGAGGATAGCTACTGATGTTGCTTCGACGCAACATGCGCCAGGCTGAGTCCCGCGAAATGCCGCAGGAATTGGTTGGCATCGTGGTTGCTCTAAGGACCCTCGAACCGCCACTCGGAGGAACCCACCATGCGCCGCTCGATCTTCGCCCTCGCCCTCTCGCTCCTCGCCGTCTCCGCTCTCCCCGCCTGCGCCATGGACGGCACCGAGGGCGACGTCGCCGACGAGACCAGCGAGACCGACGACGCCCTCGCGGCGAGCAGCGGCAAGTTCGAGACGTTCGCCGGCGCCGACGGCAAGACCTACTTCCACCTGCTCGCGGGCAACGGCGAGAAGGTGCTCGCGTCCGAGGGCTACGCCAGCGTCGGCGGCGCGCTCTCCGGCATCGCCTCGGTCAAGGAGAACGGCGTCGACGCGAGCCGCTTCGAGGTCCGCACCGCCGTGAACGGCGAGACCTACTTCGTCCTGCGCGCCGCGAACGGCCAGGTCGTCGCCACCAGCGAGACCTACGCCTCGCGCGCCAACACCGACCGCGCGATCGCCACCGTCGCCAAGATCGTCGCCAAGACCTCCATCGCCGCCGCCGCCACCGGCGCCAAGTTCGAGACCTTCAAGGGCCTCGACGGCAAGCACTACTTCCACCTGCGCGCGGGCAACGGCGAGATCGTCCTGCAGTCCCAGGCCTACGCGGCGCGCTCGGGCGCGACGACCGGCATCGCGTCGGTGCAGACCAACGGCAAGGTCGCGACCCGCTACCAGCTCCGCGAGGCCGCGAACGGCGAGTGGTACTTCGTGCTCGTCGCGGCCAACGGCGCCGTCATCGGGCGCGGCGAGACCTACGCCTCGAAGTCGAACGCGCAGCGCGGCATCGACGGCCTGGTCGCCCTGCTCGGCGGCTAGGCGACGCCGATCACCCGCATGGGCGTGATCGGGAACACGCGCTCGCGCGCGCCGTCGAAGCGGACGGGCACGATGTTCCCCGGCGCGAGCTTCTCGAGCGAGGCGGCTCCGACGAACAGCGTCTCCTGGTCGACGAACGCGGGCCCTCCCGCCTCGGGCACGACCTCGAAGGCGACGACGATGAGGTAGGCCTGCCGCTCGGGGATCTCGCGGACCACCGCCCGCCGTACGACGCGACCACGACCGCGGGCGCCGAAGTTGGCGACCCACGTCGAGCGCAGGTGCTGCCCGAACCGGTAGAGCTGATAGAGCGCGAAGAGGCCCCCGAGGCCCACGAGCACGAAGAAGCCCGGTTCTTCCGCCGCGCGCGTGGCGGCCCAGGCCGCGGGGCCCGCGCCGAGCGAGACGAGCACGCCGTACAGCAAGAAGCCGAAGGCGTTGATCGGCACGTGGCGGGTCAAGGTCCAGTACGCCGAGAGGTACACGCCCTCCACCGCCTTCTCGGCCTCGGCGCGCGACACGGAGGCGATCCGCGCGTAGTGGTCGATCGCCTCCTCCCGCCGACCATCGACCAGCATCTGCTTGACGCGCTCGATCTCGTCGGCCGGGACCGGCACCGCGGCGAGGGCGGCGCCTTCCGTGGCGGTGGCGGGGCGCTCGACCCGCAGGCTCGCGTTGCAGAAGATGCAGATGACGCTGCAGCGCACCTCGTCGACCGACAGCGGCGCCCCGCAGTTGGGGCAGCGGGCCATCGAGAGCTGCGAGCGCATGACGGTGAGTCTACGGCGTCCGGCGCCGCGTTACGCCACCCTCGAAGCACCGTTTTCGACCGGGATTTCCTGCGGCCGATGAGGCACACTGGCGTCCCCCATGCCCCACGTGACCCTGCGGCTCGAGGTCGATCCCCACACGCGGCGCCGGGTCATCCTCGTCTCGTACGCGAGCGACCCCGACGCGCTGCCCCACGAGCACGAGGAGGAGCATCGCGCCCTCGTCGAGAAGCTCGTGCAGGGCGGCCTCATCAGCGCCGAGGAGGCGGGGCTCGTGCAGATCGAGCGCCCGGCGGTGGTGGAGGTCCCCGCCCGAGAGGCGGTCGAGGAGCCCGCCGAGCGCAAGACCGAGGAGCGCAAGGCCGGGGAGAACGGGGCGTGAGCGAGCGCGGGCTGCGGTTCCCCGACGAGGAGACCCTCCGCATCGCGCTGTCGGCGGGCTGGATCCCGACCGAGGTCGCCGCGGCGCCCGCCCTCGGGAGGCGCACCGAAGGTGGTCTCGTCGTCGTCCCGAGCCTCGCGCTCCCGGCGGTCGCCAAGAAGCAGCTGCGCAAGGCGGGCATCGAAGACGGTGCCCTCGGCGCGAAGCAACCCACCGACGTGACCGCGAGCTGCTGGGCCGAGCTCGTGGCGCCGAAGCGCGTGCGCGACGCCGGCGGTGACGCGGCCACCGTGGTCTTCCTGATCCCGAGCGAGAAGGTCGCCGGCGTCGCCGCCGAGATCCTGCGCCTCGGGTGCCCGCGGCAGGAGCTGCGGATGCTCGAGGGCCGCGCGCTCCTGCGCGTGGTCGACCCGCCGTACTACGCGGTCGCCCGGGCCCTCGATGGCGTCGAAGGGGTCCGCGCGTTCCGACCGACGACGAGCCCGCGCGTGCTCGTGGAGCTGGGCTTCGACCACCCGCTCGCGGCCCACGTCGCGCCCCGGGAGGACGCGGTCGTGCTCGTGCCGGGGCAGGGGCCCTGGATCCTGCTGCCCGACGGCCCGTTCGAGGACCTGGGCGCCCACGTGGAGCTCGGCCTCGCCGCCGCCCCGACGCACCTCGAGACGGTCACGGAGCTGCCGCGCATCGCGGTGCCGCTGCGCCTCGCGCGCGCGGCGCGGCCCGCGGCCCCGACCACGTTCGTCCTGCCGATCGAGGCCGAGGGGCGGTTGCACGCCTTCGTGCGCGCGGTCCCGGAAGACGTGGTCGACGGCCTCCTCTTCGCGGTCACCGTCGATCCGGCGCGCATCGTGCTGCGCGCACGCCCCAACGTGGTGCCGGGCGCCGCCCCGCTCGGCGACGCCGAGGCCTTCGCGCCGCACCCGCAGGTGCCCAACGTGCTCGTGCCGTGCACCGCGACCCTCGAGCCGCCCGTGCGCCGCGAGCACCTCGTCACCCTGCTCGCGCCGGAGCCCGCGGAGCTCGCCTTCGTGCGCGCCGCGCCGGGGGGCGGGGTGGTCGTCGAGCGGCTCGCCGAGTCGGCGTTCCAGCCGCTCGGGGAGCTCGTCGACTGGATCGTCGACCGCGCGTCGGGCGTGCTCGAGACCTGGAAGGCCGGCGTCACCTTCGACTTCGACGTCGAGCTCGGCGACGACGCGCCCGACGAGCGCGAGAGCGCCCTCGAGCCCCGCGCCCGGCGCCCGGTCCGCGTCGAGGCCGCGCCCGAGCCCGCGCCCGCGCCGGTCAAGAAGAAGGTCACCAAGAAGGCCAAGACCGAGCCGATCGGCCCGGTGCTCGTGATCCCCGAGGCCACCAAGACGGCCTCCGACGCCAGTGCGGCGCTGGCCGCGTGCGAGGCCGAGTTCCTCGCGCTCGACGGCCCGCCCGACGCCCCCGAGCGCCTGCCGCTCTACGCACGCATGGGTGAGCTGCTCACCGCGCTCGACCGGCGTCGCGAGGCCGGCCTGTGCTGGAACCGCGTGATCTGGGAGGCCGACGACGAGGACGCCCGCGACCTCGGCGCGCGCTGGGCGGGCAGCACCCCGCAGCCGCTCCTCGACCGCCTGCTCGCCCGAAAATCCCCCACCGCCGACGAGGTGCGCTCGGCCGTCGGCTGCCTCGTCGCGGGCGCCACGGCGGAGCCCACCCTGCTCGCGCGCTGGCTCGACAAGCACGACGACACCCTCGACGTCCGCTCGCTCTGGCTCGGCTGGCTCGCCGCCTCGCGCCTGGCTGGCGGTGACCGCCTCGCGCTCGCGCGCGCGCGCGACACCATCCTCGTCCGCCTCTCGCGCGGGCTGTCGCTCGAGCGCGACGTCCCCACGTTCCTGCGCTTCGTCGGCGACCGCCGCGGGGGTCGGAACGCCGAGCGCCTCGCGACCGAGATCGAGGGGCTGTTCGAGCGCCTCGCGCGCGCGCCCCGCACCCGCTCGCCGGTCGAGGCCAAGCCCGAGCTCACCCGGGCGTACGTGGGGTTCGTGGTCGCCTACGGGCTCGCGCGCCTCGGCTCCAACGAGCGCGCGCAGGCCCTGTCAGCAATGGCAGCATCGGCCCTCGACGGCAAAGATCCCGTGCACGGCTTCCTCACCCGGGCGTTCCAGGTGCGGATCGGCCAGGCGGGCGAGGGCGCGGCCAACGACACGCCCTTGCCCCCTGCGTTGGCCGCCGAGCTCGACGGGCTCGAGCGCTTCCTCCGCTACAAGGTCGACCGGCTGCGGCAGGCGTCGTCGATCCTCGAGCCGACCGAGCGCCTGGATCCGATCGCCGCGTTCCAGCGCGCCGAGCGCGACCCCCGCGGCGACCGCTTCGCCGGTCTCCGGGCCCTCGGCGACCGCGCCGAGCTGCAGAGCCGGCTGGTCTCCATCGTCGAGGACGCGGAGAAGCAGGGCCCCGAGGACCGGGCCCGTCTCTTCGACGGGGTGCTCGACTTCCTCCCCGAGCTCGGCGAGTCCACCGCCATCGGCCTGCTCGACCGGGTGCTCGCGCGCCTCGGCGATCTGCCGGCGCTGCCGCACGCGCAGCTCCTCGAGGAGGCGCTCGGCGTGGCCGGTCACTTCGGCGACGCCACCATGGTGCAGAAAGCGCTCGCCGCCCTGGTTCCGCTGCTGCGCACGGTGTCGACCGAGCACGCTAGCGAGCTCGCCGGCGTCATCGCCGGGGCGTTGCGGGCGCTGCGGCGCGTCGGCCTGCGCGACGAGGCCGCCACGCTGCTCCACACCGTCGCCGAGGTGGCCCGCGGCGACGACATCGGCGCGATCGTCGCGCGCGTGCACGTGGCGGGCGGCCTCTCGTACCTCGGTCGCGAGGACGAAGCGCGGCCCCACCTCGACCTCGCCCTCCTGCGGCTCGCGCAGGCGGGCTCGCCGGTGCACGACCGCCTGACGCTGGTGCGGGCGCTGTCACGGGCACTCGGCCACGCGCGCGAAGAGGTGGCCCTCGCGGCGCTGCGTCGCATGGAGGCCGAGGTCACCCGGGTCACCGACAGCTACAACACCAACAGCCACTTCTGCCTCTCGGTGGTGGCGTTCGTCGAGGCCCTCGTCCTCGGCTACGCCAACGAGGAGCTGGCCCTCGGAGAGCTGGGCCGGCGCTACCTCGACGAGGACGAGCACCTGGTGCGGCGGCGGCTGCAGCGGGATCTCGCGCGATGAACGCCGCCATGAGAGAGTGCGCGCCCCATGGCTGATGCCAAGACCGAGACCCAGGAACTCGATCGCGCGATCGACCTGCCCTTCGAGACCCTGGCCGCCGAGGCCGCGGCCCTCCGCGCCCGCATCGATCGGTTCCGCGCCGCCCTCGGCCGCTGGTTCGTGGGCAAGCAGGCGCTGGTCGACCTGATGGTCGTGGCGGCGGTCGCCCAGGAGCCGCTCTTGCTGGTCGGGCCCCCCGGCACCGCCAAGAGCGACCTCGTGCTCAAGTTCAAGGACGCGCTCGGCATCACCGAGCAAGACTACTTCGAGTACATGCTCACGCGGTTCACCGAGCCGAGCGAGGTGCTCGGTCCGATCGACGTGAACCTGCTCCGCCAGGGGCGCTACGTGCGGCGCGAGAAGGGCAAGCTCCCGAGCGCCCAGCTCGTGTTCCTCGACGAGATCTTCAAGTCCAACTCGGCGATCCTCAACTCGCTGCTCACGGTCATCAACGAGCGCAAGTTCTACCAGGACGGCGTGCCCACCCCGGTGCGCCTCAAGATCCTGTTCGCGGCCACCAACGAGATCCCCGAGCACGCCGAGCTCGCGGCCCTCAAGGACCGCTTCTGCCTCAAGGTCGCCTGCCGCCCGGTGCAGGACGAGGCCTTCGTCCAGCTCATCGACGCCGGCCTCGACATGCAGACCCACAAGGACCTCGGCCGCAAGCCGTGGGCCGAGGGGCACGCCTCGCTCGCCGACTTCCTCAAGGCCCACCGCTACCTCACGCTGCTCATGGCGCGCCGCACCGAGGGCGAGGGGGGCAAGGAGCTCCGCGACCGCGACCTCTACTTCCGCGACGAGCTGATCCAGGAGCTGCGCCGCGTGCTGCGCACGGTGGTGCGCGAGGACGAGGTGTTCGTCAGCGACCGCAAGATCGTGAAGCTCTACCGCCTGCTCCGCACCCACGCCTGGGTCATGCACGGCGGCGCCGTGGAGCGCGAAGATCTGCGCCTGCTCTCGTACCTCGGCGAGACGCGCGAAGAGGTCGACCTCCTCGAGGAGAAGGTCCCCCGCCTGCTCGGGCTCGCGTGAACGAGCGCGTCCGGCCCGTCGAGCTGCGCGACCACGCGCTCGCCGAGCGCTGGCTCGAGGCGGGCACGGCGCTGCGGCGCACGACGCCGGTGTTCGACGCGGCGGGCGCGGGCGCCTGGATCACCGCTGCCATCACCGAGGCCGACAGCCTGCCGCCGCCCGGCGTGGTGCTCGACCTCGCGGCGCTCCTCTCCGGCGGCAAGCTCGATCCGCACGCGCCCGCGCCGCCCGACGCCGCGCTGGCCCGCGCGCTCGCCACCTACGAGCACCAGTTCCTCGGGCGCCTCGCCGCCGATTCTCGCCTCGCGCTCGCCGCCGACGCGGTGACGAGGCTGCCGAAGGCCCTGCGCGCGACCGCGGTGGGCGTCACCCTCGCGACCCTCCTGCACCGCGCCAGGCCCGCGCACACCGTATCGCTGCCCCCGGGCACCGCGCGGCGGTTCGCGCAGCGCGCGGCCGAGCCCGAGGACCCGTTCGCCGCGCTCCGCGACGACGCTGCCGTGCGCAACCTGCTCACGCAAGGGTACGACGGCCTGGTCGTGGCCGCGCAGCGCACGCGCACTCTGCTCGGCGAGGGCGACGTGTTCACCCTCGAGCACCTCGCGGTCCTCGAGAGCCTCGCCCAGCGCATCGCCCTCGAGGACGTGCTCGTCGCGCGCGCCGCGCTGCTCGAGGGCGTGCCCCGGAGGCTGCGCCGCAAGGTGCGCCCGCGGGGTGCGATCAGCGCCCGCGCCGAGGAAGAGGACACCTACCCGGTGGGCGGCTTCTCCGCGCTCTCGACGGTCGGCTCCCTCGAGAACCTGGTGACCAGCGAGCTCGTCTACCTCGAGGATCACGGCGAGATCGACCTGTTCGACGTGCGGTTCGCGCAGGGCGAGCTGCTCTACTACACGCGCGACGAGGCCACGCTGCTGCGCACGCACCGCTTCGTGTCGTTCGTGCTCGAGGCCTCGCTCGTCGATGCGCGGTGCAAGGATCCTGGGGTGCCGGTGCAGCGCATCGTGCTGCTCCTGGCCGCGCTGCACGCGCTGGTCGTGCGGCTCGTCGAGGAGCTCGGGCACGAGGACCTCCGCATCCGGCTCGTGTTCCCGGAGGGGCCCGCGCTGGCCCCGGAGCGCTCGCTCGCCTCGGTGCTGTTCCTCGAGCAGATCGAGCGCGGCGTCGTGGAGGTGGTGAACGGCGAGCTCGCGACGGAGATCGAGCTCGCCGCGGACGCGGCGGGCAGGGGGCTCGCGCAGGTGATTCGCTGCGGCACCGACCCGACGCCGGCCGCCGTGCCGCGCGCGATCGAGTCGTTCGCGCTCCCGGCCGAGCGCGCGTCGGTGGCCGAGGTCCGCGCGCGAATGCTCGCGCTGTTGCACGCGCTGCCCTGACAGTGCTCGTGCGACGTTCACGCAGGGTGCTCGTCTGGCGACAGCAGGCCATGTCGGCGCCAGCCTACGCGTGCGAGCCACGTGCGGGGCGCCGCGACGGGCGCGCCCTCCAGCGCCGCCTCTGACAGGACCGCTGGGCGCCCGCGGAACCCGTCACAGAAGGACGCCGAGGAACACGGATCGAGGCGGGTGGGCACGCGGACCTGGTGCTTCTTGAAGTTGAAGAGGACATAGGCCAGCGCGAAGCGAACCTCACGGGGGCTGCGGAGTGCGCGGGCGTGGTAGCGGTCGTCGAGCACGCGGCCTCTTCGTCCACAGGCGCGATTGATCGCGCGGGCGAGGCGAATGCCGAGCGAGCGCGCCCCTCCCCGCAGGGCAGCAGAATCGGTCGCCTCGACCAGCAGGTGCACGTGGTTGTCCTGCACCGAGAAGTGCAGCACGCGAAAGCGCGCTCCCTGCGCCGCCTTCGACGAGCGCAGCGTCGCCACGATCGCGGGAAACACCTCGAACGAGCGCAGCGAGGGCAGCCCCGCCATGCATCGGAGTGTGAGGTGCACGGGCGCCCACCCCACGTGCGGGGGCCGCGGGCGGTGCGGGACGAGGGGCCGCGCCGCGACCCTCTTGCGACCTGCGCCAGGGCGACGACCACCCCACCCGCGCGTGCGCGGGAGCTCCAGCTGCCGAGGACCGCCCTTCACTTGAAAGAGCGTATGTCGTGGTCTGGCCGTGGTCAAGGGCTCGTCATCGTCGGGGTGCAGGGCCGGCGTCTGGCCTGAGATGGTCCGTCGAGAGGCGGGTTTGCCTCGGACAGCGTCTACTCCTCTGCGCCCGGTCCACCGAGCTCCGCGAGAGCCACGAGCACCAGACCCGACGCGAGAAGCAAGGCTGCGACGAGCGCAGCGCGCTCGAGAGGAAGGAACGCTTCGGGGTGGTGGACGTAGCTGCGGGGCATGCCACGCTGGCCCTCGAATACGAACATCCATCCGAGCGCGTGTGAACCTGCCGACAGCAACGCGAGGCCGACCCAGGCCGTGCGCGAGTGCGCTGGCCGTCCCAGGGTCCCGACGACCGCCACCAGCAGCACGAAGGCTTCGAGATGGGCGCGGCCGACCACGAACAAGGTGTCGAGCAGATAGACGGAGCTTCCAGGTGCCCGCTGGACGAACAGGAGGAACGCGGATTCGAGCAAGAGCGCCGCTGCGACGCATCGACTCACGCGTTGCCAGCGATCCGCGCGCGCCGACGACCAGCTCACGACCGCACACAGACAGGCCGCGGCAGCGAACTCGAGGGCGCGTGGTGGCGGCATGCCGATGAAGAACGCGCGGCACTCTACGAACAGGTAAGTGCCACCCGTGAGCGCAGCGGCGAGGTCCGCGATTCGCGCCTGCGGATCGACCGACCGCACGAGGGTCGCGACGATCAGTGTGGGGACCAGCGTTGGGACGAGGCCGGCCACCCTGTCGAGTTGTGGGAACAGGATGCTGATCGGCACCGTGGCCTGCCCCATCGCCGAGAGGAGGAACCAGGGCCCCGAGGCGGACCGGATATCGAGCACACCGACGAGCAGTCCCAAAACGGCCAGGAGGAGCAGCGTGGCGCCCGCCAGCGGCCATCGCGCGAGCGCGATCGAGGCTGTGACGAACATCGAGGCAAGCGCGAGACGCCGGCGATCGGTGCCTGGTCTCCCGGGCAGGAGGAACGCGAAGGCCTGGCAGTACCATGCGATGCCTGCGACGCCGTGCACGTGGAGGATGCGGGAGTAGACGGGCGGCGAAGGCCCGCCGACGACCGCGACGGAGAGCAACGCGAGCCCCGTGGCGACGCTCGCCAGCAACACCAGCGCCAGCCAGGGCGACCGCATCGCCGCCGAGCGTCGACTGGAACCCGCCGCAGGGCAACGGGAACCCGGGCGCTCAGTCGTTGTCCTTCCCGCACATGCGCGCACTCGGTGGGGCGGTCGCTCTCTCGCTGTCCATGATCACTCTCGGGGCTTCCCCCGCACCGCCGAGCGCGCCGAGCGCGCCCAGCACCAAGCCGAGTGCGACCCCGAGCGCGTCGGCGAAGCCCTCGCCCGTGTGCAGCCCGGTCCCCACCACCACGCTCCGCGCGGCCCTCGACCAGCGGTTCGTGCCGAGCGAGCCCAACCAGACCCTCAGCGTGTACACCCCGCTCTGCGCCGCGGCGCAAGGGGCGATCCAGGAGGTGGTGGTCGAGCTCGGCTTCGGTCACTCGTTCGGTCGCACGATCAGCATCCTCTCGCTGCGCCGCGCGGGCACCGTGTGGAAGGCGATCTCGCTGGGCCTCGAGCGCGCCAAGGGCACCAAGGTCTCGGCGTGGGCCGACGAGCACACCGACGGCGTCCGCGTGCGCGCGTTCGACGCGAAGGCCAGCGCGGCGCTCGAGGCGGTCGACTTCGCGAGCGCGGCGCTCAGCGTGAAGCTCAGCGTGCCCAAGAAGCCTGGCAACGGGCTCGGCCTCAGCGGCTGGTCGAGCTCCGGAGACTTCTACGTCGTGGTGAAGGTCGCTGGGACCACCACCGTGGAGCGGCACTTCGCGGGCTACGCGGGGAGCGACGCGCAGCTCGACTACCTCCCGCTGCGCGTCGCGGCCGAGCGCGTGCTCGAGCTCGTGGCGCCGGACAAGCAGCCCGAGACCGCGCTCGACGCCTCGGCAAAGGCCCTGTTCACCGACCGCTTGCTGGCCCGCAAGGACGACCTCGATCGCGATTTTCACTGGTGGGTGCGCGAGGCCTACGTGCGCGCGGCCGCCGACGCGGGAGACGCCCGGCTCTTGCCGCTGCTCGTCGGGTGGCTCTCGCTGCCTGGCGGAGCCTCGGAGGACCGCACACGCATCGCCGCGGTGCAGGCCATCGTCGGCCTCATCGGGGACGACCGGCGCTTCGGGCCGAAGGGCGCGGCGCGATCGGTCGGCGAGGTGGTGAAGGACTACACGGCCAAGAAGCCGAAGATGCCCTAGGGCCGAAACCGAGCACAAAACGCAGAAGAGGCCCTTGCGGACCTCTTCGCGTTCACCGACGAGGACGCTCTAGAGCGTGCCCTCGAGCTTGGTGCGCTTGCGACGGCGGCGGGCGGCCTCGGCCATCTTCTTGCGGAGCTTGACGGAGGGCTTCATGTGGTGGCGACGGAGCTTGAGCTCGCGGAGCACGCCCTCGGCGGCCAGCTTGCGCTTGAGCTGCTTGATCGCGCGCTCGACCCCGCGATCTCCGACGATGACCTCGAGGGGCTTGCACTGGACGGCTTCGGACGGCATTCGACGCGTTCTCCTTCGAAACGTGGCCCCCGGATCGGGGCCGAAAAGCGGAGGCGGAAGGTGCCACACCCCGCGCCGTTGCGCAAGGCAGGACCGAACCGGTTGTTCAGCGGGCTGTTCAGCGCCTCCCTCGAGGCGTCGACCAGGCCTATTCGAGCAGCTTCAGGTACTTCTTCGCGCGCTCGGAGCTCGCGTGGGCGATGGCGGCGGCCTCGGGCTCGGGGAGCTTGAGGTGGCCGGCGAGCGCGTCGAGGAACTCCTTCTCCTTCGGGTGCTGGTTGCCGTCGACCCAGGTGAGGAGCACCGCGTGCGAGTAGAGCATCCGGCGGTCGTCGGCCGAGAGCGCCTTGAGCGGGATGTCGTCGATGTTGCGCGGAGTGTCGGCGTAGGTGCGGAGGTCCTTGGCTTCGTCGTCGGTCGCGCCGAACGCCGCCAGCAACCCGTCGAGGGCTTGCTTCTCGGCTTCGGCGAAATCACCGTCGGCCCACGCCACGGCGACCAGACCCTTCAGGATGGCGACGTTCTGCTCGTGCATACCCGAAGAGCTATCACTGCCGTGCGGCGGTGGGCAACCCGAGCATCAGCGCGCGCACCGGGATCGGCAGGGCGGCCCCCTCGGGGGCCCGGGCGAGGAGGGCCAACATGGGCTCCGGCGCCGAGAGGGTGTGCCAGAAGAGCACGGTCGCGCCAGGAGGCCGGGTGCGGGCGTCGGCGAGCGCCCCGGCAAACGCCTTGCCGGTGTAGGTCGCGTCGAGCACGAGGCCGTCGCGCGCCGCGAGGGCCATCGCGCGGCTGCCCTCCGCGGTCGGGTGCCCGTAGCCGTCGCCCAGGAAGGCCCGCGTGACCCGCAGCGCGCGGGACATGGCGCCGAGGCTCGGACGTCGGATCGAGAGGCCCAGCCGTCGGCGCACGGCCATCGCCAGCGCGAGCACCGACGTGGCGCCGGTGAGCGGCGGATCGACGACCTGCACCGCGACCAGCTCGACCGGCTCTGGACCGTGCAACAACCCCGCGCGCTCGAGGCCGACCAGGAGACCGGCGGCCGTGCCCCCGCTCCCGAGCGCGACCACGATGCTCGTCGGGCGGGGCAGCTCCTTGCGCTCGATCTGCGCGGCGAGCTCGGCGGCCGCCTCCACGTAGCCGAGCGTGCCCCCGACGGAGGAGCCCCCAGGTGGCACGAAGTAGGCCGATCCGCGCGAGGCGAGGCGGCGGGCGAGGGCGATCGGCACCGTCACGAACGAGCTCGTCGGGTGCACGTTGGCGCCCGCGCCCAGCGCCGCGCGCACGACCTCCTCGACGTGGGGGGTCCACGGTTGCGGCGCCAGCACCGCGTCGACCGCGAAGCCCGCGCGCACGCCGAACACCGTGCAGGCGAGCACGTGGTGGCTGCCGACGGCGCCGACGGTGACGATGCGCTCGGCCCCGCGCGCACGGGCCTCGTCGAGGAGGCTCTCGAGCTTGCGGACCTTGTTGCCGCCGTAGACCGGGCTCGTGAGATCGTCGCGCTTGCAGAGCAGCGAGACGCCGGCCGGCAACTCCGCGGCGCGCGCGGACTCGGGGAGCGGCGTGATCGGGGTCGGGTAGCGACCGAGCAGCACTGCCGCAGCCTATCACGCATGGTATGGGCTTCCGCGATGCGTCCGATCGTGATCGCGGTCCCCAAGGGCCGGGTGCTCAAGGCGCTCGCGCCGCGCCTGGCGAAGCTCGGGATCGACCCGGCCTCCCTCCTCGGCGAAGAGGCCGACCGGCGGCTCGTCCGTGAGCTGCCGGCCCTCGGCTGGAACCTGCTCCTGCTCAAGCCCGACGACGTGCCCACCTGGGTCGAATACGGCGCGGCCGACCTCGGCATCTGCGGCCGCGACGTGCTCCTCGAGCGCGGGTTCGACCTCTACCAGCCGCTCGACCTCGGGATCGGTCGCTGTCGCATGGTGGTCGCGGCGCGCGAGGGAGCAGGGCCGCTGCCCGATCCCCCGCGCATCGCCACCAAGTACCCCCGCATCGCCGCCGCGCACTTCGCCGAGAAGCACGGCGTGCAGGCCGAGGTGATCTACGTGCAGGGCTCGGTCGAGCTCGCGCCGCTCACCGGCCTCGCCGACGCCATCGTCGATCTGGTCGAGTCGGGCGAGACCCTGCGCCAGAACGCGCTCGAGGTGCGCGAGCACGTGTGCGACGTCTCGAGCGTGGTCGTGGCCAACCGCGCCGCGTACAAGCTGCTCGGCGCGCGCGCCCGCGCGGTGGTCGATGCGCTGGCCTGAGCTCGCCTTCGTCGCGCTCACGGCGCTCTCGGGCGTGATGGTGGCCGCGTGCGGGCCGAGGCTCGGCGCCGGAGCTGCGCCGAGCGGTCCCGCTGCGGCCACGGGCGAAGTGTGGGCCGAGAACCTCGTGCACCCGCAGGCGACGGCGATCCTGCGCGCGCACCTCGACTCGTCGGGCGCCGGCGACGTCCGCGTGCTCACCCGCGCCTTCTACGCCACGCACGCCGACGAGTGCGACTTCCTCTAGGCGCGAGCGACGACCCGCCCGGCCTCTCGTTCGAGAAGGCCACCGGCGGCCGCGCGCGAATGAGCCTGCGCGTCTCGCCGAAGCCATGAAGCCCCGTCCAGGAGCGACCAAGGCCATTCAGCGCCAGCGTTCTCGCAGGGTCCTCGCCACGTCGAGAGGGGTCGGCCCCTGACCACCACCGCGCGCCACGAAGGCATGGTGGAACGCCGTCGGTGAGGCGAAGCCGGTGAGCCGCGCCACCTGCTTCATGCTGAGCGTGGGCACCGTCAGCAGCTGCTGGGCGAAGCTCATGCGCAGGTCGTTCAGGCACTCTCGCCATCGGCTGGTGGTCATCCCGAGCTCGCCGAGCTCGGCGAAGCCTCGACGCAGGTGACGCTCCGACAGGCCGAGGTGGTCTGCGAGCTCGGTGAGAGAAGGGCCGGTGGGCAGCTGGGTCCGCACGGTGGCGATGGCGCCGTAGAGCCTCTGCAGGTGGACCGCTTCGACGGGCTCGAGGTCGAACCGGCTCGGCGCCGCGAGGCCGCTTGCGCGGAGGAGACCGACGAGCTCGGCCATCCACAGACGGCTCTCCGTGGTCGTCATACGCTTCGTGAGCGAGGAGAGTGCCGCGACGTCGGTGGGACCCAGCCGCGAGACGCGGGGTGCCCCGTGATGTTCGGCGCCGAAGCAGCTGCCCTCCTCCCACTCGATCACGAGCACCGCGCACGGGGAGCCACCATACCCCTCGTCGTCGTGGCGGCGCTGATCGAGCTCGACGAGGTCGCCGGGGCCGAGCAGCGTGCATCCCCCCTCGGAACGTACGTAGCCGCGGCCCTGCAGCACGATCGTGAGCTGGCTGCGCCTCTGCTGCGCGATGTAGTCGACCAGCCTCGACTGCACCCCCCAGTCCGTCGCGAGGCCCGAAGACCAGAGCATGGAGACGGCGAACGTCATTCCCCGCATCGCTGCGTGACGGTAGAAGGCGTCCGTCCCCGGGACGCGCACCAACGC
>JAEUKC010000304.1:0-29025 GCA_016794445.1 Myxococcales bacterium
CTGGCCTTCAGCACGCCCGCGCGGCGCAGCTCGCCCTCGAAGGTCGCGCGCGCCTCGAGGAGCTCCTCGACTGCCCTGGCCGGGAGCGCCTCATGAACGGCCTCGTCTTCGAGCACCATCAGCATGTACTCGGTCATCGCTCCCCTCGGCTCTCGGCGGGCCTCGCGCGGGGCTCGCGCCGCACGCGCTTCGCGAGGCTGTCGGTGACGAAGTGGCTCCAGCCGCGCGAGCACGCAGCGTAGCACCCGAGGGTCGGCACGAGGCCGACGTGCGTGAAGCGGACCTCGGTGCCCTCGCCGACGCGGCGGAGGTCGAACACGACCTGCGTGCCCTTCCACTCGTCGCCGCCGACGAACGACAGGTGGCTCTCGGTCACGCGCCACACGACGCGCTGGCCGGGCACGAGCTCGGTGACCTCGTGGGTCGAGCGGTGCACGTCCCCGTGCCGGTAGGTGAAGCTGCCGCCGAGCACGTCGGTCGGCCCCTCGATCTCGCCGGTCCACCAGCTGCGGACGTCGTTGATCGCGGCGAACACCTGGTCGGGCGTCTGGTCGAAGGAGAGGGTGGCGGTGAAGTCTTGCTGGCTCATGGGATCCTCGCTTTCACCACCCCGACGATCCAGCGGCCTGCGATCCGACACCCCTTCGCAACCAGCGGAATCTACGCACCTTTCTGGCGCAAGCCGCCCTCGGGGCCGCACCACCGCGCGAGCGCGTCCCGGAGGCCCGCGTCCGTCCCCTCGCCCACCCACGCGACGTACCCGTCCGGGCGGATCAACACCGCGCGCGGCGCCACCACCGTCCCCACCACCGGCAGCACCCACGTCCCCTCGTACCGCGCCTCGACCCGTCGCACGCGCGCCGCCCACCCACCGAGGTCCAGCCCACCGGCGAGATCCAGCAGCACCGGCCGCGCCGCGTGCAGCAGCGTGAACACCCGCTGCGGTCCGCTCTCCGTCTCCACCTCGAGGTCCGGCATGCGACGCCCGAGCAGCGGGTGTCCCGCGCCGAGGTCGTAGTGCACGTCGAGCCCCGAGAGGAGCCCCGCGAACCGCCGACGCGGCTCGTCCAGCTGGAGCAGCTGCGCCATCGCGCCCTGCAGCGCCTTCGTCCGCGCGTCGCCGCGGTGCAGCGCCATCGCCGCCATCGTGTTCTCCAGCACCCGCACGCCCGCCGGGTGTCGCTCCGCGTGGTAGCTGTCGAGCAGGTCGTCACTCGCGCTGCCGTGGACCACTTGCGCGAGCTTCCACCCGAGGTTCACCGCGTCGTGCACCCCGAGGTTCAGGCCCTGCCCGCCCGCCGGGGCGTGCACGTGCGCAGCGTCGCCCGCCAGCAGGACGCGCCCCTTGCGATACGACGCCGCCTGCCGCGTCGCGTCCGTGAACCGCGAGAGCCACGTCACGCCGTGCACGCCGAAGTCCGTGCCGTAGACGCTCACCAGCGCCTCGCGCAGCTCGTCCATCGTCGGCGCGTCCCCGGTGCGCACCTGCGGCTCCGTCGACAGGATCCGCACCCGCTTCCCTTCGAGCTTGCTCACGCCGTGGATGCCGCGGTCGTCGCGGCGTACGCCCCACTCCGGCTCGTCGGTCGTCTCGCCCTCCGCGATCAGGCAGCTCGTCGACGCCTCCCAGCCGGGGAACTCGATGCCGGCCTGCTTGCGCACGAGGCTGCGCCCGCCGTCGCACCCCACGAGCCAGCGCGCGCGCAGCCTCCGACCGTCCGACAGCGCGACGTCGACGCCCTCGTCGTCCTCGGCGAACCCCGTCACCTCGCACGCGCGGTGGATCGGCACGCCGAGCTCCTCGACCCAGTCGGCGAGGATGCGCTCGATGCGGTCCTGGAACAGCGCGAGGCCGTAGTTGTGGCGCGTCGGAAAATCGCTGATGTCGAGCGGGATCAGCGCGAACCCGGCGACCTGCATGACCTTTCCCTGCGAGAGGAAACGCTCCGCGACCCCGCGCTGGTCGAGCAGCTCGATCGTGCGCGCGTGGAGCCCGCCCGCGCGCGAGCCGGCGAGATCTTGGTTCGGACGCCGCTCCACAATGACGACATCGACGCGCGCCAGCGCGAGCTCGGCGGCCAGCATCAGTCCCGTAGGACCTCCCCCCGCAATCACCACGGCGTGTTCGCTCATGTCGTGCAAGGTACGGCATGAAATAGGGCTTGCCGCAAGCCCCATGCTCTGGCATATGTTGGAAATGGCAGGAGGCGCTGGTTGCGCCCCGCCGAGATCCCGCGGCAACGGCAATTGAACCGACCGCGATTGCTCGCTCATCCTGCGTTCGACCGCGGCTGATCCTCGTCGATGAGCCGCCGCGCGGAGCCAGCGTGTGGTCACGTCGGGCGGCGTCGAGCCGCTGTAGGATCCCCGGGTGACCGTCCTCGACTCCCCGCTCGGCAAGCGTCTCCTCTCCTGCGAACGCATCCTCCTCGCCGGCGCCGGCGGCGGATACGACGTGTTCTGCGGCCTCCCGCTCTACTTCGCGCTCCGCCACGCGGGGAAGCAGGTGTCGCTCGCCAACCTGAGCTTCACCTACCTCGGCGGCACCGACGTGTCGTTCGTCCTCCCGCACCTCGCGCGCGTGGAGGGATCGACGCGCGGCTGCGACGACTACTTCCCCGAGCGCTACCTCGCGGAGCTGCTCGGCGTCCCCGTGTGGACGATCGAGAAGGTCGGCGTCACGCCCGTGCGCGAGGCGTACCGGCACCTGGTCCGCACGCTCGATCTGGACGCGATCGTGCTCGTCGACGGCGGCACCGACATCCTGATGCGCGGCGACGAGGCCGGCCTCGGCACCCCCGCCGAGGACATGACCAGCCTCGCCGCCGTCCACGGCCTCGACGTCGGCACCAAGCTGGTCACCTGCCTCGGCTTCGGGATCGACGCCTTCCACGGCGTCTGTCACGCGCACTTCCTGGAGGACGTCGCCGCGCTGGTCCACGAGGGCGCGTTCCTCGGCGCGCAGACCCTGCTCGCCGATTGGCCCGAGGTCGAGCGCTACCGCAAGGCGGTCGCGTGGGTCCACGAGCGGATGCAGCCGAGCATCGTCAACGCCTCCATCGTCTCGGCCATCGAGGGTCACTTCGGCGATCACCAGACGACCGATCGGACCAGGGGCTCCCAGCTGTTCATCAACCCGCTCATGAGCCTCTTCTGGGGGTTCGAGCTCGACGCCGTCGCGCGGCGCTCCCTCTACCTGCGCGACCTCGAGGGCACCCAGTCGATCTGGGACGTGCAGGCGATCATCGAGGCCTTCCGCAAGGGGATCTCGAGCAAGTCGCGCGCCACGATCCCGGTCTGACGCCGCGGTGCATCCTGGTCATTCGAGGAAGTAATCGCTCGCGTGGGAGGCGACGTACTCCTGCACGCGCCGTCCCAGATCCTCGCCGCCGAGCGCGTAGTAAGCCTTCTCGATCGGGCCACACCACACCCGCCAATCGGACTCGTAGTCGATGGTCGCGAGCACTGCCTGACGTCGGGCCTGGGACTTCGGCGCGACACCGCCGGGAAACCGCCCCATGGCGCGGGTCATCAGGTCGGCGCGGCGGTCGTCGCCCAGCGTGCGGAGCGCGTCGATGGTCAGCGATGCGTAGTCTCCCGTCGAGTTGGAGAAGTACTGATGGAAACCGCCGTTGCAGATGTCGGCGTGTGAGTAGTGCACGCAGTAGGCGATGACCTGCCCGAGCGATGCGCCTGCGATCGCCTCGTCGATCGGCCGCATCGTGCGCATGTCCATCCAGAACGCGTGGCGGGCCGACGCATAGGGCAACGACGCCTCGATCTCTTCGGGGGTGAGGGGGGGGCGCGCGCGGAAGAAGGGCATCCGGTCGCGGCGAGCGGCATCCTCCTCCAGGACCCTCCGGCGCGCCTCCGCTCGAGGGATTCGCCAATCCATCGCTAGGCCCAGCTCGCCTTGTACACGAACGTGTTGGAGGGGTGCGGGCTCGTGAGCTCCGTGACGATCACGCGTCGGCAGAACAGCCCGAGGCCCGCGATCACCATCCCGCGCCACGCGTTGCGGAAGTACGGGATGGCCACGAGCGGGATCCCGAAGTTCTCGACGCGCGCGTCCTTGGGGCCGATGCGGACGATGCGCGTGTCCGACCCGCGGAAGATGCGCTCGCGGAGCTTGGGGTAGATCGAGAGCGCGGTCCAAGGCGTGGCGCCGCCCCCCTTCGCGAGGCGGAAGATCACGCCCAGCAGGCTCGCCTGCACCCGCACGCCGACATCGCTCCCGATGGCGACCTGCTCCGCCGCTGCGAGCCCGAGCGCGTCGACCGCGCGGTAGTGGGCCACGGCGAGGTCGATGGGCACCCACGAGCCAGCCACGATCGTCTGGACCGTCATGTGCAGCTCGGGAGGGAGATGCTTGTAGTACGCATCGGAGAGCCCACGCTCGCGCAGCGCGAGCAGCGATGCGCTCACCAGCGTCGACCGGATCCCAGTGCACGTCATCACCTCGGACACCGCGCCCGCGCGGAGCGGCACCACGATCTCCTCCCTCTCGAGTGGCACCCCTGGAGGATACGTCGCGCGACGCCGGCGAGGAAGCGACTACGGGCTGTGTCCCACGAGGTAGCGCACCCTCTCGACGATGGGTGCGAGGCGCGTCGCGAAGTGGCTCACGTCGACCTCCATGTCGTTCACCGACGGATCGCCTTCGTCTCCGGCCCAGCAACCGAAGACCTCGACCGGCCCGTCCGCGAACGCGGTGGCGACGAGGTCACGCAGCCGCTCGCGTCCGCGTTGCTCGGCCTCGAACTCCGCGCGCTCTTCGGCGCCGAGAGCCTCGATCAAGGGCGCGATCTCCGCGACGAGTTCGAAGCCCTGCCACTCGAGGTCGCCCGAGTTGAATCCGCACCCACAGCCCTCGTGCGAGCCTACGTACGCGACGTGGGGGAGCGTGAACCGCGCCCGCACCGGTGCGGCGTCGGGCACGGTCTCGACCCGGTGGTAGCCCAGCCGTGGATCGGGCACCTGCGGGTTCGCGAGGCGGTGCTCGGGGAGCGCGCGCATCGAGCCGAGCCAGACCATCAGGCACATCGCCGTGACCTCCGTGGCGTCACCGGAACCGCGACGCAAGCGCATCGGCACGTCGTCGGTCCAGCCGGACGCCGGCGTCGGCGACTACGTCGGCAGCGCCAACCCGGTGAGCAGCGCGGAGTGGCAGCTGGTCGAGAGCGCGTTCCGTTCTTCGTCGCCGGCGTCTGGCTCGTCGTGAAGTGAGCGCCCAGGGCTTTCGCTGCGCGGAGCACACGCCGATTTCGGATTTGCACGAATGTAAAACCCCCGTTTTACATCCGTGCAAAACGAAAAATGGGGTCCGTCTTCAGACCGCAAACCAGTTCAGCGCGCGGCACGCTTCTTGGCCTTCGGCTTGGCGGCGGCCTTCGGCTTCGCAGCGGCCTTCGGCTTGGCGGCGGTCTTCTTCGCCTTGGCGGCGGCCTTCGGCGTCTTGGCGGCGACGTTGTGGGCCACCGCGGCGCGGAACAGCGCCTTCAGGGCGGTCTCGTCGATCTCGTCGCCCTCGCGCACGTCGATCGCGCGCCGCACGTTGCCCTCGAGGCTCGAGTTGAAGAGGCCCTTCGGGTCCTTCAGCGAGGCGCCCTTGGCGAACGTCATCTTCACCGCGGCCTTGTAGGTCTCGCCGGTGCAGACGATGCCGTCGTGCGACCAGACCGGGATTCCCCACTTCCACTCCTCGAGGATCTCCGGGTCCGCCTCCTTGATCAGTACGCGAATCTGGCCGAGGATCTCGCCGCGCCAGTCGTCGAGATCGGCGATCTTCTTGCTGATCAACTGCGACGCGGACTCGCCTTCGGGGATGGTCGTGGAGCGCTTCATCGAGGTGTGCGCATCCTATATCCCAGCGGCGCGATCCTGTCCGCTTCCGGCGGGGGCGAGATTCTGCCAGGATCCCCTCGCCCGTGAGCCAGGACCCCGAGCTGTTGCGGCGCCTCCTCCGGGCGAAGGACCGCATGGACGCCGCCTCGCACGAGGAGTGGCCGGTCCGGCGGCTCGGGCGGGTGAGCGGCGTCTCCGAGGCCCACTTCGCGCGGTCGTTCAAGGAGGCCTTCGGCATCCCGCCGCACCGGTACCTGCTCACGCGGCGGATCGAGCGGGCGACGGCGCTGCTGCGCGATACCGACCTCCCGATCACGGACGTCGCCTTCCAGACCGGGTGGAGCAGCCTCGGCACGTTCGGGCGCACGTTCCGCGACGTCACCGGCGAGAGCCCCGGCGAGTTCCGCGCCCGCGTGAGGGTTGCCCCGTCCCCGCTCCCGCACGTCCCGCTGTGCTTCGTCGCCGCGGCCCACCGACCCGACCTCACGATCGCAGTTTCGGAGAAGCGACGGCAGGACGAGGGCGATACGGATCGGACGCAACCAACGGAGGTCCCATGAGCCAAGGTGTCGGGGTGGTCGGTCTGTACGTTCGCGATCAGGACGAAGCGGTCGAGTTCTACGTCGGGAAGCTGGGATTCCAGATCCACACCGACGTGCGCAACGGCGACTACCGCTGGCTCACGGTGCAGCACCCGGACCAGCCGTCGTTCCAGCTCGGCCTGTTCAAGCCGGAGTCGCCGGCGCTCGACGCCAAGACGGCGCAGACGCTCCGGGAGGTCGTGGCCAAAGGCGGGATGCCGCCGCTGGTCCTGAACGTCGACGACTGCCGCGGCGCCTACGAGCGCATGCGCGCCGCGGGCGTCGAGTTCACGCAGGAGCCGACCGAGCGGTACGGCAACGTGGACGCCGGCTTCCGGGATCCCTCGGGCAACGGCTGGAAGATGATCCAGAGCCGCCGCTGACGGCGCCGGACCCCAGCGCCGACCCGAGGGGGTCTTCCGATTTCGCACGAAGGTCAAAGATCCTTTGACCTTCGTGTGAAGCGCCTCGATTCAAGACTTTGTGGCAGCCGCTCGTGCGCGTTGCAATCGCGAGACCCCCTACCCCCTCCGCGGCCCCGGGTGCCGCGGGCGACGACTCACTCCGCGTCGAGGTCCACCAGGCGGAGGTCGATCTCCAGCGTCCCGCCGAGGATCTTCGCGTAGGGCTTCGTGAGCTCGATGGCCTCCTCGAAGCTCCCGAGCTCCATGATCGAGAACCCGCCGAGCAGCTCCTTCGACTCGGCGAACGGTCCGTCGAAGACCCGCAGATCGTGGTTCTCGAAGACGAGCCGCTTGCCCTGCGCGCTCGGTTTCAGCGCGAGCGAGCTCCCGAGCACGCCCGCCTTGGCCATCTCGGTCCGCAGCCGCGTGAGCTCCGCCTTCACCTTCGGGCTCCGGCCGCCGGCCTCGCTCGCCGCGTCCGCCTTGTCGATCAGGAGCAAGCGCAGCGGCGCGTCGGGCGGCTCCGGCATCAGGCCGAGGTCCCACGGTTCGCTCAGCTTGCCGAGCTCGATCTCCCCGTCGCCGAGGATCTTCCCGTAGCGCTCCGCCCAGCCGATCGCCTCCTCGCGCGTCTTCACCTGGAGGACCAGCGTCGCGGTCGGCAGCTCGTGCTCGCCGTGGTAGGGCCCGTGCTTCACGGTGGCGCGTCCGTCGCGGAACACGAGGCGCGTGCGGTACTTGCTGCCGCGGAGGCCCGCGCCGTCGAGGAACCGGCCCGCCTTGGCGTGCTCGCCGATGAACGCGCCCATCTGCTCGATGATCTCCTTCGTGGGCACCTCGCCGGCTTCGGTGTGCGGGTCGTTCTTGTGCATCATCATGAAACGCATGGGGGGCTCCTTCGGGCCGGCACGTGCCGAGCGCCTTCGAGGAGACGACGGACGGCTCGACGGGGGATCGACCGGGGGGGGCGATCTTTCTGCAAGTAGCGGAAGTTACGCCAGATTGCCGGCACGGAGGAGCGCCCGCGCGCTCTTTCGCGCGGCCGCGAGCACCGCCCGCCGCGCCGCCTCGCTCTCGAGCCCGCGCGCGACCATCACCGCCCCCACGCACTGGGTGAGCACCGCCGAAGCCACCGCGCGATCGCCGACCTTGTCTGCCAGCACGTCGGTCACCTCGGCGAGCGCGCGCTCGAACACCCCGCGCGTCTCCGTCGAACTGCGGCCAATCTCGGCCGCGAGCGTGGGCAGCACGCAGCCGATCTCGGGGTTCCGGACGTGGGTCATGCTCAGGTAGGCGTCGAGCGCGAACAGCAGCTGCTCGTTGGTCTCGATCGCCGCGAATCGCGCGCGGGTCGTCGCGAGCTCGGCCTCGACGATCGCCGCCAGGAGCTCGTCCTTGCCCGCGAAGTGCCGGTAGAACGCGCCGCTCGTCATCCCGGCCACCCGCGCGAGATCGTCGACGCCGCTCCGGGCAAAGCCCTCCCGCTTGGCCAGCGCCCCGCCTTCACGGACGAGCTTGGCGCGGGTCTCGGCGCGGTGACCAGGCGGGTAGCGCATCGGGTCCCCATAAGATAACGTTCGTTACCCAACCCGTCCAGCCACCCGACACCTGGAGTCCGCATGGCCATCGAGCAGACCGCCTGCATCCTCTGTTCGCGCAACTGTGGCCTCCGCGTGGAGACCGAGGGCGCGCAGATCAAGAGCGTCCGCGGCGACGACGCCCACCCTCTCTCCAAGGGGTATCTCTGCCAGAAGGCCGCGCGGCTCCCCTACTACCAGGAGCACGCCGATCGCCTCGAGCACCCGCTGCGCCGCGAGCCCGACGGCACGTTCACGCGCGTGAGCTGGAGCCAGGCCCTCGGCGACATCGCGCAGCGCCTGCTCGCGATCCGCGAGCGCCACGGCGGCCGCGCCTTCGCGTTCTACGGCGGCGGCGGCCAGGGCAACCACCTCGGCGGCGCCTACAGCCGGCAGCTCCTGAAGGCGATGAAGAGCCGCTTCGTCTACACCGCGCTCGCGCAGGAGAAGACCGGCGACTTCTGGGTCAACGGCCGCCTCTTCGGCGATCAGCGCTGTCACCTCACCGAGGACGTCGAGCACGCCGAGTTCGTGCTGTTCGTCGGCACCAACCCGTTCCAGGCGCACGGCATCCCCAACGCGCGCGACACCCTGCGCGACCTGAAGAAGGACGCGGCGCGCACGATGGTCGTCGTCGACCCGCGCAAGACCGAGACCGCGCGCCTCGCCGACGTGCACCTCCAGGTGCGGCCTGGCACCGACGCCTTCTTGCTCGCGGCGATCCTCTCCATCATCGTGCGCGAGGGCCTGCACGACCGCGCGTTCCTCGCGGCCCGGTGCACCGGGTTCGCCGCGCTCGAGGCCGAGCTCCTCGCCATCCCCGTCGAGGAGTTCGTGCGCCGCGCCGATGTATCGCTCGCCGACGTGCAGCGCGTCGCCCGCGGCTTCGCCAAGGCGCGATCGGCGTGCGTGCGCGTCGACCTCGGGATCCAGCAGAGCCTCCACAGCACGCTCAACTCGTACCTCGAGAAGCTCGTCTTCCTCGTCACCGGCAACTTCGGCAAGCGCGGCGGCAACAACTTCCACTCGTTCTTCCTGCCCATCCTCGGCAACACCGACGAGCGCGAGCCGCGGCACTGGCGCACCGCGCACCACGGCATGTACCCGATCGGCGGCATCTACCCGCCGAACATCCTGCCGAGCGAGATCGAGCACGAGGGCGAGGACCACCTCCGCTCGATGTTCGTCGACAGCGCGAACCCGGTGCTCTCCGGCGCCGACACCGCCGGCTACGAGCGCGCGTTCGGGAAGCTCGAGCTGCTCGTGGTGATCGACGTCGCGATGTCGGAGACGGCGCGCCTCGCGCACTACGTGCTCCCCGCGGCCTCGCAGTTCGAGAAGTGGGAGTGCACCGGGTTCAACCTCGACTTCCCGGACAACGGCTTCCACCTGCGCCACCCGCTGTTCCCGCCCCGCGCCGAGGCGCTGCCGGAGCCGGAGATCTACACGCGGCTCCTCGAGGCGATGGGCGAGATCCCGCGCGCGTTCCCGCTGCTCGAGCGCGTCGCCGAGAACGAGCCCGCCGCGACCGCGCCGTTCGCCTCGCTGGCCGCGCTCGGCGCGACGCTGGCGGCCAACCCCAAGTGGGCGCCGTTCGCGGCGTCGATCGCCTACCGCACGCTCGGGCGCGCGCTCCGCACCGGGCGCGCGCACGCGGACCGTGTGTCCCCCGCTGCGGCCGCGCCGCTGCTCGCCCTCGCGCTCGATCTCGCGCGCCGCGAGCCCGAGGCGGTGCTCCGCGCCGGGCACCGCGGCAACCGGCTCACGCTCGGCGTCGCGCTGTTCCGCGCGATCCTCGACCGGCCCGAGGGCACGCTGATGACCCGGCACCGCTTCGAGGACACCTGGTCGTTCCTGCGCCACGCCGACCGGCGCATCCACCTCGAGATCCCCGAGATGCTCGCCGCGCTGCGCGCGCTCCGCGACGAGCCGGAGCCGCGCGAAGGGCTCGTGCTCTGTGCCGGAGAACGCCGCGCGTACAACGCGAACCAGATCTACCGGAATCCCGCGTGGCGCAAGGTCGACCCCCACGGCGCGCTGCGCATGCACCCCGACGACGCGCGGGCGCGGGGGCTCGCGGACGGGGCGCGCGCGGTCTGTGGCTCGGGCCAGGGTGAGCTGGAGGTGGTCGTCGAGATCGACGAGGGCCTCCGCCCGGGCGTGGTCGTGCTGCCCCACGGGTACGGCCAGCGCTACCGCGGGGCGGCGCCGGTCGGCCCGCAGATCAACCGCCTCACGACGAGCGAGCACTGCGACCCGCTCGCGCGAACGCCGTACCACAAGCACGTCCCTGTCACCGTGCGGGCGCCGACCTCGTAGCCCTCGCATCGCCCTCGAGGCTGTCTGTCGGGGCGGGGGCGATATTTTTCTCGCGCACGAATGTAAAACGGGGGTTTTACATTCGTGCGGATTCGAAAATGGACCCCGCCGCCCGCGGGTCAGCCGCGGAGACTGGCGACGTCGATCACGAAGCGGTAGCGCACGTCGCTCTTCAGGACGCGCTCGTAGGCCTCGTTGATCTGCTGGATCTTGATGACCTCGATGTCGGAGACGATGCCGTGCTTCGCGCAGTGGTCGAGCATCTCCTGGGTCTCGGGGAGCCCGCCGATGAGCGAGCCCACGAGGCGGCGGCCGCCCATGATGAGCGCGAACGGGCTCACCGGCATGGCGCTCGGCGGCGCGCCCACCAGCGTCATCGCGCCGCGCGCGCGGAGGAGGCCGAGGTACGCGTTGTAGTCGTGCGGCGCCGACACGGTGTCGACGATCATGTCGAGCTTGCCGCGCAGCTTCTCGAACGCGCCGTCGCCCTTGGTGAGCGCGAAGTGGTGCGCGCCGAGGCGACGCGCGTCGGCCTCCTTGGACTCGGAGCTGCTGAGCACGGTGACCTCGGCGCCCATCGAGGCGGCGAGCTTCACCGCCATGTGCCCGAGGCCGCCGAGCCCGACGACGCCCACGCGGTCGCCCGCCTTGCACCCCATCTGGCGCAGCGGCGAGTAGGTGGTGATGCCCGCGCAGAGGAGCGGCGCCGCGCCGGCGGGATCCAGGCCGTCGGGCACGCGGAGCGTGAACGCCTCGTCGACCACGATCTGCGTGGAGTAGCCGCCGTAGGTCGGCGTCTTGCGGTCCATCTCGGTGCCGTTGTACGTGCCCGACCAGCCGTTCTCGCAGAACTGCTCGAGGCCGGCCTTGCACGGCGCGCACGTGCGGCACGAGTCGACGAGGCAGCCCACGCCGACCAGGTTGCCGGCCGTGAACTTCGACACGGCGCTGCCGACGCGCACGACGCGACCGACGATCTCGTGGCCGGGGACCATGGGGAAGATGCCGCCGCCCCACTCGTCGCGGGCCTGGTGGATGTCGGAGTGACAGACCCCGCAGTAGAGGATCTCGATCACCACGTCGTGCGGCTTCGGCTCGCGGCGCTCGATGGTCAGCGGCGCGAGGGGCTTGCCCGCAGCAGGGACACCAAAGGCGTGAATCGTCGGCATTCGTCGGCTCCTTCTCGAGAACTACGCCCATCCGAAACAGCGGGTCGCCCGCTCGTATAGTCCGGATCGCGCCGGACGTTCACGACCCGACGGGCCGCGGCTAGCTCTGCTGCGGACCATGACCTCCCACAAGGACGCCGTCTTCGAGCGCTGGTGGCCGCTGCCCGCCTCCCTCGACCTCGTGCACGCTCCGGTCGCGCGCGTGGCCGACCTGTTGCGGGCAGAGATCGCGCGCATCCTTCCCGGAATGCCGTGCGAGGCCGAGTGGTTGGCGCTCGACGGCGTCGACGCCCTGTTTAGCTCCGTCGACGTGATGACCAATGTGCCGACCCAGTACTTCGCCCTCCCCACCCGCAGCGAGTGGACGGTGCTGTGGAACAACAGCTTCCTGTGCGACGGCTACGATTCGCTCTGTCACAACCTGAGTCGGCTCCACCAGGTCGACACGCTCCACTGGTCCAGCTCCGACACGGACACGACCTTCCAGGCGGGGACGACGTTCGCCTATCGCCGCGCGGAGGACGGCGGCGCGGTCGCGCGCTACGTACAGTGCGCGCGCAACGACACGCGGTGGTCGTTCGACGCGCAGGGCGAGCCGCTGCCCAGCGAGCCCGTCGAGGGGTATGCGAAGCGCATCAAGCGCGAGCGGCTGAACGAGGGCGTCATGGCCCAGATCCTCGCTGGACTCGGCGCGGAGCCGTGGCGCGAGCGGCTGCGGCCCGCGTCTTCCACCTGCGTGAGTCGATCGTGGGCAAGAACGTCACGCGTCGCCCCGTGCGCGACGTGCTGACGCGCGTGGCAGCAACTGGCAGTGATGACCAGGACCTCGAAGGACCCCCGCGATACCTCTCCGATCGGGTGCGAACCGCGGTGCCGGGGCGCGTGTCGGACCTGCTCCTCGACCAGGCCTGGTGTGGCCACGGAGAGCCAAGCGCATGGATCTACGAGGTCGGAGTCGGTGAGGGCGAGCGGTTCGGCGTCCGCCTGCCGCTCGAGGGAGGACCGGCGGCGGTGCAGGCGGAGCGCGCCGACGGATCTGTGTTCCTGCTCTACGACAGCCGACAGCACCCAGCGAGCGTGTTCTCCAGTGCCACCAAGTCACCGAACTTCCATGAGGGCCTCGCCTGTCGCCGCTGTGGCGGTCGGATGTTCGAGCTGGCCGTGGGTTTCTAGGTGCCGTCGGACGCGTCCGGCGCCGACGACACCTCGTGGTTCGCGCTGGCCGCGCGCTGCGTAGGGTGCGGGCTCGACGAGATCGTCTACGACGACGAGACCGCGTGAGCCGCTACGCCGGCGGCGGGCCTGCGAGCAGGCTGCCCCACGCGCTCTCCACGAGGAAGGCCTGCGCGGGCTGCGGCGCGCCCAGCACCGACGAGAGCGCGCCGGCGAGGCCGAGGAACGCGGCGAACCCGACGTCGTAGGTGGTGAACCCGCCGTAGCGGCCGGCCATCAGCACGAGGTGGCTGCGGCCGTTGCCGAGGCTCCGCACCTGCGCCGTCCACGGGAGGTCGATCTGCGTGAAGCCGCTCTTCCAGTCCCACGCGAGCGCGCGGAGCGCTGGCTCGAGCGCGAACTGCCCCGAGAGCCACGCCGCGAGCGCCCGGTCCGGGCTCTCCCAGCGCCCGCCTCCACCATGGCGCAGGAACGCGATCGGCGCCGGCAGCGCGCCGTTCAGGAGGCCGTGGTGCTCGCCGGGCAGCGGCTGCATCCCGCTGTAGGGCTGCGCGTAGTGGTGCTCCCAGCCGTTGGTCTGGAACGCGAACGTCTGCACCGCGTCGACCGTGTGCGTTCCGCCGAGCATCGCGCGCGCCGAGCTCGCGAGCGCGGCGGCGCCGTTCGCCTGACCGACGTCGGCGGTGTGCACCAGGGTGGACCGTGCCCGCGAGGCCTCGGTGACGATCGCCTCTCTCTGCCGCTTGTGCGCCGCCGCGGCGCGGTTGTCCAGGAATCCCACGCGATGGCCTTAGCGGCAGGTCCATCGCTCGTACAGAACTCCGCGGGCGGGGTAACCTGCAGGGGCATGAAGCTGCGCCAGCTCTTCGACCAGGCCTCCGGCACGTACAGCTACCTGCTCGCCGACGCGGGCGAGGCGGTGCTGATCGACCCGGTCTTCGAGCAGCACGCGCGGGACGCGGCGCTCGTGCGCGAGCTCGGCCTGCGGCTGGTGGCCACGCTCGACACGCACTGTCACGCCGACCACGTCACGGGCGCGTGGCTGATGATGTCAGCATTCGGCAGCAAGATCGGCCTCTCCCCGGCCTACGGCGCGACGCACGTGGATCTGCCGCTCGCGCACGGCGACACGATCCGGTTCGGCGGGGCGGCGCTGCACGTCCGCGCCACGCCCGGCCACACCGACGGGTGTCTGTCGTTCGTCGCCGACGACCAGAGCTGCGTGTTCACCGGCGACGCGCTCCTCGTGCGCGGCGCGGGGCGCACCGACTTCCAGCAGGGCGACGCGTGTCGGCTGTTCCGCTCCATCCGCGAGCAGCTGTTCACCCTGCCCGACGCCTGTGTGGTCTACCCCGGCCACGACTACGAGGGTCGCACCTCGAGCAGCATCGGCGAGGAGCGCGAGCACAACCCGCGCATCGGCGGCGGCGCGCGCGAGGAGGACTTCGTCGGCTACATGCGCAACCTGAACCTGCCCCATCCGCGGCAGCTCGCGGTCGCGCTCCCGGCCAACCTGCGCGCCGGAGAGCCCGAGGGCGGTCACGCGCCGGCGCCTCCGGAGTGGGGCCCCGTCGTGGTGACCTACGCGGGCGTCCCGCAGATCGGCCCCGACTGGCTCGCGAGCCACCTCGACGAGGTGCACGTGCTCGACGTGCGGAGCGTGGAGGAGTTCGTCGCGGGGCACCTCCACCGCGCCATCCTCGTCCCGCTCGACGATCTCCGCGCGCGCGTCTCCGAGGTGCCGACCGACAAGCCGGTGATCGTCGTGTGTCAGACCGGGAAGCGCTCGGCGCTCGCCACCACCATCCTGCGCAAGGCAGGCCTCACCCGCGTGGCGAACCTCGCGGGCGGGATGCTGCAGTGGCGAGAAATGGGGCTGACCAGCGAGGAGTGATCGTCAGCGATCGAGGCCGAGCTCCTTGCGGATCGCCGCGTTGCGCGCCTCGGCGCGCTGGAGCGCCGGACGCGCACCGAGCCGCTCGACGTACGCCGTGAACAGCGGGCGCGACTCGAGCATCTTGAACGTGAGCATGTAACGGAGCGTGCCGCCGAAGATCACGTCGGCCATGGAGAACTCCTTGCCGAGCAGGAACTCGCGACCCGTGAGCGCGCTCTCCATCGACGCGAGCATCGCCTCGTAGTTGCCCCAGCCGGCCTGCGAGTCCTTGAACGTCCAGCCCGCCATCTTGGCCATCGCGCCCGGCTCGATCACCGACGGCGCGAACAGCGACCAGCGCAGGTAGGCGGCGCGGGCCGCGTCGTCGACGCGCGGGGCGAGGCGGCCGTACGCGTAGCGGTCGGCGAGGTAGAGGCCGATCGCGGCCGACTCGGCGACCACCGCGTCGCCGTCGGTGAGCACGGGCAGCTTGCCCATCGGGTTCAGCGCCACCATCGCGGCGGACTTCTGCTCGCCCTTCAGGATGTCGACGTGGCGGATCTCGTAGGGGGCCTCCACCTCCTCGAGCATCCAGACGACGTTGGCGGCGCGAGAGAACGGGTGGTGGTAGAGGACGATCGACATGGGAGGAACCCTTCTCGGGGGAGGTTTGCGCGCCGCTCAGCAGGGTAGCTCGAGATCGATCCAGAGCTGGTCTTCGTCGGCGACGAAGCCCCTGGGCAGGGGATCGTCGCGATCGCTCCGCACCGCGTGGACGCCGTGCGCCTCGAGGGCGGAGAGGAGGTCGGGTAGAGGGATGTTGTTCCGGTAGTTGCCATCCCCTTCCTGGGTCGAGACCATCGCCTTGACCTTGGCGGGCAGGATCTCTTCGACGAGCGTCTTCGGCGTGCCGTTGTGACTCCCGTGGTGCCCGACCTTGAAGAACGTGGTGTTCCTGAGGAGGCTGCGGGCTGTCTTGTCTTCCAGGATGACCTTCCAGGTGCCCCACTCGGCGTCCCCGGGGAGCAACAGACGCGCGCTCCCGACCTGGAGCACCAGAACGAGGCTGGTCGCATTGATCATGTCGTCGAGCGCTCGGGCCGCGAAGAGCGGGTCGGCGGTTCGCGCGAGGTCTCGGAGTCGCTCGATCTCCTCTGTGTCCAGGGGAGCGGCGCCCTGGCTCGCAGCGTCGTCGACGACCCAGGCCGGCTCGAACGGGGAGAGGAGGGCGTTGGTGCTCTCCTTCGCCCGGAGGGCGATGGCTCGATACGATTCGCCGTCTTGTTCGGGATCGAGCTCGCCGATCAGACCCGGGTCTCGCGGTGGGCCGAGGACGTGGATCTTCACGCCTGGCAGCGCCTTGGTCTCGAAGGTCTCGGGGAACTCCTCTCCGCGGGGCAGGAACCGCGGCTTGTCGCGATCGCGGCGCGCAAAGCCCCCGTGCAGACGCTCGAGCGCTCCGGCGTTGCTCCAGCCGGGAAACAGCGGCGGACCGACCCCGGCGTTCCACAGCATGAAGTCAGCGGCGGCCTTGTCGTCGTCTGCCAGGTGGAAGCTGGGCAGCGCAGCGGCCAGCGTCTCCGCGAAGGCCTGCTTCTTCTTCCACATCTTGCGCGCAGCTGCGTTCTCGGGATCTTCGACCCACGGCAGCCACACCTCCCCGACCGACAGCTCGTCCCAGTCGGCGGAGTTGAACGTCGTGATGTGGTCCTGGTGACGGTGCGTGGCGACCACCACGTCGACCCGCTTCGCGCCGGTCCACTCTTCTGCGTCGGCGATCACCTGCTGGGCGAGCTCACCCCCGGAGAACTTGCCCCTGCCCTGGCTGTGATAGCCGGCATCGACGAGGATGGCGCGGCGGTCGGGCAAGCCGATCAAGAAGCAGTCACCGAACCCCACGTTGTACATTCGGATGCGGAGCTTGTCGGTCATCGCCACCTCCGGCCGTCCATGGCCCTCGCGGAGAACGCCTCGCTGATGCGTCGAGGAGAAGGTGAGCTGGCCCAGGAGGGGCCTCCGCGCGCGGCGAATGCCTGGACCCAGCCCAGCATCGAGGCGTAGCGGCTCTCGTGGAATGGCTTCTTGATCGCGTAGCGCACGCGGCCGTCGAGGGTCGCCACCAGCGTCACCCCGGCGCGATAGGTCAACCCACCGAGCTCCGGCGCAGGACGCTGCGACTGGACGAGCTGCGCGACCATCTCGACGAGGAGCTCCCCGCTCGGAGCCACTCGGTGCACGGGATGGAAGCCGTCGACCTTGATCCCACCCGTCTCGAGACCCATCAGCGACGCGTTCTTGCGAGCCCACCGGCCGAGTCCGTTGGCGATCTCCCGCCACTGGACATCGGGCTCTTCGGTCTCGTTCAGGTCGTCGCTCTCGCTGACGAGCTCGGACTGCTGTTGCTGGATGAAGTCGCTCGGCGAGCGGACTCGCTTGACCGGCTTCTTGAAGGGGGGCGAATCCGGGAGTTCGGCCAAGGCGCCCGTGCGGCTCAGCTCTCGAGCACCGAGGGTCGACAGGCGAACCACCAGGTCGGCGAGCTCACCGTCCGGCTTGGTGTCGATCGGCTGCAAGAGCAAGGACTCGACCGCGAAGGAGCCCACCGCCTCGGGCCGGATGCCCCGCACCCGGAAGGCCTCGATCATCGCCGCGCGCAGGCCGAGCTCGTCCGCGCGGTTGAGCTCGAAGTCCGCCGTGACCATCGCCCGCAGGAAGTCCGAGAAGGTCGGGTCCACCGGGGGCAGGTAATCCGTCGCCCGGATGCACATCATCAGCACCGACTGCGCGGTGCGCGTGCACTCGCTGGCCAGACGATTCACCAGATCGGGGTGAATCTCACCGTCCGGCAGCCGGCCGCTGCCACCGGTCGCGATGCGCAGGAGATCGGCGGTGCGTCGCTCGAAGGTCCGGACAAAGCCCTCGAACACCGCCGCGACGAGCAGGCGGCCCAGCTCGTGTGGCTCACGGCTGCGCGCGAAGGCCTTCGGGTCGGCCACACTGGCGACGGAGCGTAGCGCGTGACCTGTTCCTGCCGCCGCGCCGAACTGCGCTCCGATCTCGACGAGCGGATGGGGGCGGCCGAGCAGGTCGCCGCGCGTGGCTCGGATGACCTGCCGCACGACGTCCGGGAAGGTGAACCGCTGGAAGACCGCGACGATGTCGGAGAAGCCCTCGTGCAGCGCGGGCACCTCGGGGTTGGTCGGCTCGCGATAGTGCCGATGCAGTCGATCGAGCGCAGCGTGGGTGACCTCGTGGGCGATGATGTCGTGCGAGAGGCAGGTGAAGATCGCCTGCCCCGGGAGGTTCTCGCCGGGTTCGTCCTGATCCGCCGGGAAGTACCCGAACAGGACCGCGTTGAGCTCCTGATCGTAGTACGCGTTGCGACCCTGGAATGCATGCGGGAGCAGGCGGAGCCGCTGACCGCCCCAGAACCGCAGGCGCCGACCGAGCGCGCGATCGAAGTTCTCGAGGACGCGGGAGGCCACCGCGTAGACCATCTGCTGGTGGAACTGCGGGTCTGCCTCCGCTGGCTCGACCCCCTGCTGCATGGCGACGCGCGCGTCGTCGAGGTCGATGACGCGATAGTAGCGACCCGTCGCGCCATCGTAGTCGATCAGCTCGAGGCGGTCGTCGCGGAAGCGGCGCTCGTCGACCGCGATCTCGCGATAGGGAACATCGATGGTGACGCGCATGTCGCCCGCGCGTCCGAGCATCGGATCGATCGCGAAGATGCGCAGGGCGCGTCGTTCGGGCCGGATGTCGAGAGGGGAGCGGCGCATGACGCGAGTCCAACATGGCCTGCGCGCCGGGGTCGAGTGACAAGACGATGCGGCCCTCTCCATTGACGACGCGCAAGGTCGGGGAGCGCGGCGCAACCGACGAGAGACGGGTCAGAGCCGCGCGGCGACCTCGGTGCCCTGCTTGATCGCGCGCTTGGCGTCGAGCTCCGCGGCGACGTCCGCGCCGCCGATCACGTGGTAGCGCGCGTCCTGCCGCTCGGGCACCAGATCGCGGACCGACTCCTGCCCCGCGCACACGACGACGTGGTCGACCGGCAGCACCTTCACCGCGCCGTCCTGCCGGATGTGCAGGCCCTGGTCGTCGACCTTCAGGTACTCGACGCCGCCGAGCAGGTGCACGCCCTCGCGCTCGAGCACGATGCGGTGCACCCAGCCCGTCGTGCGGCCGGGACCCGCGCCCATGCGCTTGGTCGCGGGCTTGCGCTGCAAGAGCCAGATCTCCCGGCGCGGCGCCTTGCGCACGGGGTCGACGAGGCCGCCGGGCTTCTCGACCTTCGGGTCGATGCCCCACGCCTGCTGGAACTCCGCGGTCGTCGGGTCGGTGTCGTGGAGCAGGAACTCCGCGACGTCCACGCCGATGCCGCCGGCGCCGATCAGCGCCACCTTCTGGCCCACCGGCTTCTTGTCGCGCAGCACGTCGACGTACGAGAGCACCTTCGGGTGATCGAGCCCCTCGAGGCGCGGCTTGCGCGGCACGACGCCGGTCGCCACCACGATCGCGTCGAACCCCGCCTCGAGGTCGCGCCGGTCGACGCGCTTTCCGAGCTTCACCTCGACGCCGGTGCGCGCGAGGCGCTTCTCGTAGTAGCGGATGGTCTCCCTGAACTCCTCCTTGCCGGGGATCGCGGCGGCCATGCGGAACTGACCGCCGAGCGCGTCGGCCGCCTCGAACAGCGTCACCGCGTGCCCGCGCTCCGCGGCCGTCGTCGCCGCCGCGAGCCCCGCCACGCCGCCACCGACCACCGCGACGCGCTTCTTGTGCTTGGCCGCGATCAGGACGAGCTCCGTCTCGTGGCAGGCGCGCGGGTTCACGAGGCAGCTCGCGCGCTGCATGGAGAACGTGTGGTCGAGGCAGGCCTGGTTGCAGGCGATGCAGGTGTTGATCTCGTCGCCGCGCCCGGCCGCCGCCTTGTTCACGAACTCCGGGTCGGCGAGCAGCGGCCGCGCCATCGAGACCATGTCGGCGTCGCCGCTCGCGAGGATCTCCTCGGCGACCTCGGGCGTGTTGATGCGGTTCGACGCGCAGATCGGGATCTTCAGCTCCTTGCGCATGCGCGCGGTCACCTCGCGGAACGCCGCGCGCGGCACCGAGGTGACGATGGTGGGCACCCGCGCCTCGTGCCAGCCGATGCCGGTGTTGAGCAGGTTCACGCCCGCGGCCTCGAGCGCCCTGGCCGCCGTGACGATCTCGGGCCAGGTGTTGCCGCCCTCCACGAGGTCGAGCAGCGAGTGGCGGAACACGATGGCGAAGTCGCCGCCCGCGGCCTTGCGCACCGCCTTCACGACCTCGACCGGGAAGCGCATGCGGTGCTCGATCGGGCCGCCCCAGGCGTCCTTGCGGCGGTTGACCCGCGGGCACAGGAACTGGCTGATGAGGTACCCCTCGCTGCCCATGATCTCGACGCCGTCGTACCCGGCGTCGCGCGCGAGCGAGGCGCACCGCGCGTAGTCGGCGATGGTCGCGTGGATCTGGCGCTCGCTCATCGCGCGTGGGGTGAACGGATTGATCGGCGACTTGACCCGCGACGCCGACACCTGGAACGGGTGGTACCCGTAGCGCCCCGCGTGGAGGATCTGCATCGCGATGCGCCCGCCCTCCGCGTGCACCGCGGTGGTCACCTTCGCGTGGTTCTGCACGTCGAGCTTCGTGTTGAGCGTGCCGCCCGCGGGCAGGAGCCACCCCTGCCGGTTCGGCGAGATGCCGCCGGTGACGATCAGCGCGACGCCGCCGCGCGCGCGCTCCGCGAAGTACGCCGCGAGCTTGCCGTAGTGGAAGAAGCGGTCCTCGAGCCCCGTGTGCATCGAGCCCATGAGGACGCGGTTCTTGAGGGTGAAGGGGCCGAGGTCGAGCGGCGACAGCAGGTGGGGATAGGGAGCGGCCATGGCGCGGGCGGGAGGATAGCGCGCCGCGTCGAAGCCCGCGGCCTCAGGGATCGAGCGCCTTGCACGAGGGCTCGTAGCCCTTCTTGCAGGCCTTGCGGCGCAGGCGGTCGGCCTCGGCCATGTCCGTCGGGCGGTCGATCCCGAGCACGTAGCAGGCGGCGAGGCCGTCGCAGCCCTCGAGCTCGCCGAGGTCGCACGCCTGCTCGTAGAGGCCACACGCCTTCTTGCGGTCCTTCGCGACGCCCTGGCCGAAGTCGAACGCCTTGCCGAGCTCGAGGCACGCGGCGCCGTCGTCGCGCTTGCACGCGGCGCGGCGACGCGCGAGCGCCTGCGCGTCCGCGTGCTGGATCGCGAACACCGCGGCGGCGACCACCCCGAGCGCCAGCGAGCCCGCCGCGGCCCCCGCGAGCCGCCGCCGCTCGGCCCGCGCGCCGACCAGCACGGCCTCGAGCGACGCGCGCTGCTTCTTGCCCGACGCGGCCTCGTCGCGCAGATCGAGCCCGAGGACGTTCTCCGCCTCGCAGAACACGCACCCGACGACGAGCCCGCTCGCGGCGGGGAGCGCGCCGCCGCAGCTCCGGCACGTCCACGCGCCCTCCACGCCGCGCGGAGGTCGCGCGCCGAACGACGCGGTGACCAGGTGCAGCGCGCGCCGCTTCGCGAGCGCGGCGCGGACGAGGGCGAACGGCACGGCCGCGAGGGCGAGACCGCCGAGGAGGAGCAGGGTGGCCTCGAAGCCCGACACCGCGTCGAGCCCGGTGACGAGCACGAGCGCGACGGCCGCGCCCCACGCCCCGAACGCGAAGATCACGGCGAAGATCAGGCCCGCGGTGGCGGCCGCGGCGCCCGGCTGCGCGAGCAGATCGGTGAGCGCCTGCGCGACCCACGCCCGCGCCGTGGTGGTCTCGGCGACCGCGCGCACCCGGGCGCGGAGCTCGGCCGGCACCGCGGTGGTCGCGCCGCAGTGCCCGCAGCGCGCGTCGCCGTCGACCGGCACGACCGGCGCCCCGCACGAGGCGCACCCGAGCACGGCCGGTGGCGCGATCGGACGCGAGGGGGCCGCGCCGACGCGGGCCTTCAGCGTCTCGATCAGCGCGTCCACCGAGGCCTGCTCGGCGGGGTCGACCGCCTCGGCCAGCAGGAGCTCGCGCCCGTCGCGGGTCACGATCCACAGCCTCCGCAGCGGGACCTCGACGTCGGGGGAGAGCTCGAGCGAGTTCGAGGCCAGCATCGAGATGGCGACGAAGAACACGTCGCCGACGATCTTGCCGAGGGTGACCCGGACCTCGGTCTGTGTCTCGGCCCGCGACCGCGCGGGATCGAGCGCAGCCCACGCGAGCCGCAGGCCATCGTGCCGCCCGCCCTCGATGGAGAAGCCCTCGGCGTCTAGCAAGAGGTCGCTCGCGCGGGTGCCCGCCACGCGCGCGAGCTCGAGCAACGCGTACACGACGAGGTAGGCCCCGACGAGCCCGCCGACGATCCGGAGCCCGAACCCGAACCCACTGAGGTCCCCGGCCGGCGACGTGACGAGCCGCACGGCCACGACCACGAGCCACACCCCGGGCACGAGGGCGAGGGCGCCCGCGGTGGCGTGGCCGAGGGCGGAGGTCCCGACCTGGAGCGGCAAGCGGATACGCGCCACCATGGCGACGATGCTACAAGAGATCGGCGGGCCGAACCTGCGCGCCGCAAAGAGAGAGCCCCCATGACCACCGCCATCGGCTACGAGTTCACCGACCGGGAGAACGAGACCTTCAAGGGCCTGGTCACGGGCATGAAGCGCGCGGGCGGAGCGGTCGCCCTGGGGAGCACGATCCTGCTCGCCTACCAGCTGATGCAGCACTTCAACGTGACGATGAAGGGCCCGTCGAACAGCGGCCTCTACTACCTCGACTTCGGCATCTGGTGCCTGCTGTCGTGCGTGGGCATCCTCGTCGCGGCGCTGCTGGTGAAGGCCACGAGCGGGTTCCACGCGGTGATCCACACCCAGGGCGACGACATCCAGCACCTCATGAGCGGCCTCGAGAAGCTGCGCTCGATCGTGAACCTCATCTTCATCACGGCGCTGGTCGGGTCGGGGATGCTGGCCGTGAGCTTCGCGCTGCTGCTCAGCGGGCGCACCTAGGGGGCGTCCACGTTTTCTCCGCAACCGCGGGCGCGGTCGCGCCGACGGGTGGGCAGAGGACGAAATGCCCGACGCCACCAGCTCTCTCCAGTCCAAGCCCCCGCAGCTCTTCACCCCCATCGAGCCGCCGAAGCCGGCCGCGCCCGCGGCGAAGGCGAAGCCGCCCGCGGTCGACCTCGACTACCAGCCCTCGCTGCAGTCGCGGCCGCTGCCCGCGTTCACCCCCGCGCAGCCCACGGTCGTCGCGCCCGGCGCGGTGGCCGGGTGGCCCGACGCGATGCTCGAGCACAACGCGAAGTCGATCACCAAGCGCCTGCTCGCGAACCCCGCGTCGGTGAGCGAGGCGGATCGCGCGCTCCTGAAGGACATCGAGGCCGAGGTGATGCGCCGCGACGCCGCCGCGGCCGCCGCGAAGAAGCCGGCCACGGTGCAGCTGTGCGAGCGCCCCGCGGACCTGCCCGGCAACGACAAGCTCGGCGTGCAGCACTGGTGGCTCAAGACGCCGAACAAGGAGGTCGGCATGGGCCCCGCGGGCGGCGGGATCCCCGGCAAGAAGGACGGCCCCTCGGGCTACCCCGGCGTGCCGACCACGCTCAACGATCACGCCGGCGAGGGCGGCCCCGCGGTGTCCTGCCAGGACCTGCCCGACGTGGACGTGGGCTGCGTCGACGAGGAGCTCACGATCGGCAAGCCCACGGGCCGATGGCTGCCCCCGTTCAACGACTGCCACACCGCGGTGCAGGACGTGATCGACAAGTGCAAGAAGCCGGGCACGGATCCGTGGGTGACGAAGGCGCTGAAGGACGGTGACGCCGGTGTCCCCTGATCCCTTCCTCGGTCGTCGCATCCTCTTCGTCGCCGGCGCGCTGCTCGCGCTGTCGGCGGCGGGGCTGGTCTACGCGTTCGGCATGGCGCCGCTCTCGTGCGGCACGGCGGCGCTGTCGGCCGGGACGCAGTGCAAGGTGCTGAACGCGGTCGCGTGGGCGTCGTGGGTCGGCCTGCCGCTCGCCGCGGTGCTGGCGGTGGTGGGCGGGGTGATCTGGCTGCGCAGCCCCGCCTCCCCGCGCTGAACGCAGCGCGAGCACGATTCTCGACGCCGTCGCGCGGACCCGTGCGACGGTGCTCGGACCCTGAGCCGTCATGCATTCGAAGCCACTCCCAATCTTCCGTTTGCTCGCCCTCGGTGCCCTCGCGGCGCTCGCCACCGCTGGTTCGACCGGTCGAGCCCACGCGGACGACCGGCCCGCGCGTCTGGAGAGCACCCTCACGAACCTCGCCGACGAGCAGCGTGCGAGCCGTCTGGTGTACGGCTTCACCGCGGCTGGCGCAGGGCTCGTGCTGGTGCCTCTCGGGCTCACGACGCGCAACCAGACCAAATCGGGCATCGCCGTCGCAGGTGCAGGAGGCGGGCTCGTCATCGGGGGATTGATCTACGCGCTGTTCATCCCCGATGCCGCGCGTGAGCTCGTGGACGGCCTGCGCGCGGACCAGGCCGAGGACTCGGCATCGCGCCCACCGAGGCGCGCTGGGCAAACGCGGCCTCGAAGGCGCGCTCCGGACGCATCGCCGAGGGCGTACTCGTCAGCGTCCTCGGGCTCGGTGCGGCAACCCTCGGTACCATCGGGATCGTGCGCGCCGAAAGCGGTGACGTGAAGACGGCCAGCTCGCTCGCGGTGATCCTCGGCGCCTACTTCGCCTCGCTCGGGGTCTTCATCGCCGTGCGCCCTTCGGCCATGGAGGCGGCCCATCGGACCTGGGCGACCGCGCAGCTCGCGCCTGTCTTCGGTGCGAGCCACGCGGGGTTGTCTCTCCAGGGGACGTTCCAGTAGCGGTCAGGAAATGTCCGGAGTCCGTTCGGGAGGGTAGGCGACACCACCCTCGCCGAGGTGCTCGCCGAGGAACGTCAGCGCGCGCTCGAGGCTGCCGAACCAGGGCAAGCCTTTCTGCCGGACGACGTCGAAATCCACCATGCGGGTCAGAGGCAGCTGGTCGACTGCTGGCTTGTACCGCTTGCGCTGTGCCATGTGATGGGTCAGCCACTCTTTCACGCCGCGGAGCGCCTCGAAGTCGCCCTCGAAACGCGCATCCGCGCGCAACCCTGGACGAGCGCCGCCAGGGCCGTCGAAGGAGCGTCCTGCCATCTGCTCGATGCAGGGCAAGAAGAGGCTCTCGTACTCGCGATACGCGAGGACGACGGCGACCGGGAAAGGCAGACCGCGGGCCCGGAGTGCCTGCGCGAGCGGCGGCGCATCCAGCTTCGGACAGCCATCGTCATCGTCGCGGAGAACCAACAGCGCACGTGCATCACCCCGCTCGCGCTTGAGCTCGACGTGATCGAGGAGCTTCTCCTCCTTGGCGATCCCTGGGACGCGACTCAGCGAGAACGGGGCCAGTGCAGGTGCGAGACGGTGGAGCAGATTCTGGACAGCCTCGGTCTCTCCGTGTCCTTCGACGAGCACGTAGGTACGCACGGATCACTCCCCTGCGAGGGGCAGTGGTCGCGCACGGAGACCCTCCGATCGCATCACGTCGCCGAGCGAGAACAGACCCCGGACGACGACCGCCTGCTGCGCGGCGTCGACCGCAGCGACCCGCGTCTCGTCGGCGATGCGCTCCACGACCCGCACCTGATCGATCGACACCATGCTGACGAAATCGGGGCTGTGGGTGGTGAGGAGGACCTGACCGTCCATCGCCGCCTCCTGGAGATAGTCGTGCAGGAGCGCGAGGGCGCCCGGATGAATCGTGAGCTCCGGCTCTTCGAACGCGAGGAGCGCCGGTAGCGGTCGCTGCAGGAGGGCGGTCATCATGCCGGCCATTCGCAGCGTCCCGTCGGACTCCTGCGCGGCCTCGATCCACTTGTCCCAGCGCGCTCCGAGGTCGCCGTCGTGGCGCATGTGCAGGACGAGGAACGGGCCCATCTGGGCGAGCTTGACGTCGGCGACGCCCGCGAGCTTGTGGAGGACGGTCACGAGCTCCGGCTTCCACTCGACCTCGGGGAGATCGCGCAGCGTGGAGAGCCAGTGACTGCCGGTGCGATCGAGTGGCCTCTGCGGGTCGTATCGCTGCGCCTTGCGGAGGTCGTCGGGCCGGATGTTGTACGCGGCCACGGACCGGATCGCGCTGGCCAGCGGGGCGAAGCGCTCGTCACCGGCGAGGGCTGGCAGAGCCAGGTTTCGTGCGTCGACGTGAGGATGGAGGTCTGCCGGACCCTGCCACTGCGCTCCGCGGACCTCGAATTGGTGAGGGCCCCAGGCGGCGGACTCGAGACGCACCTGGTAGTCGTCGGCTCGATCGCCGCCCAGGACGATCTCGTAGTGACCCGAGACGCCGTCCACCTCGACCTCCAGCCGCAGCCGGAGCTCGTCAGGCGGATTGCGTGCGCCGTCGTAGCGGACGAGCTGGATGCCACCGCGCTGCCCCAGCGCGACCTCGAGGCCTCGCTGCACGCAATCGGAGAGGAAGACGAAGGCGTCGACGAGGTTGCTCTTGCCGGCGCCGTTCTGGCCGACGAGCACGGTGAGCGGACCGAGCTCGAGGGTGACGTCCTGCCCGAGGCTGCGAAAGCGCGAGGCGATGAGGCGGCGAATCATCTCGGCAGTCCTTCCGTGGAGGGTATCCTAGCCCGCCAGCCTCCGCACCTCGGCGCGAGCGGTAGGCCGCGTGCGAGGGGTCGATCGGGCAGGTAGGGTGCCGTCATGGCTTACGTGGTCTGCGCCGGGTGTCGTCGTCACGTCGTGGAGGGAACGCCCTGTCCGTTCTGCGGCAGCGCCGAGGTGAGCCCACGGCCCACGCGTCGGTGGGTCGCCGCGCGCTTCCTCGCCGTGGCCCTGGCGCCCACGGCGTGCTCGGCGGTGTATGGCGCGCCAGAGGATCTCCGCGAGGCGAGCGTCGACTACGACACGGGCGGCGAGGACACGTCGGGCTTCGACCTCGGGATGGACGACACCGTGACGCCGCTCCCGTTCCCGAGGGACAGCGGCGCGGAGGTCGATGGGGATTCCGGTGACGCAAGCTCGAGCGACGCGGACGCCGACGGGCCGGGTTGAGACGGCGTTCGGAGGGCCGCTCAGAACTCCTGGTGGGCGGTCCGCGCCGCGAGGGCGCGACGCTTCGGCGTCACCACGTGGACCCTCGCGCGCGGGGCCGCGGCCGCAGGCGCAGGCGCGGCCTTCGCCGGGACGACGCTCTCGCCGCCGAGTCGGAACCGGGACACGAGCTCCTGGAGCTGTTCGGACTGGCCGGCGAGCCCGCGGGCCGTCGCGGAGAGCTCCTCGGTCTGCGCCGCGTTCGACTGGGTCACGCGGTCCATCTGGATCACCGCCTGGTTCACCTGGTCGATGCCCGTGTCCTGCTCGCGCGAGGCCGCGGCGATCTCGGTCACCATGTCGGTCACGCGCTTGACCGACGTGACGATCTCCGCGAGCGTCGCGCCGCTGGAGCTGACGTGCCGGGCTCCGGCCTCGACCGTCTCGACCGAGTCGTGGATCAATCGCTTGATCTCCTTGGCCGCGGCGGCGCTCCGCTGGGCGAGGTCACGGACCTCGGCGGCGACCACGGCGAAGCCGCGCCCCTGCTCGCCCGCGCGCGCCGCCTCCACCGCGGCGTTGAGCGCGAGGATGTTGGTCTGGAAGGCGATCTCGTCGATCGTCGTGGTGATCTCGGCGATGTGCTTCGACGAGGCGGTGATGCCGGTCATCGCGTCGACGGCGGCCTGCACGACGGCGCCGCCCTTCTCGGCGATGCCGCGCGAGGCCTCCGCGAGCTGCGCGGCGTGACCCGCGTTCTCGGCGTTCTGCTTCACCGTCGCCGAGACCTCTTCGAGGCTGGCCGCCGTCTCCTCGAGGCCCGACGCCTGCTCCTGCGCGCCGCTCGAGATCGCGTCCGCCGCCGTCGAGAGCTGGTCGGACGCGACCGCCACGTCGAGCGCCACGCCCCGCACCTCGGTCAGGGCGCGTCGCACCGAGGCGATCGCGGCGTCGAGCGCCGTGGCCATCTCACCGACCTCGTCCTTCGAGCTCACCTCGATGCGCCCGGAGAAGTCACCCTTGGCGACGCCCTCGAGGACGGAGACCGCGCGGCGAAGAGGGATCGACACCGCGCGACCCGTGTAGACCGCGGCGAAGACCGCGAGGGCCGCGGCCAGCGCGACCGCGAGCCCCAGCAAGCGGCGACTCCGCTCGCTGTGCTGCGCCGCGTCCTCCACGGCCAACTTGGCGACGCTCTCGTTGACGCCGCTCAGGTAGCGCAGCGCCTCGGAGATGCGCTCGCCGAAGATCGTCGCCTGGCCGATGGTCGCGAGCGCCGTCGCGCGCTGCTTGGCCACCGCCTGGCGGACGCCGGCGCGCACGACCTCGATGTACTGGCCGTGGGCGGTGCGGATGTCGGCCAGCTTGCTCTTGCCGTCGGCCGAGGTCTGGACCTTCTCGAGGGCGTCGAACGAGGCGAGCAGGGCGACGTCGGCGTCCTCGAGCTTGCGCACGAAGGCCTCCTGCGCCGCGGTGTCGTCGCTCATGAGGACGCCGCGCGCCGCGAGGCGGACCTCCAGCATGCGTGCCTCGACCGCCTTGCTCTCGACCGCGCCCCGGAAGTCGCGCGCGTAGAGCGTCGCCATCTGACGGCTCAGCTCGGACTGACCGCTCGCCCCCACCCAACCGACGACCAGCATCCCGACGGTCAACAAGGAAAGACACAGCAGGATCTTCTGCATGGTCTTGAGATCGTGGAACCAACCCATGGTGGTACCTCTCCGGCGGCGCAGCGCCTCTTCTTGCAGAGAACGTCCCAGCGCAGGGCCGCTTGACCCTGCGGGTGTCGTTTCCTCGGGTGACGGCGTCGGACGCGGGCGCTCAGGAGCGTTTCAGCGCAGCGACCATCGTGTCGACGACGACCACGGCGAGGTTGAGCTCCACCACCCACGCGCGACCGTCCTTGCGCGCGAGTGCCTTCGCGCCACGCCCGCCTGCGGCGCGCACCGCGGCCTGCAGCGCGCGCGCCGACTTGTGGGCGCCGGCCTCGGCGGGGTCGGCCTTCTTCGGGCGGACCGCCTTCGCG
>JAEUKC010000255.1:0-6837 GCA_016794445.1 Myxococcales bacterium
CGACATGAACCCCAACGTCGACGTCAGCGAGGCCCTCGAGGCCGTCATCTTCAAGTGCGTGGCCAAGTCGCCCGACGACCGCTTCAAGTCGATGGACGACGTGCTCGCGGCCCTCAAGAAGGCCGGTAGCGGCGCGATGACGGGCACCATGAGCGGCGTCGATCGCTCGGGCGCGTTCGACCTCCTCTCCACGACCGGCAGCTTCACCCCGCAGCCCACGCCGAGCTCGCTCTCCGGCGCGCTCACGCCGCTCTCGCCCGATCCGGGGAGCGGCGCCTTCAACACCACCGGCGCGGGCGCGCTCAGCGCGGGCAACGAGCTGCGGCCCAAGAGCAAGATGCCCCTGATCCTCGGGGGTCTCCTCGTGATCGGCCTCGTGATCGCCGTCGTCGTCATGGCGAGCTCCAAGGGGGACGGCCCCTCCACCGCGAGCTCCGGTTCGACGGCCGCCACCACCGCCGCCACCAGCGCCACCACCAAGGCGAGCACCACCGAGACGGCCCCCGCCTCCACCACCGCGCCCACGGTCGCTGCGGTCGAGAAGGTCAAGGTCGACAGCGAGCCCTCGGGCGCGATGGTCAAGGACGAGTCGGGCACGATCCTCTGCGACAAGACCCCTTGCGACATCGTCGTCGACGACAAGCCCAAGAAGCTGACGATCGACCTCAAGGAATACAAGAACGAGACGATCGCCGTGAAGAAGGGCGACCCTTCGCGCCAGGTCAAGCTGACCAAGGCCGCGGTGTGGATCCCGCCCAAGAAGGACGACACCAAGAAAGATCCGGGCGGTGGCGGCACCCCCAACAAGGACTTCAAGGGCGATCCGTACTGACGTGTCGCCGGGTTTGACTCGCGGGGACGGCACGGCCACCGAGGGTGGGTGCTGCCCGCGGACGCCGTCGCCGAGATCACGAGCGGCAAGCCTCGCCCCGCGTACCTCGTCCTCGGCGAGGAGCAGGTGCTCGCCGACCGCGTGGTGACCGCGGCGCGCGCGCACGTGGTCGAGGCCGCGCTCGCTGGGTTCAACGTCGACGTGTTCGACGCGACCGACGCCAAGGACGTGCACCGCGCGATCGAGTCGGCCAACACGATGCCGATGATGGCGCGGCGGCGCCTCGTGGTGCTCCGGGGCCTCGAGCGCCTCGACAAGGCCGGCGACGAGAAGCCCAGGGTCTCGCCCACCGACGCCCTCGCGGACTACCTCGAGAAGCCCTCACCGAGCACGTGCCTCGTGCTCGTCGCCACCAAGGTCGACGGGCGCCGTCGCCTCTCCACGGTGGCGCGCAAGCACGACCTCATCGTCGCCTGCGACCCGCTCAAGCCGCACCAGCTGCCCTCGTTCGTGCGCGACGAGGCCAAGCGGCGCGGGAACCCGATCGGGCAAGAGGTGGCGTCGGGCCTGGTCGACCTCGTGGGCTTCGAGCTCGCGGGGCTCGTCGACGCGGTCGAGCGCCTTTCTCTCTACGTGGGCGCGGGCAAGCCGATCGACGAGGACGCCGTGATCGCCTGCATCGCGCGCGTGCGGGTGGGCTCGGTCTGGGGGCTCTCCGACGCGCTCGTGGCCGGCGACCGCGCGACCGCGCTCCGCCTGCTCGACGAGAACTACGACGCGCGCGACCGTGGACTGCCGCTGCTCGGCATCCTCGCCTCCGCCATGCGCAAGACGTTGAAGATGCGCGTGCTCCTCGACGCCGGGGCCTCGGTGGACGACGCGGCCAAGCGCGCGGGCGTCGCCCCGTTCAAGGCGCGCGACACCGCGGCGCAGGTGCGCAAGGGCTCGCTCGGCGATCTCGAGCGCGCGATCCAGGTGCTGGCCGAGGCCGACGTGGCGCTCAAGGGCAGCAAGCGGCCGCCGCTCCTCGTGCTCGAGGAGGCGATCCTGCGGATGACGGCTAGGCCGGCGCGGCCGGGCTGACCTTCTTCGTCCGCGTGAGCAACACCGTCCCGAGGAGCGCCGCGGCGGCCGCTCCGAGGAACGCGACCCGCGGGTGCAGCGTGACGAGGAAGCCGAACGCGAGGTTCGCCGGCAGCAGCATCGCGCCGTGCACCGCGTGCTGCGCGCCGAACGCGGCGCCGCGCGCTCGCGGGTCGACGAGCTTCGCCATCAAGGCCTTCTCGGCCCCCTCACCGAGCCCGTAGTGGACCGCGTAGAGCGCGAACACCAGCCAGAAGCTGCGGTATCCGGGCGCGAACGCGAAGGCCACGTAGGCCAGCGCGTAGACGAACCAGCTCATGAGCAGCACGCGCCGCGGGCCGATGCGGTCGGCGAGGGCGCCCCCCGGCACGTTCAGGAGCGCCTTGCCGAGCTGCAGCGTCACCCACGCGATCGGGACGAAGCGGAGCGGGAGGCCCAGCTGCGAGAGCCGGAACAGGAGGAACGAATCGGCGGACGCGCCGAGCGCGAACACGCCCGTTGCCACGAGCAGCAGGCGCGCGTCGTCGGACAGCGGGATCGCGCTCGTCTCGGCGTGGGTCTTCTTCGCGATCACGACGCCGCGCACGGCCCACGCGGCGACCAGCACCGCGAGCGCACCCGGGACGATCGAGAACGCGATCACCTTGCGTAGCGAGAGCCCGGCCGAGAGCAGCCCGAACGCGAGGAGCGGCCCGATCACCGCGCCGAGGTTGTCCATCATGCGGTGCACGCCGAACGCGAGCCCCCGCTGCGCCTCGGGGGTCGCCTCGGTGAGGATCGCGTCGCGCGGCCCGGAGCGCAGGCCCTTGCCGGTGCGGTCCATCGTGCGCGCGAGGACGATCTGGAGCGGCGTCGTGCAGAGGGCGACGAGCGGCTTCGCGAGGGCGGCGAGCCCGTAGCCGAGCACCACGAAGCGACCGTGGTCGTGCCTGCGGTCGGCGACGCGGCCGGCCCACGCCTTCACGAAGCTCGCGACGAGCTCAGCGGCACCCTCCATCGCGCCGAGCGCCATGGCGCTCCCGAGGAGCGCGGGGAGCAGCGGGTAGACCAGATCGGCGGCGGCATCCGTCAGCAACGAGACGGTCCCGAGCGCCCAGACGGCGGTCGGGAGGCGACGTGACGGGTTCGGAGTGACGGAGTCGGCCAACGAGCATCCAAGGACAGGTGGCTGGTCCTCCCAGCCGTTCCGTCCTACACCACCGCAGTCCACCCGCGTCGCTTGTTTCGAGGAGAATCCACTGAGATGCACGTCCCCCCGAGGATCCGGCCTCAGGTCCAGCTCGCTGGTACCGCCGAGGAAAACGCTTCCGCCCTGAACCAGAACGAGCTGAACGTTCGAGATTTGCCTGGCACCGTGACCATCGAGGCGCGCGCCCCCGTACCCACCCCGCTCGGCCTGTTCGACATGGCCGTGTTCCGCTGGGACGGCGACGACCGCGAGCACGTCGCGATGATCCGCGGCGACGTGCGCGGTCAGTCGGGCGTGGCCGTGCGCATGCACAGCGAGTGCCTCACGAGCGAGGTGTTCCACTCGCTCAAGTGCGACTGCCGCGAGCAGCTCCACGCGGGCCTCGAGGAGATCGCCCGCCGCGAGCTCGGCGTCGTCCTCTACCTCCGCCAGGAGGGCCGCGGCATCGGCCTCGCCAACAAGATCCGCGCGTACGCGCTGCAGGCTGGCGGCGCCGACACGGTCGATGCGAACCGCATGCTCGGCCTGCCCGACGACGCGCGCCGCTACGACATGGCCGCGCTCATGCTGCGCCACCTCGGCGTGGAGAGCGTCCGGCTCATGACCAACAACCCGCAGAAGGTCGAAGACCTGCGCGGGCTCGGCGTGCACGTGGTGGAGCGGTTGCCGATGATCGTCGCGCCGAACCCGTTCTCCGCGGGCTACCTCGAGGCCAAGCGCCTGCGCATGCGCCACCAGCTGCCCCCGCGCCTCCGCGCCGTGGGCGACGCCGACGCCGAGTAGCCGCGCGTCCGTTGCTGCATGCAGTCACTCGACGTACTCTCCGAAGACCATGCAGCCGCTTCGCGCAACGGTCCACCAGGGCCGTCTGATCGTCGACGAGCCGACGGACCTTCCGGAGGGTGAGGTCGTCTACCTCCACCCGTTCCATGGTGTCATTCCGGTCGCCACCGATGACCTCGCCGAGGATGAGCGCGCAGCGCTGGACCAGGAACTCGAGGCCTCCCTGGCAGAGGCAGACTCCGGCGAGACGGAAGACTTCGCCGCTTTGCTCGGGGAGCTTCGCAGACAGCTGTGAAGTTCCTCGTCTCGAAGCGTGCACGGCGACAAATCGAGCGAATTCAGCAGTGGTGGGTCACGAATCGGCCTGCTGCCAAGAGCCTCTTCCTCGACGAGCTGGTTGCCGCAGAAGAAGCGCTCCGCGCCAACCCTGAACTCGGCGCGATCTACCTCGAGAGAGGTCCGGTTCGCCGCGTCCTCCTGCCGAGGACCCACCACCTCTTGTTCTATCGTTACCGTCCGACAGAAGCCGATCTCACGGTGCTGAGTGTGTGGGGAGCCGTTCGTGGACGCCTGCCACTGCTCTAGGGTGAGGTTGGGCGCGGGCTGCGCTATTCCTGGTTCGTGACCTCGCCTGCGCCGTTCCCGTGGCACGCCTTGCGGCGCGTCTCGCGTGGAGAGACGCGGGCCGTGCGACAGCTGCGGGTGGCGTTCGCGGGGGTGTCCCTCGCGGCGGTGTCGCTAGCCGGCACCGAGATCCTCGGGCACGCGACGCGGGTGCGCGTGCGGAGTCGAGCGCTCGTCCCGCAGGCGCCTGCGCCTCGTGGCGGCCCGACCTTCGCTCTCGAGACGCCGCACGGTCGCGCGCAGCTCGAGCTCGACGCGGAGCTCGTACTCGCGGCCGTCGGCGCGCTCGCGGGCCAGAAGACCCTCCCCCGCGTCGCGCTCGGTCGCGAGGTCCCGGACGAGGTCGCGGGCGCCGGCGCCGGCATCCTCCAGTGGCTCGCGCGCGCGGTCGGCGTGGAAGCCGAGGTCGCGAGGGGGCGTTCCCTGCGCGGCGAGGTGGCGGTGTTCGAGCTGGCGGTCGAGGTCGGTGCGCTGCGCGGACAGGGGCGCCTCTCCGTGGAAGTCCCCGAAATCGCCGTGCCCGCGCGCTCCGACGTCCTGCCTCGCCTCGACGCCACCCCGCTGACCGTTCGGATCCTGGGCTGCCGCGGCTTCGCGCCTGGCGGCCTGCTCGCGCGCCTCGGGGTCGGCGACGTCCTCGTGGTCGACCCGTGTCCCGCGGTCCTCGTGGGCCCGGTCGCCTTCGCGGCCGAGCCGCTCCCCCCGGAAAACAGCCACCGCCGCGTCCGCCTGGGCCCCGTCTCGGGGGCGCTTGCCGCCGCGCCGCCGCCGTCCGAAGGGAGATCCCCCATGGCGGACACGGACGAGCCCGGCGCGACGGTCGAGATGGCCGCTCTGCCGCCGCACGCAGGGGAGCCGCGCGCGCCCGAGCTCGCGCAGGCGCTGGCCGAGCTGCCCCTCGAGGTGCAGATCGAGCTCGGCACCGCGACGATGACGGCGCGCGCGTGGTCGTCGTTCGCGATCGGAGACGTGCTCGTCGTCGATCAGCGCGTGGGCGAGCCCGTCGCGCTGCGGGTGTCTGGAAGGCTCATCGGTCGTGGCGAGCTCGTCGAGGTCGACGGCGCCGTCGGGGTCCGGATCACGGAGAGGGTCGGTTGATGCGTCGCACGGTGTTCGTCGTGGTGTCGGTGATCGGTCTCCTCGCTTGCAACAAGGACGAGGCGGGCAAGGACAAGGGCGCGGCCCCGGCGTCGTCGTCGGGTCCCGTCGCGTCGTCCTCGGCCTCGGCCAAGGCCTCGGCCTCGGTCGAGGTGCCGAAGGATCTCGCGGTCGCGGGCGCCTACGACGCCAAGGCCGGTGAGGTCCGTCTGCCCAAGGACGCGCCGCCGTTCGTCGAGCCCGAGGGCGGTGGCGCGACCGGCGCCGGCACGCTCGCGCTCGTGCTGCCCGCGGGCGACGGCGACGTGATGGGCACCGGCGACGGCGCCCTCGGCGCGCAGGTGTTCAGCGGTCGCCTCGAAGAAGGCCGCCTCACCGGCACGCTCGCGCCCAAGGCCGCCGACGCGACGCCGGCGTTCTGGGGCACGGTGGACGCCAAGGTCGACGGCAAGGGCGAAGCGCGCACCGTCCAGGGCACGCTCCGCGCGAGCGGCAAAGACGGCAAGATCGTCCGAGAGTCCGCGTTCACCCTCAAGAAGAAGTGAACGAAGCGAGCGGCCGGGCGTGACCCCCATCCTCGTCCGCGGGGCGCGCACCCACAACCTCGCGGACGTCACCGTCGAGATTCCTCGCGGCAAGCTCGTCGCGATCTGCGGGCCGAGCGGCGCGGGCAAATCGTCGCTCGCGTTCGACACGATCTACGGCGAGGCCCAGCGGCGCTACCTCGAGGCGCTCGGCAACGTGCCGGGCGTGTCGCGCCTTCCGCGGGCCGACGTCGACGCGGTGATCGGGCTGCCGGCGGCCGTCGCGGTCGGGCAGCGCGGGATCGGTCGCAGCTCGCGGTCGACCCTCGGCACGTCGACCGAGGTGCTCGACGTGGCGCGGGTGCTCTACGCGCGGCTCGCCACCGCGCGCTGCCCCGTGTGCAGCCGACCGCTCGTCGCCGACACCCCGCAGCAGATCGTCGACGCGATCCTCGCGCGCCCCACGGGGACCAAGCTCACCGTGCTCGCGCCGATCGTCCGGCAGCAGAAGGGCGATCTCGGCCCGGTCCTCGCGCGGCTCGCCCAGGACGGGTTCGTGCGCGCGCGGCTCGACGGCGCGCTGATCGACCTCGGGGCGCCGCCGCCGGTGGACCCGCGCAAGGTGCACGAGCTCGAGGCGGTCGTCGATCGCATCGTGGTCAAGGAGGGCGTGCGCACGCGCCTCGCCGACAGCGTGGAGCTCG
>JAEUKC010000442.1:0-4633 GCA_016794445.1 Myxococcales bacterium
GTGGCCGTCGTGACGGCCGACATCGTGGCCCGCAAGTTGCCAAGTGGATCGGCGGTCGCGCTGGCGCTCGACGTGATTTTCGGCGCCGCGCTCTACCGAACCGCCCGTCGCAACCGCGAAAGCCCCTGAGGAGCCCAGAAATCCGATGCCGACCCAGTGGAAACGAGCGTTCACGGTGGCCCTCGCCCTGGTGGGCGTCGGGGTCACGGTCCGCGCGGTGCCGCGGGCCGTCGGGGCCGAGGTCGACCCGGAGACCAAGAAGCACTTCGACCTGGCCAACAAGCTCTATCAGGAGCAGCGCTACGACGACGCCCTGGTCGAGTACGACACCGCGTACGAGCTCTCCAAGAACTGGAAGATCCTCTACAACCGCGCGCAGTGCCTGGTGCTGCTCAAGCGGGAGCCCGAGGCCATCAACTCGTTCGAGCGCTACCTGGCCGAGGGTGGCAACGAGATCCCGAGCGCCCGTCGCGAGTCCGTGAAGGCGGACATCGCCGATCTCAAGAACCGCCTCGGCCGCGTGGCCGTCGAGGGCGCGCCCCCCGGCGCCAAGATCCGGCTCGACAAGGTCTACATCGGGACGACCCCGATGGCCCCGTTCGAGGTGGGATCGGGCACCCACGATCTCGAGGTGACTCCAGCTGCTGGAGGCACACCCTTCAAGTCGAACATCAAGGTCACGGCGGGCAACGTCACAGCGATCCGGGTCGATTTCGGGACCCCCGCGCCCGTCGATCCGCCGGTCGTCCAGCCTCCGACCGGAGGAGGCACGGGCCCCGATCTCCCACCACCACCGCCGATGCCCGTGCTGCCCTCGCTGCCGCCGGGTGGACTGGTCGCTCCCGCGTTCCAGGTGTCCCTGGCCGCCTCGGGCCTCTTCGGCAACGACCACCCGTACATCAGCCAGAAGGCGATGGGCGGAGCCGAGCTGTCGGTGAGCTACCGGACGAGTCCGTTCTGGGAGTTCGGTCTGTTCTTCCTCGGCGCGACCGGATCGGCGACCGTCGACTCCCGGATTCGCATCGCTGGTGGCGATACCGACCGCGCGAACGGCTTCGCGAACGTCGACGCGGCGGCCACGCAGCGACACCTGTTCGGTGGAGTCCGAGCCCGCATGCACCTCGTGCGGACCAAGCGCTTCGATGGCTGGGTGGGGATCGATTTCGGTGGGTGGAGCGAGACCTGGACGTTCACCGGAACGGACGCCTTCACCTACAAGTCCTCGTCGCCCGCGTTCGGTCTCGGGGTGGGGGTGGACGTGCCGTTGAGCCCTCAATGGGCGCTGGGCCTCGGGGCGAGGTGGTTCGGCGCCTCGGCTTCCAACGGCCGGCGCGAGGAGTGCGGCACTGCTGGCGTGTGCAACCCGAGCTACGCGTTGGTCGGCGAGGTGGGCCGGGGGGTCTCGAGCCGTTCGTTCGCCGAAGTGGGCATCCGCTTGGTGTTCTCGCTCCCGGCAGGGCCGACCCAACCTCCTCCGCCCAAGCCCGACCCGGGGGCACCCACAGCGGCGGCGATCTCCCCCTCCGTGGGTCCGTGAACGCCGTACATTGCTTGCGCACCCGTTCATCTGGTAGGACTGTCGACCGAGTCCTCGGAGGGTTCATGCGTTCGATTGGAAAACTCGTCGCTGTGGTCGCTGTGGCTTCTTTGTGCACCACGGCGGCTGCCACCGTCACAACGGAGGCCAAGGCCGAGACCGAGGTCAAGGCGACGGGCAAGGGAATCGCGGGCGGCGCGCTGCTCGGCGGCGAGCTCGGCTTCCTCACGCTGTCCGCGTTCGGCGCACGGAGCTCGTGGATGTACTACACGATCCCCACGGCCCTCGCGATCGGCGGCGGCGTCGGCGGCTACTTCATCGAGAAGGGCGGCACGCCGAACGGCCCGATGTACATGCTCGCGGGCGGCATGGCCCTGCTCATCCCGACCATCGTCGTGACCCTGAGCGCGAACTCCTACTCGGCCCAGTCCGAGGACTCCACGCCGAGCGACGCGGCCCCGACGGTCAAGGTCGAGGGCGGTGGCGGCGCCGGCGGCAAGACCGAGCCCGCCGGTGGTCCGGCCAAGCACAAGGTCGAGGGTCGCAAGGCGCTCCCCATGGCCCTCCTCAACCTCGACAGCAACAGCGTCGGCCTCGGCGTGCCGCTCGTGCACCTGCGCCCCGCGTTCACGACCGAAGAGGTCGCGATCTACGGGCTCAAGCAGCGGTACGAGGTCCACGCCCCCGTCGTCGCGCTCACCTTCTGAGCCCTTCTAGCCAGAGCGGCCGCCCACGGAGGCGGCCGCCGTTCACTGCGCTCGCTCCTCAGCAGTGTGGATCCACGTGCTGCACCGTCACGGTGCGGCGCGCGTAGATCGTCTCCATCACGACCACGAGGAGCGCCGTCGCCACGAGCGCACAGGTCGCCGGTCCGACCAGCGCGCGGACGCGTTCGCTGGTCACGAACGTCGACCACCCGACCGCCGTGCAGGCGCCGATCACGGCGAGGCCCAGCGGCGCGGCGAGTCCGCGGCGACCGTCGAACGCGCGCACGAGCGTGACGAGGCCCACCAGCGCGAAGGCCTTCACCGCGAGGACCGCGAAGGTGGAGACGACGATGGCGAGCGGACGCGGATCGTCGGTCGCGATCGCGCCGCCGAGGAACATCACCGACCCGAGCACGGCGAAGCTCGCGAGGTGGATCGCCCGGGCGATCGGCCCACCCTCGTCGGCGCGCCGGGCCACCGACAGCGCCCACGCGCCCAGCAAGATGGCCGTCGGCGGTACCCGCGCGAGCGTCCACTCCCACGGGCGCGCGCCCTGGAGCGCAGCGAGGTCAGACAGGCGCAGGGACCCCGTCGTCGCGACCACCGCGCCGATCGCGATGGCGCCTGGCAGCTGGCTCGTCGCCGCCGAGAGGGCCGAGCCACGTCGCGCGAAGAAGCCAGCCGCCAGCGCGGCGAACGTGGTCGTGAGGAACGCCGCCGCGAGATCGGCCTCGGCCGGGGCGAGCCGCAGCGTGACCGCCGTGGCCGCGACGGCTGCGAGCACGACCCCCGTCTCCAGGACCGAGAATCGAACGCGCCGCAGCCCGCGGTTCCGCGCGAGCGCCGAGAGCAGGCGCGGCGTCCGCGCGAAAGGCAAGAGCAGGACGATGGCGAAGAAGCCGCACGCGATCGCGGAGAGCAACAGGTCGCGCGGGACCCGCTCGGCGAGCCCGGGCGGCCGCAGCGTCACCAGCTGCGGCGCGCCACTGGCGCCGGCCTTGCGAATCCCGAGCGTCACCAGATCACGGGCCGGGGCGAGGTCGCTCACCGCGAACACCTGCAGACCGTCGAGCTCGGACAGGACGTCTCCCGCGGCGATGCCCGCGGCGTCTGCGGGGCTGCCGAGCGTGACCTTCGTGGTGAGGAGACCGCCCGACGCCGGCGCCTGGGGCGACACGGTCACGCCCATCCAGTCGAGCAAGCGCGAGCCTTCGGTGGCGAGGCGGGCCTCGCTGCGGGCCAAGCGGCCGGGTCGCACGTCCAGGACCACGGAAGGGACGCTGCCGACGAGCTTCGCGGTGCCGTTCTCCAGGGGATCGAAGGTCACCCGGACCTCGCCGCGGAACGTGGCGTGCGCGGCGCGATCCCCACGGCCGGTGAACCGAGCGACGAGCGACTCGTCGAGCGGGACGGTGAGGCGACCTTCGGAGCGAGCCTCCACGTCGACCTCGAAGTCCGCGTTCTCGGCCGGAGCGCCGGGGTGGAGCAGGCGTCCGACGAAGCGGAGGTGGGCGACCCGCCGCAGCGGGAAGCCGGCCCCGTTCACCTCGAGCCGGTCGCCCAGATCGACCTCGTGCGGGGAGATCCCGTCGATCTTGAGCGTGCTCGGGGGCGCCTCCAGGGCGCAGCCCGAGAGCGAGGAGAACACGAGGATGGCAAGCAGCCCACGGCGCATCACCCCCGCCGATGCCTTGGTTCGACGCGCCGGGCCAACTTCGGGGAGTTGCGCGGCGGGGCGGTCGCGCGTACACGCCCGATCCCGCGGCATGTCCTTCCAGAGCCTCACCGGTGATGTCGCGCTCGTGTCTCCGAGCGGCGTGTTGCGCCTGGCCGTGCTCGCCCCCCTGGCGTCGGCGCTCGCCGCCGCCTCGTTCCGGCCACGCCTGCAGCAGTCGGCCCGCGAGGCGCGGGCGGTCGCGGTGTCGGGGCCGCTCTTCGCCGGCGCCGTGATCGTCATGCACGCGAGCTCCCTCGCGGGGCGCCAGTTCGTCGACGGCCCGCTCCGGCTCGGCCGTGTCGGCTCGTTCGAGCTCTCCCTGTCGCTCCTCCTCGACGGGCGCGCGGCGCTCCTCACCCTCGGGGCCTGCGCGCTCGCGGTGGCCGAGCTGGTGCGCACCACCGACCTCGAGCGGCTCCTCGATCGCACGCCCCGCGTCGGCCTCGCCCTGATGGGGGCCTTGCTCGCGGTGCTCGGCGATGGCCCGCTGCCATTCGCGATCGGCGCCACGATCGCGGCGCTGGCCGCCAGTTCGCTCGGCCCCGCGGCGCGCCCGCTCGGCGCTTCGCTCGCGCACGCGAGCGGCGTGCTCGCGATGGTCGGCGGCTTCGTCCTGGCCTGGGGCCTCGGGGGCAGCTTCGGCATCCGCGTGGGGCACGAGCCCGACTACAC
>JAEUKC010000260.1:0-7756 GCA_016794445.1 Myxococcales bacterium
TCATGCCGGTCTCCACAGCACGAACCGGGCCGCAGCATCGTGGCGCCCACCGCGGGGAATCGTCACGGCCGATGCCGACAAGATCGCCTCGCCCGCCAGAACGCCACAGGCGGGCTGCCACTCAGGGCCTGTGCGAAACGGTGGCTAGAGCGCGAGGCCGAGCGCCACCGCACCGACGGGCACCGAGCGGGCGCTCGCGGCGCCGTTGCCATCGGGCATGAACTCGGCGGGCTTCGGCAGGTACGAGTAGCCAGCCCGCAGCGCGACGTAGAACGCGCGGCTCACCGCGTACTGCGCGCCCAGCGAGGCCGTGACGTCGTTCACGTGGGTGCGAATCCCCTCGTAGCCGACGACGCCGATCGAGATCTGGGGCGTCCACGCGAGTGAGCCACTCTCGATCTTCTTGCCGACGAACGCCGTCGCGTAGGCGCCGCGCTGCCGCACGACCTCGGCGAACACCGCGACCCCCGGCGAGACCACGCCGTCGAAGACGACCTGCCCGAACACCTCGTGCGCGCCATCCCGGGGGGTGGGTCGCGGGTAGAGGTAGGCGATGTAGCCGGCCGTTGCCGTCAGGCTCGGCGCGACGACCACCGAGTAGGCGGCCGTCAGGTCGACCTCGAGCGAGGTGGTCGGTTGCGCCGCGGAGGGCGCGAGCGCGGTCGCGTTCCAGGCGGTCAGCGCGAGGTCTCCGGGCCCGAGCTTCTTGACGGTCAGTGAAGCGGTCGATTGGCTGCTCGCGATCGAGCGACCGCTGTACTGCGGCACGCCGCGGAACACGTACGTGCTCGCGAGCAACGTCTCGACCTGGGCGCCGACCTCGGACGGTGGCGTGGTCGTCGGGGGAACGTCCCTGATCGGGCCACCACCCTGCGCCGCGCTCGACGCGCTCCACGACACCGTGACGCTCACGACCGCCACCATCCATCCTCGCTGGGCTCGGTCCATGGACACCTCCCGTGCGAAGCGATGAACGAACCATGGCCGAGCTCTTGAAGCCTCGACGTAGAAGAGACGCTTCGTCAGCGCCTGGCGCGTGCGTCGAGCGCGGCGAGGAGTTCGGGGTAGCCCTCCATCACGTCGAGCAGCCAATAGCGTCCACGCCACGCGGGCGCAGGCGCGAGTCGCACGAGGACGCGATCCCCGACGAGGAACCGGCGCACCGTCACGACCGTCACCTCGCGCCACGAGTAGCGGTGGGTGTGGCCGTAGCCGGAGAACGAGATCCCCTCCTCGTCGAGCTCCACCCGCCGCGGAAAGTGCAGCGTCAAGGCGCCCCACGCGAGCACGCAAGGGATGCCCGTGGCGAGCGCCACCCCGAGCGGGCCACGGAGCCGCAGCACGAGCACCGCCACGACGACGAGGACCAGCAAGAGGTCGGTCGCCCGGGCCGCGAGCTCGCGGGCCCTCGGGTAGGCGCAGGTCATCCGCCGAGCAGCTTGGCGATCTTCGCGACGTCCGCGTCGACGCCGATCCCGGTGAGGAACGACACGGTGCGCACGAGCGGCTTGCCGTGGGTGTCGCCGACCTCGGTGGTCGAGACCACGAGGTCGTAGTTCTTGACCTTGGACTCCACCTCCGACGCCTTGCACTGGTCGATCTTCACGGCGATGCCGCGCTTGCCGAGCAGCTCCTCGAGCTTCTTGGCGACGACGGTGGAGGTCGCGATGGCGGTCCCGCAGGCGACGAGGATCTTCTTCATGGCAGGTGGCTCCGGCTGCTCGATCGACAGTGTTCCAGGGTGACGCCCGCGAGGGCGAGCTTGAGCGGCGCGAAGCGCGCAGGCGCGACCGAGAGCGCGTCCACGCCGAGGCCGACGAGCACCTGGGCGCCGTGCGGATCGCCAGCGATCTCGCCGCAGACGGTGACCTTGCGGCCGCACGCGTGCGCCCCCTCGACGGTGCGACGGACGTGCGCGAGGACGCGGGGGTCGAGCGCGTCGGGGCCCGCCGCGCGCGCGATGCCGAGGGTCTCGCAGGAGAGGTCGTTGGTGCCGATGCACACGAAGTCGGCCGCGGCGGCGAGGGCGTCGATGTTCCCCACGGCCTCTGGGGTCTCCACCATCGCTCCGATCGCGAGGCCGGGCGGCGCGAGGGCGCGCACGGCGTCGACGTCTTGTCGGCCGCGCACGAGCGGGATCAAGGCCGCGCCGCGATCGACGCGCGCGATGGCCCGCAGCTGCGCCTCGAGCACGCCCGGGTGGGCGCGGAGGAGGGCGATCCCCCGCGCTTCGCCGGGCAAGAAGGCGAGCGGCTTGTCCCCACCGGCGTCGAAGAGCCGGATCACGACGGGGCCGGTGGTCTTGGCGGCGACGGCGCCGTAGGCCTCGGCCTGCTCTTCCTCGCTCGGCGGTCGTTCTCGGTCGGCGAACACGAGCTCGGTGCGCAGGAGCCCGATGCCCTCGGCCCCTCGAGGCACGTGGTCATGCGTGGAGCCGACGTTGACGCGTACCACCACGAGGGCGAGCGGCGACGAGGCCTGCGCCTCCGCCACGCGGGCGTCGGCGGCGCGGGCTTCCCTCCGGCGCGTGGCGTCGGCGAGGGTGGCCTCCGAGGGCGCGCTCCAGATCCGGGCCGGGGCCGTGGTCGTGTCGAGGATCAGCGGCGCGCCGTCCTCGATGCCGGCCGCGACGTGGGGAGGGACGTACGCGAGCGGGAGGCCCCTGCCCCGCGCGAGGATCGCCGCGTGGCTCGTGCCCGCGGCCTCGTCCTCGGTCACCGCGATCACGCCGACCACGTGGGCGGGCAGCACCGCGACCAGCGAAGGCGTCACGCCCTCCACGACGAGGACCGTCGGCCGATCGGTCTCCGCGAGCCGGCGCTCCCGCGCGCCCACCGTGCCGCGAATCGCGTCGAGCAGGCGCTGGCGGGCGTCGTCCACGAGGTCGGTCGGTCCGCTCGCGGCCTCGCCGCGCACCGCGTCCGCGGCGGGCTCGCCGCCCTCCACGCGCGCGAGCACCGCCCCCTCGAGCGCCTCGAGGATGGTGAGCTCGGGCGCGAAGAGCGCGGCCTCTCTTTCGGGCAAGGTCGCGAGCAGCGCCGAGACGTCGCGCCGGGTCCGGGCGAACGCCTCGACCACGCGGGCTCGCTCCTCGTCGACCGAGCCAGCGCTGCCGCCGTCTTCATCGTCCACGACCACGACCGCGTGGCCGATCGCGATCCCCTCGACCACGGCCGCCGCGCGCGCCGGGACGAGGTCGGGGTCGAACTCGTGGGTGACGAGGGCCGCGAGCGCGGCGAGCGCCTCCGGGTCGTCGGACTCGAGCTCGACCGACTCGCCTTTCTGGGCCCCGAGGGCGAGCACCTCGAGGATCTTGCGCGCGTCGGCCCGCTTGCCGCGACACGACACCACGACCCTCGACGGCAGCTCGGCCGCGCGCCGCACGAGCAGATCGGCGGGGCGCGCGTGGAGGGCGTCGGGCAGCACCAGCTTCACTCGGAGGGCTCCTCGGCGCTCTCCTCGCGGGCCTTCGCCGCGGCGGTGATCTCGGCGGCGTACTGCTCGCGCACCTCGTTGCGCACCCAGAACCAGACGAGGCCGAAGCCGAGCGCCGAAGCGATGCCGACCAGCATGGTCTGCTTGCGGAACAGCTGCAGCACGATCCACGGCACGACGTGGCTGCCGAGCGCGACGCCCGACCACTGCGTGTACCCCTGCGCCCCCGCGATCCCCTCCGGCGCCCAGCCGGCCTTGCGCGCGAGCTCGGTGGTGAGCGGGCCGAGGCTCGTGCCGATCCAGAGGATCAGCGCGAGGATCACGATCGAGTTGATCAGGCCGCGGATCATGTTGCCGCGCGAGGCCGCCACGCCCCAGAGGATGTAGAACGGCAGGGCGGCGAGGTCGCCGAACGGCAGCATGCGGTTGCCCGGCAGCACCACCGCGAGCAAGAGCGCGATCGGCACGCAGAGCAGCGCGATCGCCATGTTGGCGGGGTGACCGATGACGACCGCGGCGTCGAGGCCGATGAGCACGTCGCGCCCCGGGAAGCGCTTCTGCAAGAACTCGCGCGCACCCTCCGAGATGGGGATGAGCCCCTCCATGAGGATGGCGACCACCTTGGGCAGCACGACCAGCACCGCCGACATGGTGACCGCGAGCCGCAGCACCTCCTTGAGCCACTTGCCGTACTCGTGCGCCTTCCAGAGCTGCACCCCACCGAGCGCGCCGATGAGGCAGCCGAGGATGGCGCCCATGAGGATCGGCTCGCCGAGCACGCCGAGGCGCTTGCGGATCGCCGCCGGGTCGGCCTTCACGTCGCCGAGCCAGGGGATGCGCCGCTCGATCTTCTCGAGCGCGAACATGAGCGGCGCCCAGTTGATGGTCTCGGTGTGCGGCAGCGAGATCCCGGGGAGCCCGAAGTGGTGCTCGACCGCCGGCGCCGTCCAGTCGGCGAGCTTGAAGATGACCACCGCGGTGACGAGCGCCGAGACGACGCCGAGGGCGAACGAGCCGGTGGCCGCGTGCACGACCGCGCCCGTGTAGATGAAGTGCCAGTAGTTCCACAGGTCGACGTCGACGGTGCGGGTGACCTTGGTGACGACGAGCACCACGTTGAGCACGAGCACCGCGGGGATCAGCGCCGCCGCGATCGGCGAGGCGAACGACACGGCCGCGCCCATGGGCCAGCCCACGTCGAGCACGTCGAGCTTGAGGCCGAGCACGTTGGCGAACGCCATGGCCTTCGGGCCGACCACCTGCACGAGCAGCCCGACGACGAGCCCGATCGCGATGAAGCCGACGCCCACGGTGAGCCCGGCGCGGAACGACTTGGCGAGCCCCTGCCCGAGCCCGAGGCCGAGCAGCGTGATGATGAGCGGCATCATCACCGGGGCGCCGAGGTCGAGGATGTAGCGGACGGCTTGCTCGAGCATGGCTCAGACCTCCAGCGCCGCGGCGAGGCTCGCGGCGTCCTCGGCGGCGACGAGGCGCGCCCGGAGCGCCTCGTCCTGCAGCCGCTCGATGAGGGCCGAGAGACCCGCGCCGGCCTGCTCCTTCGCGGAGAACGCCGGCATGACCACCAGCGAGACCGAGAGCTTCACCGCGGGGCTGCCCATCTCGCGGAACACGACGGGGGTGGCGAGCGTGGCGATCGCGATCGCCGGCGAGACCACGTGTTCGGGCTCGGCGTGCGGCAGGGCGACCGCGATCCCGGGGAAAGGGAGGCCGGTCGGCGACCGCTTCTCGCGCGCGAGGGCGGCGCGCTCGAACGAGTCCCGCACGTGGCCGCGGCCGTGCAGCAGCCGCGCGAGCGCGCGCACGACGTCTTCGGCCGAGGTCGCGGCGGGCCGCACGAGGCAGAGGGCGGGGTCGATCACGGCAGCGAGGCTATCGAAGTTCCGCCGCCGACGTGAGCTAGAAGCGCCCGGCGATCGACAGGCCCGCGTAGCCCGGCACGACGACCACGGACAGCCGTGCGAGGTCGTCTTCGTCGCGGTGCACCGTCTTGTATTTGTTCCGGTCTGGCGCGGTCGCGAACGAGTAGATGCCCAGGCCGAGGCCCACCGCTCCGACGACCAGTCCCACCACGGCGAAGGTGCGCTTGGTCCTGTTGCTGGCCTGGTCGGAGTCGATCTGGTCCTTCTCGGCGACGCAGGCCGGCACCTCGCCCGCCGGCAGCGTCGAGCAGTCCTTGCTTCCCAGCCGGCCGTTGAACGCGAGCGCGCGCGCGTTGATGTCGCCGCGCTGACCGAGCAGCACGCCGAGCCACACCCCGCTCCCGGCGAGCAGCGCCCCGCCGACGCCCGCGCCCACGAGGCCCCAGGTGCGGTGGGTCTTGATCGTGGCGTCGTGGGCCTGCTCGGTCTCGGGGGTCGCGGGCAGGTTCACCCGGATCGTGGTGGTCACGCCGGCCTTCACGTCGAGGTCCCGGTCGACCGCGAAGAACCCGGCGCGCTCGACGTGGAGCCGGTGCAGCCCGGGAGGCAGCGCGATCGGCGCGCCCACGACGCGCGGCGCCCCGTCGATCGTCACCGTCGCGCCCACCTCGCTGACCTCCAGCTTGACCTTCGCGCCGAGCGCCTCAGTCGCGACAGCGTCCTCGCGCACGTCGAGGTCGACCGCGCCGGTGCCGCCGGGCGCGAGGGTCACGACCGTGGAGCCGGCGCTGTACCCCGGGCGCTTGGCCTCGATCACGTGCTTGCCGGGCGCGACCGACACCGAGGCCACGAACGGCGTGCGACCGATCGGCTCCCCATCGACCAGCACCTCGGCCTTGGGCACGTTGCACTTCACCGTGAGCTGCGCCGCCTTGCTCGCCATCGCGACCAGCGAAAGGCTCGCCTTCACGGTCGTCCCGCTCGCCACGAGCACCTTCTTGCGCGCGGGCGCGTACCCCGCGACCACGAGGCCCACCGTGTGCTCACCCAACGACACCTTCATCGGTGCGGCGAGCGGCCAGCGCCCGACCTCCACGCCGTCGAGCTCGATCTGGGCGCCGGTCAACGGATCGTCGGTGGTGCCCGGGGGTGCCTCGAGCTGTGCCGAGAGCTCGATCGTACCCACGCCGGCACGAGCGTGGGCCTGCGCCTCGACGGCTCGCTTGCGCGCCTCGGGCTTGAGCGGATCGGGCGTGAGCGCGAGCACCTCGGTGAGCGCAGCGTCGGCTTCGGGGTAGTCGCCCTTGGCGTCGAGGACGAGGCCGATGTTGTAGAGGACCAGCGGACTGCCGGTCAGCTCGTAGGCCTTGCGCAGCTCGGCGAGGGCCCCGGCGTTGTCGCCTTGATCGAAGAGGCCGAGCGCTCTCTTGACCCGGCTCTTGGCCTCCGCGCGCGCCTCGTCGGTGACCGGCCCCTTGGGCGCTCCCGGGTAGGCGAGCGCGTGATTGGCCACGAGCGTGGCGAGTAGGAGCGCGAGGAGGGTTGTGCGACGCTTCATAGGTCGGGGCTCAGGCCGGCCTGCTGGGACTTGCTCGAGCCGCTCGACGCCGCCTTGCCGGAGCTGCTCGGGACGACCTTCGGCGGACTCGCCACAGCAATCCCGGTCACCACGACGGGGACGCTCGGAGCGCTCGCGGAAGGCACGATCGGCCCGCTCGCGACGCTCGATGCGCTCGAGGCGCTGGGTGCGCTCGTGACGACGCTGACGGCGGGGAGGGAGCTCGAGACGCCGGAGACGCTCGGCGAGGGTGGCGCGGTCGGTGTCGAAGCCGAGTGACCGGGTGCTCCGCGCGCGCCCGACCATATCCGCAGCGCGAGTCCGACGGCGATCACCGCCGCGGCGCCCGCGAGCCACGGCCCGCGAGAGGGGTTCGCGGGCGCGACGTCACCGAGCGTGGCCGAGCGCGGCTCGAGGGTCGCGCTGCCCACCACCGTGCGTTCGGTCTCGGCGACCGAGGGCTCGACCGGGGCGAGCTGGGTCTTGTCGAGGGCCTCGGCGGCGAACGAGACGAAACGCTCGAGCGCCTCCCCGAGCGAGCGAGCGTCCGGGCATCGCTGGTTCCGATCCGCCGCCATCGCGTGGGCGATAACGTCACCGAGCGCGATCGGCACCTCGGGGCGCAGGCTCGGGAGCGGGGGCGCCTTGCCTTCGTGGATCAGGACGACGAGGTGCGCCATCGAGCTCGCCTCGAACGGCCGCCGCCCCGCGAGAGCCTCGTAGAGGATGACCCCGAGGGCGTACACGTCCGCGCGCGCGTCGAGATCGGTGACGCCCTGCGTCTGCTCGGGCGGCATGTAGAACGGCGTGCCGAGCACGAGCCCCTCGCTCGTGCGCGCAGAAGGGCCCGCCTCTGCCTCGGCGAACCGCGAGATCCCGAAAT
>JAEUKC010000084.1:0-2620 GCA_016794445.1 Myxococcales bacterium
AAGGCCGCGGGGCGCGGCACCGGCCTCGGCCTGTCGATCGTCCGGTCGATCGTGGACCAGCACGGCGGGCGCGTCTGGGTGCGGAGCGTCGCGGGCAGCGGCACCACGTTCGTCGTCGAGCTGCCCGTCCGGCGCAGCTGAACGCTTGCCGTGAACTTGGCCGCTCGTGCGGCGAGGTGGCATCCGGCTCGGGATGCGCGCAGGCTCGTTCGGGCAAAGAGGAGGAGTACCCCCCGTGTCGGCCGCTCGCCCCGTGCAGGCGGCGACGGACCTCGGCACGTTGCGGCGCGAGGCCGAGCACCTCGCCAGGGAGCGGAACGAACGGGCGACGACGCTGCACGTGCTCGTGGCGCTCTCGAGCCGCGAGGGCTTGCCGTGCGACCTGCTGTCGGAGCGGGGCGCGACCCCGGACAAGCTCAAGAAGGCCCTCCGAATCTCCCACGACGACGAGGGCTCGGGCCTCGACAAGCTGTTCGAGCAGGCGCGCGAGGTCGCCGGCCGCACCCGTCGCATGACGGCCACCTCGGCCGACGTCGAGGGCGGCCACGTGCTCCTCGTGATGTGCAACGACCGCACGATGGCGGCGCACCGCGCGCTCACCCAGCTCGGCACCGACGTCGGTCGCCTGCGCGGCGCGCTGATCCAGCACCTGACCGGCGCCATCGAGCCCCGCCGCAAGCCGGCGATGGAGCGCGAGGAGGCGCGACCGAGCGGCACCCTGCCGGTGGCTCGCCCGATCGCGCTGCGCCCCTTGCCGCTGCGGCCGCTCCCGAGCCGGACCCCGACCAACCCGCCGCCCGCGCCAGAGCTGGAGAAGGCCCCCGCCTCGAAGCCCGAAGAGCCCCCGGTGGTCCTGTCGGTCGAGGAGGAGCCGCGCGACCACGCGCCCCTGATCGACGTGCGGCCGCGCCCGCCGAAGAACACCAAGCGCCACAAGCCGCTCGCCAAGGTCCCCTCGGAGCCCACGCGCTTCGACCTGGATCCGCGCCTCGCGCCCGCGCTCGCCACCATCGGCGTCAACCTCACCGCGCTCGCGAGCCGCGGCGAGCTCGACCCGATCGTGGGCCGCGACGCCGAGATCGAGCGCACCCTCGACGTGCTCGCCAAGCGCACCGCCAACAATCCTTGTCTCGTCGGCGCGCCCGGCGTCGGCAAGACCGCCATCGCGAGCGGCGTCGCCCAGCGCATCGCGGCGGGCCTCGGCGTCGCGGGCTTCGAGGATCGCATCCTCGTCGAGGTCCCCATCGGCGAGCTGCTCGCCGGGACCGGGGTCCGCGGCGCGCTCGCCGAGCGCCTCGGTACGATCCGACGCGAGGTCCTCGCGATGCAGGGTCGCGTCGTGCTGTTCCTCGACGAGATCCACGCCCTGCTCGGCGGCGACGCCGGCGAAGAGGCCGCCAACGAGCTCAAGACCGCCCTCGCGCGCGGCGAGCTCCCCTGCATCGGCGCCACCACGCCGAGCGAGCTCAAGCGCTCGATCGAGCGCGACCCGGCTCTCGCGCGCCGCTTCTCGATCGTCGAGGTGCCCGAGCTGGATCCCGAGGCCGCGCGCACCGTGGTCGAGACCGCGAGCAACGTGCTCGCGCGCCACCACGGCGTGACCTTCGAGGCCGACGCCAAGGACGAAGCCGTCGCCTGGACGGTCCGCTACGTGCCGTCACGCGCGCTGCCGGACAAGGCGATCGCCGCGCTCGATCTCGCGGGCGCGCGCGCCAAGCGCACCGGCCGTACCAAGGTGGACCGCGAGGCCCTCGCCGAGGTGGTCGCCGAGATGGCCGACGTGCCGGTCGACCGCCTGCTCGCGCGCGACGCCGACCGGTTCCTCGAGCTCGAGAAGCACCTCGCCGCGCGCGTGGTCGGTCACAAGGAGCCGATCGGCCGCATCGCGCGCGCGCTACGCCGCGGAGCCGCCGGCCTCCGCGGTCAGCGCCCGCTGCTCAGCGCGCTCCTGCTGGGCCCGACGGGCGTCGGCAAGACCGAGACGGCCAAGGCGATCGCCGAGGTCCTGTTCCACGACGCGACCGCGCTGACCCGCATCGATCTGAGCGAGTACAGCGAGCCGCACACGGTGGCCCGCCTGCTCGGCGCGCCGCCGGGCTACGTCGGCCACGAGGACGGCGGGCAGCTCACCGAGTCCGTGCGGCGCCGCCCCTACCAGGTCGTGCTGTTCGACGAGATGGAGAAGGCCCACCGCGACGTGCTCGAGGCGCTCCTCCAGCTGCTCGACGAGGGACGCCTCACCGACGGCCGCGGCCGCACGGTCGACTTCACCAACACGGTGGTGGTGCTCACCTCCAACCTCGGGTCCGAGGCGGCGGCCGAGAAGCCGCGGCGCATGGGCTTCGGCGTCGTGGGCCCGGACCCGGAGGCGCAGCAGAAGGAGACGGACGCGCGCGTGCTCGGCGCGGCCCGCGCGGCGCTCCCGCCCGAGCTCTACAATCGCTTCGACGAGGTGATCGTCTACCACCCGCTCGACCGTGGCGACGCGCTCGCCATCGCCGAGATCGCCCTGCGCAAGCTCGAGGCCGACCTGCAGAAGAGCCGCGGCCTGCGCCTGCAGGTGGACCGCGAGGCGATCGAGCTGCTCCTCGACGAGGGCGGCTTCGACCCGAGCATGGGC
>JAEUKC010000135.1:0-57546 GCA_016794445.1 Myxococcales bacterium
CGCGCGGCCGGATCGGCCGAGAGCCGCTCCAGTGCTTCCTTCGCCTCTGCCATGATGGGGTGCTCCTTGGCCAGAGATTCTAGCTCGGCGGGGTCGACGGTGCGAAGGAAGCGGACCCAGTAGTGGAGCAGGTCGTCGGGTGGCGCATCCAGAAGCGGCAGCTCGAGGAGGTGGATCTCGAGGAGTTCCTCGTCGCCGAAGGGCGTGTGGTCGTGCACCTCGTGGAGGGCGTAGATGGCGTGGAAGCGCCCGCTGATCCGGGCGTCGAGGAACACGATGCCGATGACGCGCTCGAGCTCGGTGTGCGGCTGGCCGCGTTCGAGCTGGCTGCCGAGGACGCGCGCCCACTGGAAGAGCCACCGCTTCTCCGAGTGGCCTCGTGGATCGCACTGCATCTCGACGTTGACCCGGCCGCCGCCCTCGAGGCGCACGAGCAGATCGACGAACAGCGCTCGGTCACCAGCCTGCTCGGGCAGGAGCTCGCGGTTGAGGACGGTGACTCCGAGGATGGGGTGCTGTGGCCGGAGCACCGCGGTCAACAACGAGACGAGGAGCCGCTCGTTGTCCGGCTCGGAGAAGAGCATCTTGAAGGCGATGTCGACCTTGGGGTGGAAGAGCGCGGCCATGCCGAGCACATAGCCAGCAAGGGACATGCGCGCCCGCCGCCGGCGGTCAGGGAATGTCCACGCAATTCAGTGCTCGCCGCGCTCGTGCGGCGGGATCCTCCCGAAATCGCCGTCCATCTCCGCGGCGCCCCACGCGAAGGCGACCGTGGCCGCCACCATCTGGTCGAGGCCCTTCGGGTCGATCTTGTCGAAGGTGTCGTCCGCCGAGTGGTGGATGTCGAAGTACCGCGTCGCGTCCTGCGCGAAGGCGATCTGCGGCACGCCCTGCGCGCGCAGCGGGGAGATGTCGGAGCCGAAGTGCTCGCCCTTCACCGGCCCCGCGATGCCGAGCGATGCCAGCGGCAGCGAGAGCGCGCGCAGCTTCGGGTCGGCAGACGGCGCCGCCAGCGCGTCGAGGCGGAAGATCTTGTCGGTGCCGAGATCGAGCTCGAGCGCCACCACGTGCTTGCCGAGTTCGGCCTCGTGCGCCTTCGCGTAGGCGACGCCGCCGCGGAGGCCGTTCTCCTCGTTCGCGAACAGCACGACGCGCACCGTGCGCCGCGGGTGCGTGGGCCGCGCCGCGAGCAGCCGCCCCGCCTCCAGCACGACGCCCACCCCTGCGCCGTCGTCGAGCGCGCCGGTGCCGAGGTCCCACGAGTCGAGGTGCGCGCCGAGCAGCACGATCTCGTCCTTGGCGCTGCGGCCCTCGACCTCGCCGACGACGTTGGCCGACTCCGCGTCCGGCTCCTTGTGGCAGCCGAGCACGAGGCGCACGCGGGTGGGGCCGGCGTCGGCGAGCCGGCGCAGCAGCATCGCGTCCGGCACCGCGAGCGCCGCGGCGGGGATCGCGGGGACGCCGTCCGCGTAGCGCAGGCCGCCGGTGTGCGGGAGCCGCGCGACGGACGGCGTGATCGACCGCACCAGCGTCGCGACGGCGCCCTTCTTCGCGGCGGCGCTGGGCCCGCGACCGCGCACGTCGACGGCGCGGCTGTACCCGAGGCCGTCCTTGGTGCGCTCCATCGGCTTGTCGAAGAAGACGATCTTGCCGGCCACGGACGCGTCGGGCAGCGCGGCGAGCGCCTCGAGCGACGCCACGACGACGACCTCGGCCTCGAGGCCACCCTCGGGGGTCGGCACCGAGCCGCCGAGGGCGGTCAACGTGAGCGCGTGCGCGTGTGGGGCCCTGACGGCGCCGGTCTCCACGCCGCGCACCCACCGGGGGACCATGACCTTCTCGGCGCGCACGTGGGTCAGGCCGAGGCTCTTCATCTTCGCGAGGCCCCAGGCGACGGCCTTGGCGTCGCCTTCGCTCCCGGCGAGCCGGGGGCCCACCTCGTCGGTGAGGGAGCGCACGTGGTCGGCGGCCTTGCTGCCGGCGAGCGCCTCGTCGCGCAGGGATTCTGCGGGTGCGCTGGGGGGCGCGGCCCACGCGTGGCCGTGGTGACGCTTGCAGCCCAGCAGCAACGCCGCGGCCAACAGGACTCTCCTCATGGGTGGGCTCTACCAAGCCAAGGGGAGCGCGAACACGGTCTCGTCGGCCAAGGTCGCCTTCCGCTGCGCTCGTTGCTGGTTCAGCTGGCACGCGCGCCGCCGGCCAGCGACACTCGAAGGGGTGTCGTAAGAAGTTCGACGGACAGCACCTCATAGGCTGAGTGAATGGACGTTCTGCTCGAGCACTACCACCGGTTCTTCCATGGTCGAGCCACCGACACGATCGAACTCGAGTTTGATGGCGTGGAGCTGACGCTTCTCAGCTTCGTGTATCCCTACTGGCCCGGCCGCCGCGTGTTGGCGTCCTTCGACCTGTCGCTCATGCCGGCCCGTGTCGAGTGCATTCACGTCTTCCCAGAAGGGGCTCCCGACGTCATCGAGACCTTTGGTGCCACGCTGCTGTTCGCGCTGCGCAACTCCTGCATGAAGCGCGATGTTCTGATTCGCTTCGGCGTCGAGACGCAGTTCGTCGCGTCGACGGGAAAGTCTGCCGCGTTCCTCACCGTGCCCTACTCGGTGCCGGACCTCGAGGAGTTCCACGTCGTGACGGGCACGAACATTCGCGTACTCGAAGCCTTCGTGGTCACGGACGCGGAGGCAGACTACGTCGAGACGAGCGGGGTGGATGCCTTCGAGAAGATCGCCAGTGACACGGGGGCTGACTTGACCGACTTCGGGCGGCCATCGTTGGTCTAGGGAGGAGCGATGACCCCGTTCTGCATTTGCTGGCCCCACAGCGGGTGCGCGCCGCGCGACGTGGTCGCGGGGACCGAGATCCCGCTCAAGATGGCGTCGTCTCTACGTGCGGCCCTGGAGCTCGAGAGGACGGGCGGATACCGCGGGCCGTCGGCCGTCGGGCTCTGCCTCTTGTCGAGTCGTCTTCTCTTCCGCCCGTTCCTTCGCGGGCTCGGGTTCCACCTCGCCGAATACTGCACGATCGACGTCTCGAAGCTTCCACCCCACGTGCTCGCGGACGTGTCGGCGGCCTTCCTCGAGGGGGCCGCTTCGGAGCTCGGCTCGTTCCGCTTGAGTGTTCACTCCGGGCCTCCCTCGCGGTCTATGTTCGAGCCCCGACAGAGCAGGGAGACGCTACGGGCCCTTTCGGCGATTGATCCATCGGTGATCGCCGAACAAGCAGCGCCCGGGCAGACGATCGCGGTCCTCGCGACTCCGCAGACCGAGGTCGTCCTGACGACGGGGTTGGATCTCGGCGTCGAGGATGACGTGCGCTACGTCGCTGAGGAGGTCCGCCGGGCCCTCCAGGCGGGCCCCTTCCTGCTGGTCGTGATGTCCGCGGACGTCGTCGACATCCGCGAGAGGATGCCCCGTTACTGGATTCTCGATGTGGAGGCCCGAGCGGACGCCATCCTGCAGTACGCAGAGGGTGACACCTCGATCCGAACGGCCCTCGTGGAGGCGATGGCCTCACCCACCCTTCGAGAACCGTGGTGGCAGCGATGAAGTACCTCTTCACCGTCTGGCTGAGGGACCCGTCCCTTCCAGAAGATGACCCGGAGTTCGAGTGGCCGGCTTGCCTCGTCATCGAAGGCGCCAGCGAGTCGTCTGCACAGGCGTGGGGCGATCACCTGAGCCAGCGGTACGCCCGAACCAGCGTTCAAACGGTGGTCCGCTCCACGACCGAGGTCCTCGAGACATCGCGTGCGCCTGGACTCGGCGAGCTTCCCGTCGTTCGGGTGGGGGAGGAGGCGACCGATGACGAGATTGGATGGTGAGTCCAGGAATAGGACCACAAGAACTCGCAGAGCAAAGTGGACGCTTCCTAGCGCAGGCATGCTGGCTCTTGTTGCAGGCTGTCACGATGGCAGCGAGGATCGTCAATGGCGCATCTGGCAGCGTCCGTCGCTCGGCTACCGCACGGCGGCCGAGGTGTTTTGCGCTCGCCTGAGCTCCGCGTCGACCGACGGCAGCTGCGCGAGGAGGTACGCAGCCTTGCGCAGAGCCGCATCGGGAGGGGCCATCTCGAAGGCTACGAAGCCGAGCGGCCTTCCGCCTGTCCATCGAACAAACCATCCAACGGAGAGTTGCCATCCAAATCGTCAAAAGATGGCGCTAACGGATGAAGTCCTCAACCTGCGCTCTTAAGCCCATGCGCATCACACGTGCTAACGGATACAATGATGGTGGGCAATACGGATATCGCGTTCCGTTCAGCCAATGAATAGCCATGGATATAGCTGCTACAAAGATTGTTCTTGACGGCACCAGATGCCTGATAGAGTTCGAGTCCAAGTGCGGCGCAGGCAGAGCTGTATGGATCGGAGTGCCTCCGCCAGAAGGTGCGGTGCGACACGTGGAGGTGCAGATCCGGGCTCGCCTGTTGTTTGGGAAAGATTTGATTGAGTGCGAAGACGAGCGAGGCATTAGAGTTGTCGCCGATGGAATTGAGCTGGTTGGAGACTTGATCGATTGGTCGCCCAACTCCACGGCCCGTATTGACTTTGGATGTGGGGTTGTCGACGTTGAATTGGAGTCTGCAACACCTCCTGGACGCGCTCGCTATCGCCTGCGTGTTCATGAGCTTGAATTGTACGACTGTAACTACTGAATTCGTCTGTGTGGGCTGCGCCCAACCGAGCTGAACTGGCAACGCGGTTCGTCGAACAGAAGCCCTGCGGTCACTGCACTGCCCGAAGAGAGGCGCACTGTATCCAAGCCGACGCCTGCTCCCGGACACTGTGTCGCGCGTGATTCGGTGGCGACTGGTCAGGACCGCGCAGGCTCGCCGCGCGGCGAGGAAGGGGGCCGCTAGCTAGCCCTTCGCCAGCGCCCTCTTCACCCCCCGGCTCCCCGCCGCCACCATCGTCCCTATCCCCCCCGCCGCCAGCACCGGCAGGGCGAACGGCAGCACCCCGACCGCGGCCAGCGCGAGGCAGAACAGGATGAAGAAGTCCTTCTTCAGCACGTACGCGAAGAACACGAACAGCTTCTGCTTCAGCGTCTTCTGCTCCACGTCCTTCGGGATGTTCCACGAGATGTCGTAGAAATCTCCGGAGCCGATCCGGATCAGCTCCACGTAGTAGATCAGCGCCACCACCGCGTTGCTGACAGCTGCTGCCACGCCGCACCAGAAGAGGTACGGACCGAACGTGGGGATCCCCCTCGCGCCGAACCCGAGGCTCGTCCAGAACACGATGTTCGTGAAGTCGTCCGACAGCGTGTCCACCCACTGCCCGAGCTTGCTCCCCTGGTGGCGCACGCGGGCGAGCTCGCCGTCCACGCCGTCCAGGATCGAGTTCCACTGCAAGAGGAACGCCCCGAGCAGCACCTGCTTGTAGCCGCCCTGCGCCACGAACCACGCGGCCGCCATGCCGAGCGCCAGCGTGATCACGCTCACCTGGTTCGGCGTGATCGGCAGGTTCACGATGCGGCGCGAGATGAACAGCGAGACGTGCCGGTTCAGGTGCCGCGACACGATCCCGTCCACCGACTTGCGGCAGGCCTCGAAGAGGGCGTGGAACGCGCGCGCCTTGCCCCCGGCGTCGGTCACCGCGATGCCGTCGATCACGTCGTAGCGCTCGACCCACTTCGCGCCGTCGGCCACCGAAGCGTCGTGCGCCACCGAGAGCTCCACGCCGCCACCGCGCGCCGCGAGGGCCGCGCGCGCCTTCTCGGCCACGTCGGCGCGGGCCTCGTCGATCACCAGGGTGACCACCTTCGCGCCCTTCTTGCGCAGCACGAGCACCGCCCGCGCCGCGAGGGTCATCCCCGCGAGCACCTCGTTCGGATCCGCGCCCGGCACCGCCTGGGCGAGCGCTACGCCGTGCTCTTCAGCCTTCGCCACGCTTGATGCCGTAGGACCGGATCTTCTTGTGGAGGTTCGTGCGCTCCACCCCGAGCACGATCGCGGCGCGCGAGATGTTCCACTCGAGCTCGCGGAGGGTGTCGACGATGTAGTCGCGCTCGACCTTGTCGCGGTATTCGCGCAGCGGGAGCCGCGACGCACCACTCAACCGGGGCAGGGGCGTCTGGCCGGTGCCCGCGTCGTCGTCGCCGTCGTCCAGCAGGTCGGGATCCGTGCCGCGGTCGTCGTCGAACGGGCTGTCGTGCGGGTCTTCCGGCAGGTCGGCGACGGTGATGCGGGCCTCGCTGCTGAGGATCGCGGCCCGCTCGACCACGTTCTTGAGCTCGCGGACGTTGCCCGGCCACTTGCGGGACATGAGCGCGCGCACCACCGAGTCGTCGAACGATTTGCCCTTGATGCCGTTCTCGCGGCAGAACTCCTCGAGGAACGACTGGGCGAGCAGGGGGATGTCGTCGGCGCGGTCGCGGAGGCCGGGCGACTTCATCGGGAAGACGTTCAAGCGGAAGAACAGGTCCTCGCGGAACCGCCCGCCCTTCACCTCGGCCTCGAGGTCCTTGTTGGTCGCGGCGAGGACGCGCACGTCGACGTGGATGACGTGCTCGGAGCCGACGCGGCTGATCTCGCCCTGCTGCAGGGCGCGGAGCACCTTGGCCTGGGCCTGCAGCTCCATGTCGCCGATCTCGTCGAGGAACAGCGTGCCGCCGTGGGCCTGCTCGAAGAAGCCACGCTTGCGGGCCTGGGCGCCGGTGAACGAGCCCTTCTCGTGGCCGAACAGCTCGCTCTCGATGAGCTCGCGCGGGATCGCGGCGCAGTTCACCTTCACGAACGGCGCCTCTTTGCGGGGCGAGAGCACGTGGATCGCGCGGCTGATCAGCTCCTTGCCGGTGCCGCTCTCGCCGGTGATGAGGACGCTCGCCTTGGTGGGGGCGACCTTCTCGATCTCGCCGAACAGCTTCCGCATGGGCGCCGAGGCCCCGATCATCTGGTAGCGCTTCTGGGCCTCGGCCCGCAGGCCGGTGAGCTCGCGGGACAGGTTCGCGCGGTCGAGGACGTTGCGCACCGAGACCAGCACGCGCTCGCGGGCCAGCGGCTTCTCGAAGAAGTCGGAGGCGCCGAGCTTGATGGCGGCGACCGCGTCGTGGACGGTGGCGTGCCCGCTGATGACGATCACGGGCAGCGTGCGGGTAGCCTCGTCGCCGCGGATCTTCTCGAGCGCCTCGAGCCCGCTCATGCCGGGCAGCTTGACGTCCATGATGACGAGGTCGACCGGACGATCGGGGGCGTGCAGCACGCGCAGGCCCTGCTCGGCCGTCTCGGCCTCCAGGGTCTGATACCCCTCACCCTCCAGCACCATCGTGAGGGTGCGGCGGATGTTCTTCTCGTCGTCGACGATGAGGACGGTCGAGGCCGTCGTCTCGGGCGCGGAGGACATCCCCCCTATCTACCACTCCCCGTCGTGGCGGGGGATTCGCAGGCGAAGCTGCGATTTTCCCCCGCGGCTCCCGAGCTCGATGTGGCCTCCCGAGAGGCGCGCGGCGATCGCGGCCGCGAACAGCCCCACCCCGCGCCCGTACCGTGCGTGGGGGTCGGCCTTGAGGCGGACCTGCCCCTCCGCGGTCTGCGCGGCGGCCTCGAGCTCCGGCGGCACCTGCGATCCGTCGTCGATCACGTCGACCACGACGTCGCTCCCGTCGCGCGCGATCGACACGAGCACCGCGCTGCCCGACGGTGCGTGCTGCACGGCGTTGGCGACGAGGTTCTCGATCGCGCGGACCACGTTGTCCTGGTCGATCCGCGCGCCGTCGACCGACGCCTCGCTCTGGACGTCGATCTTGATCCGGCGCGCCTCGGCGTGGGGCTTCTGGCGCGTGACCGCCTCGTCCACCAGCGAGCCGAGCCCGAGCGGGGGGAGGCTGTCGCGCCGCAGGTTGGTGCTGCCGGAGAAGTCGATCGCCAGCAGCTCGAGGTTGCTGACGAACCGCTGCACCGACTCGGAGGCCAGGCGCGCGTCGAGGAGGGCCTCGCGCACGTCCTCGGCTTGCGCCTCGGGGGGCAGCGCGTCGACGAACCCGCGCGCGTAGGCGAGGTTGGTCAGCACGGCGGCGAGTGGGTTCTTGAGATCGTGGGCGAGGAGCGCCAGGAGCTCGCCGACGGTCACGGGTTCGGTCATCGGAGCTCTCCCAGCGCCGCCAGGAAGCGGGCGTTCTCTACCTCGGATCCGAACGAGACCCGGAAGCGATCGGCGAAGGCCTTGAAGGTGCGCACGAGGACGCCCTTCTGCTTGAGGCCTGCCGCGAGGTCGGCGGCGCCGTCCGCGCGCACCCAGGCGAAGTTCGCGTGCGTGCGCTCCGCGTCGCACTCGACCCCCGATCGCGACTGCAGCGCGGCCACGACGCGGCCGCGTTCGCGGGCGATCGCGGCGACGTGCCGGTCGATCGCCGGGGCGAGGGCCCCGAGCGCCAGGGTCGCGGCGACCTGCGAGTGCGCGGGGAGGTCGTAGGGCAACCGCGCCTTCTCGAGCTCGCGCGCGAGCAGCGGGTGGGCGACCGCGTACCCCACGCGCAGCGCCGCGAGGCCGATCTTCGAGAGCGTGCGCAGCACGACCACGTTCGCGTGGCGCGCGAGCAGCTCGAGTCCCGTGCGGCCGACCCAGGGGTCCGTGCCGGCCTGCCGGAACGCGAGATAGGCCTCGTCGACCACGACGAGCGAGGGGGGATCGAGCCGCGCCGCGGCCTCGGCGATCGCCGCCACCGACTCGTACGCGTAGGCCCCGGAGGTGGGGTTGTTGGGGGTCGCGAGGAACACCACGGCCGGGCGCTCTCGCTCGAGCGCAGCGAGCATCGCCTCGCGATCGAGGTCCCACCGCGCATCGAGCGGCACCTCGCACACCTCGTAGCCGTGCACACGCGCCGAGATCCGGTACATGACGAACGTGGGCGTCGGGATCAGGATCTTGGGCGGCCCCGAGACGGGGCGCGCGAGCGCGGCCAGCAGGATGGCGATCACCTCGTCCGATCCGCACCCGATGACGAGGCCCTCGGGGTCGACCCCGCCGCGATGGGCCATTGCCGTGCGAAGAGCGCGGGCGCGCACGTCGGGGTAGCGCGCTGGCTCCACCTCCGCGAGCGTGCGGTCCCAGAGCGCGCGCTCCTCCGCCGACAACGTGGGCAGGAGCGCGGGCGCCTCGTTGGCGTCGAGCCGCACGGGAACGATTTCCTGATCGGGGACGTATGCCTGGAGCTCCGCCAGCGCGGGGACGGCCCGGGCCGCGAGCAGCGCTTCCAGTACTTCGCGGGACATGCAGGCAGGCTATCTTCGGAGCCGGCGCGCGATGAACATTTCTGTTCGTCGCTCGTCGATGAAGAGGGCCCCGGAGGCCCGACCCAACTTGGGAGGAGATTCGATGAACCCCTGGAAGATCTCGACCGCCGTCCTCACCTGTGCCCTCGGCGTCACCCTCGGTACCTCGGCCATCCACACCGCGAGCGCCGGTGACAAGAAGGACGACAAGAAGGTCGAGCAGCCGAAGATGGAGTCGGCCCTCGAGAACCTGAAGAAGGCCAAGGAAGACCTCGAGAAGGCCCTCGCCAACAAGGGCGGCCACCGCGTCACCGCGCACATCCTGGTCAAGCAGGCGATCAACGAGGTCGAGGCGGGCATCAAGTTCGCCGAGGACGCGAAGGACGCCAAGGCCAACAAGGACAAGGCCGACAAGCTCACCGCGGATTTCGAGATCTGCGTGAAGGCCGGCAAGTTCCACGAGTGCTACGCCAAGTTCGAAGAGGCCCGCGCGAAGCAGAAGTGAGCGCCACGGGGTGCTCGCTACGTCACCGCTCGACGGCCGCGCGCGCGACGGCGCGGTCGTCGAAGGGGACCCTGCGGTGCCCGACCGTCTGTTCGCGCTCGTGCCCCTTGCCCGCGATCAGCACCAGATCCTGCGGCCCCGCCTCGCGGATGGCGGTCGTGATCGCGGTCGCCCGGTCGAGGATCTCCTCGACCACGCCGTGGCCGACCAGCCCCGCGCGCAGCGCCTCTGCGATCGCGTGCGGGTCTTCGTCGCGCGGGTTGTCGGCCGTGAGCACCACCCGATCGGCGCTGGCGGCGGCGGCCCCCATCGGCCCGCGCTTGTCGCGATCGCGGTTGCCCCCCGCGCCGAACACCACGGTCAGCCGCCCCGCGCAGAGCCGCCGCGCGGTGGCGACCGTCCGCGCGAGCGCGTCGGGGGAGTGCGCATAGTCGACCACCACGTTTGGCGCGCGAGACACGATCTCGAAGCGACCGGCGGGCGGCGCAGCGGCAGCGATGGCCGCCGCGGCGTCCTCGACCGGCACCCCGAGGGCGAGCGCCGCGCCGTAGGCCGCGAGCGCGTTCTCGGCGAACGGTTCCCCGATCGCGCGGGTGGTGATCTCCTGCCCGTTCGCGAGCAACACCCGCGTGCCCTCCAGCGTGACCTCGACCTCTACCGCGGCGAGCTCGAGGGCCGCGTGAGGATCCCCGCGGCTCGGCAGGCCGTACCAGACGATCGGGACCCCCGCCGGCACCACCTCCGCGAGCAGCGCGCACGCCTCGTCGCAGCCGTTCAGGATCGCGGTGCCCCCCACCGGCAGGTGCATGAACAGCTGGGCCTTGCTCGCGAGGTAGTGCTCGGGGCTCCCGTGCGCGTCGAGGTGGTCGTGCGACAGGTTGGTGAACGCCGCGACACGCGCCGGCCAGGTCTTCGCGTAGCCGCGGGCGAGCGCCTCGCTCGTGTACTCGATCGCCGCGAACCGCGCGCCTCGAGCCTCTGCGCGTCGCATCACCTCGAGGAACCCCGCCTCCGACTTGGTGACGGCCTGTTCGGCGTCGTCGAGGAAGAATCCGAGCGTCGTCACCCGCGCGACCGGGCGCGCCACCGTGGCCAGCGCCGCAGCCAGCAGCGTGGTGGTCGTCGTCTTGCCGTTGGTCCCGGTCACCCCGGCCGTGATCAGCGCCATCGACCACCATCATCCCAAGGGCCGGGAGGGTGTGCTACCTCTAGTCGATGCGCGCGCGCGGCATCCTGCTCCTGTGCCTGGCCTCGGTCGGGGGGCTCTCGTGCTCCTCGGGCGGAGGCGATCTCAACAGCCTGCAGGTCAATCCGCAGCCGCCGGGCAACCCGATCGCCAAGCAGAACGGCGAGGGCACCCGCATCGCGAACGACTCCACCCTCCGCGCAAGGGGTGTCGTCGTCATCGCGGTCGACACCTACGACGAGACCTTCGACGGCAAGGGCGTCGGAGACGTCTTCGTCCAGGACCCGAAGCAGGACGGTCCCAAGGGCGTGCCCTACTCCGCGCTCCGCCTCTACCGCCCCTCCAAGACCCCGCCCGATCTGCAGCTCGTGCCCGGCCAGTGGGTGGAGATCGTCGGTCCGTTCAGCGCGTTCACCGGTCCGCCGGGCTCCACGCCGTTCGACGCGGGCATGTTCAGCGCCCAGATCGCCAACGGCGCGATCACGCTGGTCGGCGAGGGCAGCGAGCCCACCCCGGTCGAGCTCACGGCCGACGAGCTCACCGATCCCAAGAAGGCGCTGCCCTTCTTCAGCCGGCTCGTCCGGGTGCGCGACGTCCCCGTCATGGACGTCTTCACCGCGACCCGCCCCGAGGCGCCGATCTTCAACTCCGACCGCAACGGCCCCAAGCTCTCGTCCAAGTTCTTCCCGGTGCACGACACCAAGGGTCTCGACGTGAGCAAGGGCAAGAAGCTGAAATCGGTGGTCGGCGTGCTCGACTACTTCTACACCGTCAAGTTGTGCCCCCGGTCGATCGCCGACATCGAGCTCTGATCGGCCTCGCGCCGTGTGCGCTCGGCGTCATGGCGTGTGGGCCGCCGCAAGGGGTCCACGGCGCGGGCGCCAGCACGCCGCCGACGGTGTCCGTCGTGCAGGCCACCGGTCGACCACGCCTCACGCTCGTGCGGCGCGAGGGCGATCCGCAGTCGGCCGTCGCCGTCGAGGTGCGCGGCGAAGGCCTCGGCCTCGCGCTGGTCGGCGCGCTGATCGGGAGCCGCCTCGGCGCGGCCGGCTTCACGGGCGTCGAGGTGCACGTGGGGCTCCGCTACGCGCGGGTGCGCGCCCTCACGAGCTCGCTGAGCGAAGCCGTCGCCGACAAGGTCGACGCCGCGTGGACCACGCCGGTCGCCAGCGCAGATCTGCCGGCGCTGCAGCAGGCGCTCGAGGCCTATGGCGCGCGCCCCGTCGAGGACGCGGCGGTGAGCATCCCGGCCGCGTGTCTCGATCGCCCGACGCGTCCGCTGGGCTACCTGGCGCCTGCCAAGGAGTCGTTGGCCACCGTGGCGGAGTCCGCGCGCGTCGAGCTCGCGCGCCACGATCGGCTCAGCGTGGGCGTCGTCGGCATGGTCGGGGCCGAGGCCTTCGCGACCGCGTTCCGCGCGCGCCCCGCGCTGCCGGTGGGCGCGCCGCTCGTCGTCGCGAGCCCGAGCGACGCCCCCACCCTCACCTTCGCCGCCCAGGATCGCGTGCTCGTCACCGCTTCGGCGCTGCCCCGCGCGCACGTGGGCGCGCTGATCGCCGTGCTCTCCGATCCCGCCGGCGCGCTCTCGCTCCGGCTCCGCGCGGTCGACGACCTCGGGCTCGCCTCGGTGCGCGGCGCTGCCCACGCCGAGGGGGGGTGCGTGGTGGTCGAGGTCGCGCCCCCCCCGAGCAAGGAATGGAACGAGTCGCGCGCGCTCGGGCAGGCCGCCACCGCCGTCGACATCGCGCGCCAGGAGATCGCGCTCGCCGTCGAGGCGATCCACACCAGCGAGGAGGCTGCTGCCAATGCTGCCATCGCCGGAGGCGGCGACCCGCGCGAGGCCGCCGATCGCGCCGCGTGGTGGGCGTTCCCCAGCACCACCCCCAAGGCCACGATCACCACGCCCACCTATGTGGCCGGCCCGGGGGCGCTGGCCGGTGGCACGAAGCTCACCCCCGAAATCGTGCTGCCGCCCCTGCACCCCAAGTGGATCGCCGCGCTCGATCGGGCGCGCATCGCCGGGGCGCGCGCCGAGCTCGAGCTCAAGAGTCGCGCCGAGGCCGGGCAGGGTCAGGTCGTCGCGTTGCTCGCGTCGACGTGCGGCGCCGGCCACGAGGGGCTCGGCGACGCGGGCGTGGGGGCGCTCGCCGTGCACGCGCTCGCCGCGGCGTTCGTGCCCGATCCTTTCAAGGCTTCGGTCTCGGCCGGTGTGACCCTCGAGCCGTGGCCGACCGCGAGCGGCCTCGGGCTCCTCGCGCACGCCGCACCCAAGGAGGGTGAGTCCAGCGAAGCCCTCGCCCACCGCGTCGGTGACGCTCTCGGCCGCGCGTTCCTCGCCACCCCGCTCCCGCGAGAGGCGTTCCTCGCCGCGCGCAACGAGACCCTCGCGCTCCTCTCTGCTCCGCCGAAGGGTGGCGACCTCGTGATGTCGGCGCTCGGCTCGCTCGCGCCCGCGCACCCGAGCTGGCTCGACCCGCGCGGCACGCTGGAGGCGGTCGCCAAGGCCTCGCCCGAGCTCGCGGATCTGCGCCTCGCCACGCTCCGGCGAGGGCCTCTGCGCCTCGCGGTCGTCGGGCCGGAGAGCGCGGCCAACAAGGTGGCGCGCGCGGCCGAGCGCTGGGTCCCGCGCCGCGCCGGCGAGTCGCGCACCTGCCCCGTCGAGGATCCGGGGATGCTCCCCAAGGGCCTCGTCCACGCGCGCACGGTCAAGGGCGGCACCGGGTTCGCGATCGCAGTGCCCGTCGACGACGGCCTCCGCGACGCAGGGCCGCTGCTCGCCGCGCTCCTCCAGGCCAAGCTCGAGCCCGAGCTCTCCGCCTTCGTCACCAGGGTCGAGGTGCGCTTCCTCCGGGGCATCGGCCGCCACGCGCTCGTGGTCCTCGCCCTCGCCGCCGACGCCAACGTCGATCCGGCGGTGGCGCGCACGCGCACGCTGCTCGACAAGATCCGCGGCGGCGGCTTCGGCGACGACGACGTGGGCCTCGCCGACAAGAACGTGAAGGCCGCCGCGCTCACCCGCGCGCTCGACCCGCGCGCCCGCGTGGTCGACGTCTGGGTCGGCGCCGGCAAGCCGGTGGACGCCGCGGCCGTGCGCAAGGTGGCGGGGATCGTGCTGGTCGAGGAGCGTCACCAGCTGGTGATCGCGCACTTGAAGTGAACGGAGCGCGTACTCCAGCAACGAGCTAACGGCCGAGCAGCGCGTCCCAGCGGTGCACCGGGGCGAGCGGCACGTGCGCGAGCTCCACCACGAGATCCGTCATCGCGCGCACGACCCACGAGAAGCTCTCCTCGCCGAGCGAGGACACGTCGAAGTCGGGCGCCGAGTTCATGAAGTCGATGGCGTACGGCACGCCGTCGCGGACCCCGAACTCCACCGTGTTCATGTCGTAGCCGAGCGCCTCGCACAGGGTGCGGGCGTGGGCCTCGCAGGTGGCCACGAGCTCGTCCGAGAGCGGGGGCATCGACTGCCGCGCGCCGCGGTAGCGCTCGAAGTGCGAGAGGCGCGGGTCCCACGGGAGCGCCAGCACCCGCTTCTTGCCGACCACCACGCACCGCACGTACTGGCTCCACTCGATCGCCTCCTGGACGATCATCGTGTTGCGCCCCGTGCGGTCGTAGGTCCGCAGGAGGTCGTCCTTGCTCGTGACCCGGTAGACGTCGCGGAAGCCGCCGCCCCAGTGCGGCTTCAGGAACATCGGGAAGCCGAGTTCCTTGCACATGCCGTCCCAGTCGAGCGGGTAGGCGAGGTTCTTGAGCGAGGCCTCCGACACGTCGTCGCCGTAGGTCTTCGACGGCAGGACGTAGGTCCTGGGCACCGGCACGCCGAGGCGGGCGGCGAGCGCCGTCCCGAACGCCTTGTCGTCCGCGATGCGGAAGAAGGGGTTGTTGATGACGTGGGAGCCGGCGAGGGCCGCGAGCTTGAGCACCGGCTGGTAGCAGGCGATGTCGTGGCTGATGCGGTCGATCAGCACCTCGTAGGCCGGGGGCACGTCGACCCGCGTGAGGTCGATCGTCACGTACTCGCCGACCACCCCGGCCTCACGACGGGCGATCTCGGCGATCAACGCGTCGGGGAAGCTGCGTTCGCGCCCGACCAGGAGCCCCACCCGCTTCATCGCAGTCATCCTCTCTCTCGGCGTGGCTACTTGCCGAAAAGGTCTTTCCAGTAGAGCACGCCGATCACCGCCGCCTGCACCACGATGAGCACCGCGAGCACGATCAGGATCGTGCGGCCGCGGTTCGACTTGTTGGTGCTGACGGTGGTGGGGGGCGCCGAGGTCTGGTGAGGGTTCGAGGTGGGCGCGCCGTCGGCCCGCACGCCCTCGTACGTGGGGATCGGCTCCGCCATCGGGATCGGCTGCGACGGCGGCGCGTCGAACGCCGGCGGCGGCGCGGGGTAGGGGCCGCCGACCGGGCGACCGATCGCGAGCGCGGCGGGGAAGGTGGGCCCGACCTCGACCGGGAGCTCGCTCTCGCGAACCGCCACCGCCGTCGCGGCGAAGGGCTGTCGGATCGAGACGGGCGCCACCGGCAACCCCGTGGCGAGCTGCGTCGCCTTGAGCGTCGGCGAGATCGGCGGGGGCGTGGGCTCGAGCGGGTCGTAGCCGGAGCGCGTGCCCTCACGGTGGTGGATCGGGCTGCTGGCCGTCGGCATGCTGGGCCGCGCGAAGGACGGTGGCGGCGCGTCGGCGTAGGCGTTGCCAGTGCCCGCGGCGCGCTGGGCGGCACGCTCGAGGGCCTGCTGGATGAACGCGCGCCGCTTGTCGTGGCTCTCGTGGAGGTACTGCCTCGTGAACGCGGCCACGTCGTCGCTCGTGGTCGGCATGCGCAGCTCGGAGAGCGCGCCCTCGAGCGCGCGCTGCAAGGCGGAGGCGCTCTCGAAGCGATAGCGCGGGTCGGGGGCGAGGCAGGCCTGCAGGATCGCGCGGACGATCTCGGGATACTCGGGGCCGAGCGGGTTCGGCGGCTGCCCGTGCATGAGCTGCTGGATGACGTCGGCCTCGCCGAGCGGCTCGTAGGGCTTGCGCCCGGTGAGCAGGTACTGGAGGCACGCGCCCACGGCCCACACGTCCACGCGGCGGTCGACCTTGCCGGTGAGCGCCTGCTCGGGCGGCATGTAGTGGATCTTGCCCTTGAACGTGCCCGCCTCGGTCTCGGCGAGCATGCGGTTCTTGGCCTTCACGATGCCGAAGTCGATCAGCTTGATGGCGCCGCGCGTGCTCACGAGGATGTTCTGCGGCGAGACGTCGCGGTGCACGACCTCGAGCGGCTGACCATGGTCGTCGCGGAGCTCGTGCGCCGCGTGCAGCCCCGCGCACGTGTCGGCCATGATGCGGAGCGCGATGCCGACGGGGAACTGGCCCTGCGCCTTGGTGACCGCCATGCGCAGCCGCGAGAGGGCGTCGCCGTCGACCAGCTCCATCACCAGGTAGAGGACGCCGTTCACCTCGCCGAGGTCGATGATCTGCGCGACGTTCGGGTGCTCCACGCGCGAGGCGATGCGCGCCTCGTCGAGGAACATGTGCTCGAACTCCTTGTCGCGACCGAACTCGACCTTGATGGTCTTGATGGCGACGAGCTTCTCGAACCCGCGCGTGCCCGTCATGCGTGCGAGGCGGACGCTCGCCATGCCACCCTCGGCCAAGAGGCCGAGGATTTCGTAGCGGTCCAGCCGACTGCCGGGGGAGAGAGCGTTGGCCAAGCGGGCTCCAGACAGTTGACCACGGAACGAACGTTTCTGGCCAGAATCAGCGTCAGGCACGCACCGCCTTGACAGCCGCGCGGAGGCCAGTAGAGTTCGCGCCCCCCTGTCCCACGGGGGCTGCCCTGGATCCCTCTCGAGGGTCCCACGGCCTCACCCTTCCCCGAGACGCACACGAGACGCCGAAGACCATGCCGACGATCAATCAGCTCGTGCACCAAGGCCGCGAAGTCCTCAAGAACAAGACGGCTTCCCCCGCGCTCAAGTCCTGCCCGCAGAAGCGCGGCGTCTGCGTCCGCGTGTACACGACCACGCCGAAGAAGCCGAACTCGGCGCTCCGCAAGGTCTGCCGCGTGCGTCTCACCAACGGGATGGAGGTCACCTCCTACATCCCCGGCGAGGGACACAACCTCCAGGAGCACTCGGTCGTCCTCATCCGCGGCGGCCGCGTCAAGGACCTCCCCGGTGTGCGCTACCACGTCGTCCGCGGCACGCTCGACGCCTCCGGCGCCGCGGGCCCGAGTTCGACCAACAAGGCGACCCGCAACCGCAAGCGCAGCAAGTACGGCGTCAAGCGCCCGAAGACCTGAGCTCCCCGAGCCTCTGATTCCGATACCTCAGACCTCTAGCTGAAGAGACCAAGATGCCCCGTCGTCGCGAAGTCCCCAAGCGCCGGATCAACCCGGACCCGAAGTACAAGGACAAGCTGATCGCCAAGTTCATGAACACCGTCATGGTCGACGGCAAGAAGGCGGTCGCCGAGGGTATCGTCTACGGTGCGCTCGAGGTCGTGAAGACCCGCTTCAAGGAGGACCCGGTCGAGGTCTTCAAGAAGGCGATGGACAACGTCAAGCCGAAGCTCGAAGTGAAGAGCCGGCGCGTCGGCGGCGCGACCTACCAGGTCCCCGTCGAGGTGCGGCCCGAGCGTCGCGTGGCCCTCGCGATGCGCTGGATCGTCCAGTACGCCCGCGACCGTGGCGAGAAGACGATGCGTGAGCGCCTCGCTGGCGAGCTGATGGACGCCTCGCAGCTCCGCGGCAACAGCGTCAAGAAGCGCGACGACACGCACAAGATGGCCGACGCCAACAAGGCGTTCGCGCACTATCGTTGGTGATCTGGCGCTAGGTGATTGGCTGACGCCGTCTCCCGAAAAAAGAGCCTCCCGAACAAGAGATGAACTTCTTCACATAGAGACCGGGTGTAGCCCCTCGAGCACCGTCCCTCGCGGACGGCCGAAGCTCCCCCCGGACCCTCCCTCCGACACGAAGTAGCCCACCAACAGCGGGCGAAAGTCGGGGGAGGGTTTTCGTTTGAACGAAGCCCCCCTGGAACCAAGGACGCACGACGCATGGCCCGCGATTTCCCGCTCGAGAGACTCCGCAACATCGGCATCATGGCCCACATCGATGCGGGCAAGACCACGACGACCGAGCGTGTCCTCTACTACACCGGCATCAACTACAAGATCGGTGAGGTCCACGAGGGCGCTGCGACCATGGACTACATGGTCCAGGAGCAGGAGCGCGGGATCACGATCACGTCGGCGGCCACCACCTGCTTCTGGAAGCCGGTCGCGGGCCCCTACGGCGGCATCCAGCACAAGGTCAACATCATCGACACGCCCGGACACGTCGACTTCACCATCGAGGTGGAGCGCTCGCTCCGCGTGCTCGACGGCGCGGTCGCGGTGTTCGACGGCGGCAACGGCGTCGAGCCCCAGTCCGAGACGGTCTGGCGCCAGGCCGACCGTTACAAGGTCCCCCGCATCGCGTTCATCAACAAGATGGACAAGACGGGCGCGTCCTTCCAGATGTGCCTCGACTCCATGAAGGAGAAGCTCGGGACCAACGCCGTCGCCATCCAGTGGCCGGTCGGCGAAGAGGACCAGCACAAGGGCATCGTCGACCTGATCCGCATGGAAGCGGCGATCTTCGACGAGGAGTCCAAGGGCCAGAAGTTCGACTGGAAGCCCATCCCGGCCGACATCGAGGGCATCTGCAAGAAGATGCGCGACGCGCTCGTCGAGGCCTGCGCCGACGTCGACGAGTCGATCATGGAGAAGTACCTCGCGGGTGACATCGCGAGCATCACCGAGGCCGACCTCAAGCGCGCCCTCCGCGCCGGCACGATCGCCTTCAAGCTCGTCCCCGTCGTCTGCGGCTCCGCCTTCAAGAACAAGGGCGTCCAGATGATGCTCGACGCCGTCGTCGAGTACCTCCCCTCGCCGCTCGACCTGCCGGCCATCGAGGGCATCAACCCCGACAAGCCCAGCGGCGACCCGGTCGAGCGCAAGGCCGACGACGACCAGCCCTTCTCGGCGCTGGCGTTCAAGATCATCAACGACCCGCACGGCAACCTCACGTTCTTCCGCGTGTACTCGGGCCGCCTCGACAGCGGCACGATGGTGATGAACAGCACCCGCGGCAAGCGCGAGCGCATCGGCCGCATCCTCCAGATGCACGCCAACAAGCGCGAGGAGCTCAAGGAAGCCTACGCCGGCAACATCTACGCGGCCGTCGGCCTCAAGGACACCCGCACCGGCGACACGCTGTGCGACGAGGACAAGCCCGTCATCCTCGAGAAGATGGTCTTCCCGGAGCCGGTCATCAACGTCGCCATCGAGCCGAAGAGCAAGGGCGACCTCGAGAAGCTCGGCGTCGGCCTCATGAAGCTCGCCTACGAGGACCCGAGCTTCCGCGCCTACACCGACGAGGAGACGGGGCAGACCATCATCGCCGGCATGGGCGAGCTGCACCTCGAGATCATCGTCGACCGCCTCCGCCGCGAGTTCAAGGTGGAGTGCAACGTCGGCCGCCCCGAGGTCGCCTACCGCGAGACCATCACGCGTCGTGTCGAGAGCATCGACATGAAGTACGCCAAGCAGTCCGGTGGTCGCGGCCAGTACGGCCACGTGCGCATCCACCTCGAGCCCTCCGAGCGCAGCGCGGGCTACGTCTTCGAGAACGCCGTCGTCGGCGGCGCGATCCCGAAGGAGTTCATCCCGGCGGTCGAGAAGGGCATCAAGGAGGCCATGGAGCGCGGCGTCCTCGCCGGCTACCCGTGCATCGACTGCAAGGTCACCCTCTACGACGGCACCTACCACGACGTCGACTCGTCGACGGGCGCCTTCGAGATCGCCGGTTCGATGGCCTTCCAGGAGGGCGCCAAGAAGGCGGGCCTCGTGCTCCTCGAGCCGCTCATGAAGGTCGAAGTGACCGTCCCCGAGATGTACATGGGCGACGTCATCGGCGACCTGAACTCCCGTCGCGGCAAGATCAACGGCATGGTCCAGCGCGGCAACGCGCAGATCATCGACAGCGAAGTGCCGCTCGCGCAGATGTTCGGTTACTCGACCGATCTGCGCAGCAAGACCCAGGGTCGCGCCACGTACTCGATGCACTTCAGCCACTACGCGCAGGTGCCGGGCGCCATCCAGGAAGAAATCGTCGCCAAGGTGAAGGGGGCCTGACGGCCGGAGAGAAGAAGATGACCGCGAAAATCCGTATCCGCCTCAAGGCGTTCGACCACCAGCTCCTCGACAAGTCGACCAACGACATCGTCGAGACCGCCAAGCGCACCGGCGCGAAGGTCGCGGGGCCCATCCCGCTCCCGACGCACATCTCGCGCTACACCGTCCTGCGCGGACCGCACGTCGACAAGAAGTCGCGCGAGCAGTTCGAGATCCGCACCCACAAGCGTCTGCTCGACATCCTCGAGCCGACCCAGCAGACCCTCGACGCGCTGATGAAGCTCGACCTCTCGGCCGGCGTCGACGTCGAAATCAAGTCCTGAGAAGAGAGGCCGCCATGAAGTTCGACGTCTTCAACCTCAAGCGCGAGAAGACCGGAGAGATCGAGCTCTCCGACGCAGTGTTCGGCGCCGAGGTCAAGGAACAGCTCCACTACGAAGTGGTCAAGGCGCAGCTCGCCAGCCGGCGCGCCGGGACCCAGTCGGCAAAGACCCGCTCGGAGGTCTCCGGCTCGAGCAAGAAGCTCTACAAGCAGAAGGGCACGGGGCGCTCGCGCCACGGCTCGATCCGCGCCCCCGTGTACGTCGGTGGTGGTCGCGCGCACCCGCCGACCCCGCGTGACTGGTCCTACCGTCCGCCGCGCCAGGTCCGCGTCGGCGCGCTCAAGAGCGCGCTCTCGCTCCTCGCGAAGGAAGGCCGCCTGGTCGTGGTCGACGCGCTCAAGCTCGACGAGATCCGCACCAAGGGCCTCGTCTCGGCGCTCAACCTCCTCAAGGTCGAGTCTTCGGCGCTCCTCGTCGATGCCAAGGAGAACGACGCCCTGCGTCTCTCCGCGCGCAACCTCGAGAAGCACACCGTGCTGCCCCCCGAGGGCGTGAACGTCTACGACATCCTCCGCCACGACCACCTGGTCTTGTCCCAGGACGCGGCGAAGGCCCTCGAAGCGCGCTGCCTGCGCGTCTGAGCTGAAGGAGCAGTTACGATGACGCCCGAGCAGATCATCAAGCGGCCGATCCTCCTCACGGAGAAGGCCCGCATCGCGCAGGAGAACTCGAACAAGTTCTCGTTCGAGGTCGCCCTCCGCGCCAACAAGATCGAGATCAAGAACGCGGTGCAGTCCCTGTTCAAGGTGACGGTCACCGATGTCAACACGCTGATCGTGCGGGGCAAGATGCGCCGCATGGGCCGGGGTGTTGCCAAGACCCAGAACTGGAAGAAGGCGATCGTGACCCTCAAGCAGGGTGACGCGATCAAGTTCTTCAGCGGCAGCGAGGAGTAGTCCGATGGCCGTCAAGTCCTACAAGCCGACCTCGCCGTCGCGTCGTTTCTACAACGACTACGACTTCAGCGATCTGTCCAAGAAGGCCCCCGAGCGCAGCCTGCTCGAGGTCCGCAAGTCGACCGGTGGTCGTAACCAGCACGGGCGCATCACCACGCGCTTCCGTGGCGGCGGCCACAAGCGTCGCTTCCGCGTCCTCGACTTCCGCCGCGACAAGATCGGCATCCCCGCCACCGTCGCCGCGCTCGAGTACGATCCCAACCGCACGGGGCGCATCGCGCTCCTCCACTACGTCGACGGCGAGAAGCGCTACATCCTCGCCCCCGACGGCCTCAAGGTGGGCGACAAGATCGTCGCGTCGCGCAACGCCGACATCAAGCCCGGCAACTCGCTGACCCTCCGCCACATCCCGCTCGGCACCGCGGTCCACGCGGTCGAGATGAAGATCGGCAAGGGCGGCCAGCTCGCTCGCTCCGCCGGCGTCGCCGCCCAGGTGATGGCCAAGGACGGCGACTACGCCCAGATCCGCCTGCCCTCGGGCGAGATCCGCAAGGTGCACCTCGACTGCCGCGCGACGGTCGGTCAGGTCTCCAACATCGAGCACCTGCACGTCTCGCTCGGCAAGGCCGGTCGTTCGCGCTGGCTCGGTCGCCGCCCGCACAACCGCGGCGTGACGATGAACCCGGTCGATCACCCGATGGGTGGAGGCGAGGGCCGTACCTCTGGTGGGCGCCATCCGTGCTCGCCTTGGGGTCAGCTCTCCAAGGGCAAGAAGACGCGCAACAACAAGCGCACCGACTCGATGATCATCAAGCGCCGCAAGTAGGAGTCAGAGAGATGCCCCGTTCCGTAAAGAAGGGCCCCTTCATCGACGGCCACCTCCTCGAGAAGATCGAGGAGGCGGTGAAGACCAAGAACAAGAAGGTCATCAAGACCTGGTCGCGGCGTTCGACGATCGTCCCCGATGCGATCGGCCTCACCTTCGCGGTCCACAACGGCCGCAAGTTCGTGCCGGTGTTCGTCACCGAGAACATGGTCGGGCACAAGCTCGGCGAGTTCGCGCCGACCCGCACGTTCCACGGTCACTCCGGCGACAAGAAGGCCAAGGTCAAGGGCAAGAAGTGATCGCGGCGGGCTCCGCCACGCGGTGGGCTCGCCTTCGATCGCTGTCTTTCGTCCCGGGGCGCGCGCTCGTTCGAGCGTGCGCCTTCGGGCTTTTTGTCGTCGGGTGCAAGAGCCAGGCGCCGAGCGTCGTCGAGGCGGGGCTGGCTCCCTCGGCGTCGCTGGTGGTCACGGCCTCGGTGCCGGCCTCTCTGGCACCCTCACCCGCGCCCACCGGCAGCGTGCCCGAGCCGCCGCCGTTCGACGACGCGTGCGCCACGCACGCGGACTGCGTGGCCCTCGATCACTTCGTCGACCCGGACTGGCGCTGCTGCCTCGGCTGCGGGGGCACCGTCGCGTCGTCGCTGTCGTGGGCCAAGGTGTTCCTCGCCTACTGCGCCGACACCAAGCTGATGCGCGACTGTCCGGTGCCCCAGTGCGACGCCGGCACCGCCGCCGCCCGGTGCATCGCCGGCCACTGCGCGCTCCTGCCCGGCAAGAAGCTCTAGCGGCTGCGGTCGCCGAGCTGCCCGATCTGGATACGGACCGCGTTCAGCCGCTCCCGCGCCTCGTCGATGCGCGGCGGGTCCTGCCGATCGAGCGCGAGCCGGAAGTCGGCGATGAACCCGCCGAGGTACTCGCGCAGCTCACCACGTAGCTCGACGAAGAGCGCGTCGGCGCGGGCGAGGGCGGTCTGGTTCGGAAGCAGCTCCGCGGGGTGGACCTTCAGCTTCGCCATCGCCTTGCGCGCCGCGGTGAGCGCCTTGGCGTCGAGCTTCTGCGTGCCGGACTCGACCACGAGCTGGGTGGTGGCGCCCGTGGACAGCACCGTGGCGTCGACCTCGAGGATGCCATTGAGATCGTAGGTGAAGCGCACGGTCACCCCGCGCTCCTGGCCCATCGGAGGGATGCCCTTCACGAGCAGCGTGCCGAGGGGCTGGTTGTCACGGACGAGGGCGTGCTCGCCCTGATAGATCTTGAGCTCGATCCGGTCTTGCCACTCCTGGATGGGGTGATAGGTGGCCTCGCGGCTCGCCGGGATCACCGTGCCGCGCTCGAGGATGGGCGAAAAGAAGCCGGCCACCTGCCGCTCTTGGTGGACCCGGGTGATCTCCACGCCCAACGAGAACGGGGCCACATCGGTCACGACGACGTCCTCGATCGAGGCGTCTCCCGCCTTGAGCGCGGCCTGGATCGCGGCCCCCATCGCGACCGCCTCGTCCGGCGGGAGCGTGCGGAGCGGGATGCGGCTGAACAGCTCGGCGGCGAGGCGCCCGACGAGCGGCATGCGCGTGGAGCCGCCGACGAGGAGGACCTCGTCGATGTCCTCGGGTCGCCGCTTGGCGTCGTGCAACGCACGCAGGATGGGCCCACGCAGCCGGGGGACGAGCGGCGCCCACAGCTCCTCGGCTTCGGCGCGCGAGACCTTCGCCGCGAAATCGACGCGACCTCGAACGCCCGGCATGCCAGGCAACGCGATGGGTGCCTCGGCCTCGTTCGAGAGCCGCCGCTTGGCCGCCTCGGCCGCCACCCTCAGCCGGGCGCTGGCCTCGGCGTCCTCGACATGGACGCCGGCCTCCCTGGCCTGCGATGCGAGGTGGGCCGCGAGCAGATCGTCGAAGTCTTCTCCGCCGAGGCGCGCATCGCCGGCCGACGACTGGATCTCGATGACGCCCTCGATGATCTCGAGGACCGTCACGTCGAACGTGCCCCCGCCGAGATCGAGCACGACCGCCTTGATTTCCCGGTCGCGCTGGTGGAGGCCATAGGCGAGCGCCGCCGCGGTCGGCTCGTTGATGATGCGCTCCACCGTCAACCCCGCCAGCCGGCCCGCGTCGCGCGTGGCGTTGCGTTGCGCGTCGCCGAAGTATGCGGGGACGGTGACGACGGCTTCGGCGATCGGCATGCCGAGCGCTGTCTCGGCGACCTCGCGCAGGTGTCGGAGCACGAGCGCCGAGAGCTGGATCGGGGTCAGCTCATGATCGCCGAGCCTGTAGGTGCGCGTGGTGCCCATGTCCCGCTTGAAGGCGAGCGCGGTCGCGGCTGGATGGGTCGTCGCGCGCGCCCGGGCCGGCGCACCGACGAGGAAGGTGCCATCGGCGTCGACGCTCACGGCGCTGGGCGTCAGCTTCTCGCCGAGCGCGTTCGAGAGCACGAGAGGCACGCCTGCCTGGAGCACGGACACCAGCGAGTACGTCGTGCCGAGGTCGATGCCGAGGATGGGCGCGCTCACTTGCCCTCGCTTCCTGCGCCGCACGCGCGATCGACGAACGCCACGGCTGCCCTCGCGGCGGGCAAGGACGGGACCGGGTCGACGAGCTCGGCGGCGACGAGGGCGCGCAGGCGCCGAGCCGCCTCGCAGTCCTTGGCGCTCTTCAGATCCATGCCCAGCTTGTAGAGAATCGGGCGCTCCTCGCGTAGCGCCTCGAGGGAGAGCGCACTCCCGACGCTCGAGAAGCTCTCCTTCCTCGGCGGAAGGCCAGGCAGGGCGAGGGGCGCGACGCTGGGCACCAGCGCAGGCGTGGACGAGATGGGATCGGCGAGAGGAGTCGGCGACGGGGCGCGGGGCTCGACGTTGTAGGGCAACACGTTCGGCGCCGTTGCATGGACGGGAGGTGCCGGATCGAACGATGGCAGAGGTGAAGAGGGGACCCCGGAGGACAGACACCGCACGAACAGAGGTGCAAAGGGAAGCAGCGGCCACCAACGAAGCCAGCCCTGTCCGGGAAGGGAGGTTTGCCTCGGCGCGACCGGTGCGCGCGGGATCAGGGCGTCCAGTGCGGCGTGAGCGCGCAGGGCCTTGGAGACGAGGCTGTCGGTTCGTAGCCCGCGCACGCTCGGGGCGTCCGCACCGGCCAGAGCACCGGCGAGCCCGACCACGAGGTGGGTCGGGAGCGTGAGGCTCACCTGCGCGAGGTCGCGGATCGCCGCGTGCAGGAGGCCCCGCGGACTCGCCGCGACCCGATGGGCCATGCCGCGACCGGCGACGAGCTCCGACACCACCTGCACCTGCGCCCTTCCCGCCCGACCCTTGGCGCCCTGGAACAAGGCGAGGGCGATGTCGTCGCCCAGCTCCACGGTGAGCATGCCGAACTCGACGAGCTTCTCGAGACCCTCGCGATAGAGCCGGGCGGCCCGGACGGGGTGCCCCGCCTCGAGCGCGGCGACGACGATCCTGAGACTCTCGCGCGGGTCCTCGCGGTAGGGGGCTGCGATCGGAGCTGCTTCCGCAGTCGTCTCGTCGCGAGGGGGGGTGGCCGGCACCACCGCGACGAGTCGCACGGTCGGCTTCGGGGGCTCGCCGCCGAGACCTGGGGTGCCCTGCTCGGTCAACAGCTCGTACGCGGCGCGCACGCGCTTGAACCCCTCCGGGTCGCGCTCGGCTGGGTGTCTTCGCACCGCGCGGAGATACGCGCGGCGAAGCTGGTCGCCCGATGCGTCGGCATCGACCCCTAGCAGGGCGCGCGCCTCATCGCGGTCCATCGCGCGAACCTGCCACGAGCGTGTTCGTGACACCACCGCGCGGTCGCATCCGAACTCGGCGCAACCGCTCAGACGCTGCGCGTGCGCCGAACGAACCCGACGAGCCCGCGCGGGCGCGCCAGGATCGCGTCCTTCTCCGGCCGTGACAGCTGCTTGAAGGCGTACTCGATCGAGAGCGCTTCGCCTCGTTCGCCGATCCGCGCCTTGGCGAGCAGCTCGAGCGGCCCTCGGCCCCGCGTGTAGCGCGCGCCCTGGCCGCGCTCGTGCGCATCGAAGCGCGCCGAGACGTCGAGCGCGATGCCCGTGTAGAGGCTCCCGTCGCCGCAGGCGAGCACGTAGATGGACCAGGCCTCCGCCACAGGCGCAGGGTACCCTGGCGGCGCGCCCATGCATCTCGAGACCCTCACCACCGCCTCCGGAGCGCCGGTCGTCGTGCGAGCGCACGGCCTCCTGTCGGACTCCGAGCAGCGTGCCCTGGCCGACGACTGCTTCGCGCTGGAACCGAAGTTCGTCGACGCGAGCATCAGCGGCGCCCGCGAGGACTGGCGGAGCGGCAGCATCGTCTACGACCCGCCCGCGAGCGGCCTGCTCGTGGGGGAACGCGTGCGCGCGATCGCCGCCGAGGTCGCGACGAGGCTCGGCGTCGCCTCGCTCGCCACCATCGCGTCCCTCGAGTGCCAGCTGGCGCTCTACGGCGACGGCGGCTTCTACAAGCTCCACACCGACTCGCGCGGCCCCGATGTCGAGCGCCGCGTGCTCTCCTATGTCCACTACGTCTCGCGGCGTCCGCGTCCGTTCGAGGGCGGCGCGTTGCGGGTGGTCGCGCCAGGCGGCGGGGCGCTCGAGATCGACCCGGAGGACGGGACGACCGTCTTCTTCCCGAGCGAGCTCGAGCACGAGGTCCTGCCCGTCCGCGTGCCGTCCGGGGCGTTCCCCGACGGTCGATTCGCGATCACCGGCTGGATCTGGCGCCCCTGACGCCTTTGGCCAGAGCGGCCACCGCGCGAAGAGACAATGTCGTACCGCTGACACGGCCCTTGCGATCGGTCATGATCGTCGACCATGCGTCGCTCCTTGGCTCTCTTCGCGGTCCTTGGTTGGCTCGGTTGCGGAGGCGCCACCGGCGCCACCGATCTGCTCGACGACGGCTCGGTGAAGGACGCCGAGGAAGAGACGACCGACACGGGTGGAGGCGACACGGGGGGCGGCGACACGGGCGCGACCGACACGGGCGCGGACACCGGCGGTGGCCCCGGTCCGATCGACACCGGCCCCGATGGCAGCGCGTGCGCGACGTGCGGTCTCGACACCGACTGCGACGGCATCCCCGACTCGGTCGAGGGCCGCTACGCGCCGGCCGGTGCCGTCGACACCGACAAGGACGGCACCCCCGACTACCTCGACGACGACAGCGACGGCGACGGCATCCCCGACAAGCTCGAGTGGCGCACGGCGGGCTGCGACCCGAGCGTCGAGGGCAACGACGCCGACGGCGACGGCGTGCCCAACTTCCAGGACCTCGACTCCGACGGCAACGGCCTCCCCGACAAGGAGGAGGTGTGCCCGCCGGCCGCCGTGCTCACCAAGCTCGGTTACCCCGCGTGCGTCGTGGGCGTGCCCTACGACTTCGACGGCGACGGCGTGCCCGACTTCGTCGACTTCGACAACGACCACGACAGCAGCAAGGCCGACAAGTCCATCGGCCTCGCCGACGCCGCGGAGCTCAAGGACGACACGGGCAAGTACGTCGGGCTCGTCGACACCGATGGCGACGGCATCCCCGACGTGTACGACGTCGACAGCGACGGCGATTTCATCCTCGATCTCGACGACGGCGTCACCGACCCCGACGGCGACAAGATCCCCGCCTTCCGCGACAAGGACAGCGATGGCGACGGCGTGCCCGACAGCTGCGAGGCCCGCGGCAGCGCCACGCCGACCGCGGCCGACGTGACCAAGCCCCTCGCCGACACCGACGGCGACGGCATCCCCGACTACCTCGATCTCGACAGCGACAACGACTTCCTCGCCGACGGCAAGGAAGACCTGAACGGCGACTGCCTCGTGGGCGCGACCGAGACCAACCGCCTCAAGGGCGACACGGACGGCGACGGCGTCGGCGATCTCGGCGAGGTCGCGCTGCTCGGCGTGGCCGCCGCAAAGGACCCGACGACCGACCCCTACAAGGCCGGCAAGTTCTTCTTCATCGAGCCCTACTCGGTCGACGGCAGCGCCAAGCCGTCTCCGGCTTCCACCCCGCTCGCGCTCTCGACCAAGCTGAACCAGGCCGACGTCGCCTTCGCCATCGACACCACGACCTCGATGGACGGCATCGAGGCCAACCTCGCGTCGAGCATCGCGAGCAAGATCATCCCCGGGCTCGCCGCCAAGATCCCCGACCTCGGGCTCGGCGTGGTGGGATACGACGACGCGCTCTCCAAGCCGTGGGGCGACTCGGCGGGCGACAGCTTCGTCTGGTTCCCGAACGGGAAGACGACCGGCAGCGACATCACCACCACCACCGCCGACGCCATCGCGGCGGCGGGCAAGCTCACCAAGACCACCCCGGGCGGCAGCTACCCCGAGGGCACGGTGCCCGCGCTGTGGTGGCTGCTCACCGGCGACGCGATGACCTTCGTGTCGTCGAGCGCCGGCACGACCAAGAGCTTCCCGGCGGTCACGGGCCTGACCAGCGCGCAGTTCGGCGGCATCAAGTTCCGCAAGTCGGCCCTGCCGATCCTCATCAACACGAGCGACGCCAACATGCACAACGGCCTCACGACCGGGTGCAACGTACCCGTCGGCACGACGGCCATCTCGAGCTCGCTCTGCCTGCCGATCGCCTACGCGAGCAACGCGGCCTCCGCGTCCTCTCTCGGCCACTCGCCCACCATCAGCGAGCTGCTCACCAAGATGAACGCGCTCGGCGCCAAGTACATCGGCGTCTCGGTGCACGGCCCCGGCGGCAGCCGCTCCTCCGCGCTCGACCGCACGCTCGACGCCTCGTACTACGCGAGCGCGGTCGACATGCTCTACCTCGCGCGCGGCACCGGCGCGAAGGTCCCCCCGAGCGTGCTCGGCGGCTCCGTCCTCGACTGCAAGACCTCGCAGGCCGGCGCCACCGCCAACCCGGCCGACCTCGACGGCCAGTGCCCGCTGGTGTTCGACATCGGCTACACCGGCACCGGCCTCGGCGACACGGTCGTCAACTCGGTCGTCGCGCTGCTCGACGCGATCAAGTTCGACGTCTACGTGCAGGCGATCCCCACGCCGAGCGGCGGCGTCGATCCGGTCGTCGCGTTCATGCAGAGCGTGCTCCCGCTGCCGGCGGGCGGCACCGATCCCGTGAGCGGCAAGACCTGCGTGACCTTCCCCACCACGTCGACGGCGGACAACTTCGTCGGCCCCAAGGCGACGACGGGCAAGGACAGCCTCAAGGAGACGATCCTCGATCTGACCCCGGGGCCGCTCTACTGCTTCTCGGTCGTGCCGAAGCCCAACACGACGGTCATCCCGACCACGAGCGCGCAGGTGTTCCGCGCCGATCTCCGCACCCACGCGCAGCGCCCGCCGCCCCCCGCCGGCCCCGGCGGCACGTTCGTCCTCGGCGCCGATCGCGAGGTCCTGTTCGTCGTCCCCCCCAAGCTCAACTGAGGTTCCATGCGCAACGTCGTCCTCCTCGCCCTCGTCGCGGCGTCCGGTTGTTCGAGCAGCGAGGCGGTCGCACCCGACGAGGATGCGGCCCTGGAGGCCACCGCCGACGACGGGGTGGACGCCTCGCCGACCGACGGCGGCATCGAGGGTGCGGTCGATACGGGCGCACCCGCCGACGCGTCCCCGGACACGGCGTCGCCGCCCGCCGACGCTTCTCCGACCGGCGGCTGCGGAAAGGCGGCCACTGCTGGTGTCAGCAATGGCACCATCTCCGTCGGTGGGGTCACCCGCACCTACGTACTGTCGATCCCGACCGGCTACGACCCGAAGAAGCCGCTGCCCCTCGCGTTCGGGTGGCACGGCCGCACGGGCGACGGCAAGGGCTTCCGTGGGTACAGCGGCGTCGAGAAGGCCGCCGCGAACGCCGCGATCTTCGTCTACCCGGACGGCCTCACCGTCACCCCGTCGAACCCCAAGGACACCGGGTGGGACCTCTCGGCGAAGGGCCGTGACGTCGCGTTCTTCGACGCGCTCGTGACCAAGCTGTCGAGCGATCTCTGCATCGACGACAAGCGCATCTTCAGCTTCGGCTTCAGCTTCGGCGGCTACATGAGCAACGCCGTCGGCTGCGCGCGGCCCAAGGTCGTGCGGGCCATCGCGCCGGTCGCGGGTGGCCTCGGCGGCGGCACTTGCGGCGGCGCCGTCGCCGCGTGGGTGTCCCACGCGACCGACGACGGGACCGTCAACGTGAGCGAGGGGATCAAGGCCCGCGACCTCTGGGCGAAGGCGGCCGGCTGCGACACCTCGTCGAGCACCAAGGTGGCGCCGGATCCTTGCGTGACCTACGCAGGGTGCGGCGCGACCACGCCCGTCCGCTGGTGCCAGGCGGCGACCGGCGGCCACAGCTGGCCGACCTACGCGCCCGCCGGCATCTGGGGCTTCTTCGCCGGACTGTAGCGCGCGCTCACTTGATCGCGACGGGGCCGACGCAGACGTTGACCTCCAGGATCAGGTAGAGCAACGCGAGCGCCTGCGGCTCGAGGGGCGCGCTCGCCTCCGCGGTGGGCTGCGTGTGATACGTGGTGTAGAGCACGCGGCCGCACGAGTGCTCGAAGCTCGTGCTCGCCGGGAGCCCCGCGGCCTTCACCCAGACCTTCGGCGTCGACTTCGCGGGCTTGCCGTCGACGTCGAGGTCGTCGACCGTCTTGACGCCGAGCACGTGGGTCCACGCGTCCTTCACCGACCCGAGGCTCTTGCCCTGCGCGGCGAGCCACGCGGCGAGGCCGGTGTCCTCGATGGTCGCGGTCTCCTCACCGCCGCCGTCCTCGCACGCGCTGCCGATCGTGGAGGTCCCACCCTTCCAGTCCATGAACCCAGGGAAATTCTGGCGGACGTACTCGTACGACCAGTCCGACACGTACACGCGACCGCCGGCCTTCACGTAGTTGTCCATCGTGGTCTTGGTGGCGCCCGAGTAGACGCCGGTGCACTTGGGACCGCTGCCTCCGCCGAAGTCGGAGCCGCCGCTGCAGGGCACGAACACGATGTGGTACTTGGAGATCTCTGCCGGATCGCTGAGCAGCTTGTCGGGCGAGGGGTAAGGGCTCGTCTCGCCGAGATCGTGCAGGCCGTAGATCGCGAAGCCGGTCGCGTCCTTGGACAGCACGCGGGCCTTGGGGAGCGGGAAGCCGCCGACCGTGACCTTCGCCTCGAGGCCCATGCGGGCGAGGACCATCTCGATCGGATCCCACGCGCCGAGCGCGATCGCCATCCTGGGCACGTCGTCGCCGGCCGCCTTGTTGGTCTTGGCCGGCATGGTGGTGTTCTCCTTGGGGACCGCCTGCTCACCCGCGACGGGGGTGATCTTGCGGACCTTCCGGAAGGCGCCCTTCTGCACGATCAGGAACTGCTCGCCGAGGAACGTGGGCAGCGTGAACGTGCCGTCGGGCGCGGTGGTGGTGTACGGCGTGCCGTCGGTGAGCTTCACGCACTTGTCGCAGTAGACCTTGTCGGGGATCGCCGCGGGCGCGCTGGTGCTCGTGTAGACGAGCGCGCCCGAGATCGGGATCGTCCCCTCGGGCGCGGTGACCTTGCCCTTGAGGGTGGCCGGCCGCTCGGGCGCACCGTCGGGCGAGAACCCATCGAGGTCGATCGACGTGTCCGTCGTGCCGTCGACCGCCCCGTCGAGCTTGGCGCCGTTCGGGGTGTCCTGCTTGCCGGCGGAGCAGCCCAGCAAGGAGAACAAGGAGATCGTCGCCAGCCAGGTCGTCGCGTGCCGCATCGCTGTGCCCTCGTGTGGTGGCCCCCGCGGCGCGACTCTAGCCCGCCTCGGCGGGGTCGTCGCTGACGAGCTGCGTCACTTCGGGAGCGGCAGCATCAGGATGGCCGACTCGTCGTCTTCCGTCGTCGTGGCGTCGACGCCGCGGACCCCGCCGAGGGCGATCCGGTCCTTCTTGGGCGACACGGCGACGGCCCAGAAGAAGTCGTTCACGCCGCCGAGATCGTAGGTGCGCATGCCGCCCGTCCCGAACGTGGCGTCGGGCACGCCGTCCTTCGAGAGCAGAGCGACCATCGCGTCCGAGTTGGTCGCGGTCGGCCGGCCGCCGCCGACGAGCAGGATACGCTGGTCGGGCAACACGGCGAGCGCGCGGCCGTTGTCGTTCTGGCCGGCGAGATCGAGCCGCGCGAGGCCGTCCTTGCCGAACGTCTTGTCGAGCGCGCCTGCGGCGCTGACCCGCAGCGAGAGCCAGTCGAGCGACTCGGTCGCCGTCGCGCGCCCGTAGCCCACGGTGACGAAGCTCGTGCCCTGGAGCGCCGCCCCATAGGCCTCGGTCGCCGAGGGGAGGATCACCTCGTTGAACACCCCATCCTTGCCGAAGGTCTTGTCGGCGGTGCCGTCGGGCTTCACCTTCGCGAGGACGGGACGGACGATGCTGTCCTTGTCACGGTAGTAGCCGCTCAGCACGGCGCTGCCGTCGCTCAGGATGGTGGCGGTGCGGGGGCTTGCCGAGGTGTTGTCGATGTCGAGGGTGAAGAGGCCGTCGGTGCCGAAGGTCTTGTCGCGCGCGCCGTCGGCCGAGAGCTTCACGAGCGCGAAGTCGGTGTCCGTGCGTCCGGTGGCCTTGAGGCTGCCGGTCACGAGGAGCTGGTCGCCCGGGAACACCGAGAGGCCCCACTGGCCGTCCGCGAGGTAGGTCGTGCCCGCGAGCTCGCCGGGGCTGAGATCGAGGACGACGACGCCCTCGGTGCCGAAGGTCGTGTCGACCTTGCCGTCGGCCGTGAAGCGCACGAGCGCGACGTCCCGGTCGCGATCGTCGGTCGCCCCGGCGTGCTCGACGGTGCCGGCGACGACGATCTTGCCGCTCGACTGCACGACGATCCCCCGCGCGACCTCGCCGCCCTTCTTCGCGATCACGTTCTTGCGCGCGATCCCGTCGACGCCGAACGACTTGTCGACGGAGCCATCGGCCTTCAGCTTCACGACGTAGAACGCCGTGTCGGCGTCCGCGCCGGCGGCGTCCGAGATGGCGCCGGTCCCATAGACCGCGTCGCCCGTCGCGTCCCACGCGAGGCCGAAGAGGCGATCGTGGCCAGCGGGGGAGAGCGCGAGGACCACCGGCTTGGGATCGCTCGTCGGCGTGTCCGGCGTCGTGTCGGCGACGTCGGGCCCCGCCTCCGTCGGCGTGTCGGAGGAGGCGTCCGCGACGCCCGTGTCGAGGCTCCCCGAGTCGGTCTCGGCGCCGGGAGCCGGGTCGTCTCCACCACAGCCCGACGTAGCGACGACGACCGAGAGGAGAACATGACGGAAGCTCGGGCTGAGATCGAAAGTGAAACTCATTTTCGCTGGTCTCCGGGAATGGACTGTCATAACTGCCTGGAATTCTTGCGGGTCGCGCCTTGACGGGCCGGCCATCTTCTAATAACGCAATTGAAAGTCGATTTCAAGAGACCCATGCGCCCCTACCTTCCCTGCCTCCTCGCCCTCGCTGCCGTGTCCTGCGACAAGCCGACCTCCCGGCCCGACGGCGTCGATGCAGGCGACTTCGACCGCAACGCCATGCTCGGCGCGATCGGCGCCTGCGTGGTCGGTTCGTACGAGGCCTTCGAGGCGAGCGCCACCAAGCTCGAGACGGCGCTCGGTGCCCTCGTCGCCACGCCGACCGACGCCACCCGCAAGGCCGCGCGCGACGCGTGGCTCGAGGCGATGGATGCGTGGCAGGTCGTCGAGCTGGGCCAGATCGGTCCGCTCGCGGCGACGACGCAGCCTGGGGGTCAGGGGCTCCGCGACGGCTTCTACGCGTGGCCGCTCCTCGGGCGTTGCCTCGCGGACGAAGCCACCGCCGCCAAGTCGTACGAGGCGCCGGACTTCGTGACCAAGGGGCTGCCGAACACCCGGGGCCTCGGAACGCTCGAGTACCTCCTCTTCTTCGACGCCCCTGACCACGGTTGTGGCTCGTCTTCGGTGGTCGTCACGAGCGGCAGCTGGGCGGCCCTCACCAAGGAGGAGATCGCGAGTCGGCGCGCCGCCTACGGGCTCGTGCTGGCGAAGGATCTCGCGAAGAACGCGCGCGCGCTCGTCGAGGCCTGGAAGCCGGGGAAGGGGGCCTTCCTCACGTCGCTCTCCAGCGCGGGCAAGGGCAGCGCGGTCTACGCGGACGCCAAGGTGGCGCTCGACGCGGTGCTCAGCGGCCTCTTCTACGTCGACTACATGACCAAGGACATCAAGCTCGGCGTCCCGTCGGGTTACATCGTCGATCCAGTGTGCACCGAGCCGCCGTGCGGGGAGCTCGTCGAGGCGCGCTGGTCGGTCACCTCGAAGCGTCACGTCAAGACGAACCTCGTCGCCTTCCGCAAGCTCTGGAAGGGCTGCGGCGCGGGCGACGCGGGGCTCGCCTTCGACGACTATCTGCGCGCGGCGGGGGGCGGCGCGCTCGCCGACGAACTCGAAGGTCACCTCGCTGGCGCGATCGCCGCGGTCGACGCCTTCCCGTTCGCGTCGATCGAGGAGGGCCTCGCCAAGGACCCGGCCTCGGTGAAGGCGCTCATCGTCGCCATCAAGAAGCTGACCGACGCGCTCAAGACGGACGTCGTCTCGATCCTCCACCTCGACCTGCCGGCGCGCGTCGCCGGAGACAACGACTGAACATGTCCCTCCGCATCACGAGCAGTGGGCTCGCCGTCGCCGTCGTCGTCCTCGCCACGCCCTCGGCGCGCGCCGACCACGAGCCGCTCCCCGAGGCCAAGGAGGAGGCGCCGGCCGAGGCCGCCCCGAAGGAAGCGAAGGAGAAGCAGCCGAAGGAGAAGGAGGCGAAGGAGGACCAGCCGACCGAGCTCTCGGTCGTCGGCAGCAAGGAGGCCGAGACGGGCGGTTCGGTGCACACGCTCAAGCAGAAGCAGCTCGAGCGCATGCGCTACGACGACCCGCACGCGGTGTTCCTCGCGGTGCCCGGCGTCTACGCACGGAGCGAGGATGGCTACGGCCTGCGCCCCAACCTCGGCATGCGCGGCGCCAACTCGGACCGCAGCAAGAAGCTCACGCTGATGGAGGACGGCGTGCTCTTCGGGCCGGCCCCCTACTCGGCGCCCGCGGCCTACTACTTCCCGCTGGTCGGCCGCATGCGCGCGGTGCACGTGGTCAAGGGCCCCTCGGCGATCCTGCACGGCCCGCAGACCATCGGCGGCGCCATCGATCTCATCACCCACGACGTGCCGGGCTCGCCCACGGGGCGCTTCGGCCTCACGCTCGGGGCGTTCGGCTACCACCAGCTCTACGCGCGGCAGGGCCTCTCGGCGGACGACGTCGGCGTCGTGGTCGAAGGCGTGCAGCTCGGGAGCTCCGGCTTCAAGGTCCTCGACGGCGGCGGCGATTCGGGCTTCGTCCGGCGCGAGGTCATGATCAAGGGGGCGTTCGGCCTCCCGAGCCGGGAAGGGCTGCGGCACGAGCTCGGCGTCAAGCTCACCCTCTCGAGCGAGACTTCGCACGAGACCTACCTCGGGCTCACCGACGCGGACTTCCGTGCGTCGCCCTACCGTCGCTACCGCGCGAGCAACCAGGACCGCATGGACAACCAGCGGGTCTCGCTGGTCGTCTCGCACCAGGCGCACTTCGAGGGCGGCTTCGACGTGACGACGACGGCGTATCGCCACGACTTCCAGCGCACGTGGCGCAAGGTCAACGGCCTGCGCGGCGGGGACATCCTGCAGGTGCTGGCGCAACCGAACGCGCCGTCGAACGCCGCCTTCTACCGGTCGCTGACCGGCGAGGCCGACTCGCCGGGCGTCGGACAGGCCATCCTCATCGGGCCGAACGACCGCACGTTCGTCTCGCAGGGGATCCAGACCGTGGGCCGCAAGACCTGGAAGGGGGAGGGCTGGGAGAACCGGCTCGAGTACGGCCTGCGCGTGCACTACGACGAGATCCTGCGCAACCAGTCGCAGAACGGGTTCCTCATGCAGGGTGGCCAGCTGGTCGCCGACGGGCGGCCGACCGAGCTCGTCACGTACAACCGACAGTCCACGACCGCCCTCGCGCTCCACCTGGCCGACGCCATCTCGTTCTCGCGCTTCATCTTCACGCCAGGCGTGCGCATCGAGGTGCTGCGCGGTCGCGAGGACGACTACCTGACCGGCACGACCGCCATCAACACGACGCAGGTGGTGCTCCCCGGGCTCGGCAGCTGGGTGCGCCTCACCAAGAACCTGGGCCTCGTGGCTGGCGTCCACCGCGGGTTCTCGCCGCCGAACCCGGGCGCGAGCTCGGTGAACGGGCACGAGGACGCGATCCACTGGGAGGGCGGCGCGCGCTGGACGAGCAAGCGGGTTCGCGCCGAGGTCATCGGCTTCTACGACGACTACCGCAACCTCACCGACATCTGCACGTTCTCGAACGGCTGCGTGGGCAAGAACCAGGACCGGCAGTACGACGCGGGCGCGGCGCGGATCTACGGGGCAGAGGCGTTCGCTGAGGCCGAGATCCCGGTGTTTCCGGGCGCGGCGCTCCCGGTGCGCCTCTCGTACACGTTCACCCGCTCGCGCCTGCTCTCGAGCTTCACCTCCTCGGACCCGCAGCTCGCGAACGTGCGCGAGGGCGACGAGCTGCCCTACCTGCCGCGGCACCAGCTCTCGGGCATGGTCGGCTTCGAGACCAAGCGCTTCGGGGTCGCCGCGCAGGGCCTCTACGTGGGACGCATGCGCGAGACGGCAGGCCAGGGATCGTTCGTGGATGGCCTCACCACGGACGCCTCCTTCGTGCTCGACGTCAGCGGTTCGTTCAAGGTGAACGGCTGGCTTCGCCTCCACGGCGGGGTGCGCAACCTGCTCGACCAGGCCTACCTCGCCGGGCGTCGGCCGTTCGGCGCGCGCCCGCTCGCGCCGCGCACGTTCCAGGTCGGCGCGCAGGTCGATCTGTGAAGGCGCTGCTCGACACGTTCCTCGAGCCCGACGATCGGGTGTTCCTGCCATTCCTGACATCGGCCGCGCTCATCGCCGCGGTGGTCTGGTGGTTCTGCGTGCGTGGGCACGGCCGCTCGCTCCTCGGCTACCTGTTCCCGAGGGAGATCTTCCTCCATCGCTCGGCGCGGCTCGACTACGCGCTGCTGGTGGTGCGGGCGCTCGTGCGCACCCTCGGGATCGTCCCGCGCTTCGTGACGACGGTGGGGGTCGCCGTGCTCGTGGCGCGCGCGCTGCGCGTGCAGTTCGGCCCGACCAGGCCCCACGCGGCGCCGGTCGCGTTGCTGTTCACCCTCGCCGCGTTCCTGGTCGACGATCTCGGGCGCTACCTCGTGCACCGCGCCATGCACCGCTTCTCGTTCCTCTGGCAGCTGCACCAGGTGCACCACTCGGCGGAGGTGCTCACGCCGTTCACGCTGCACCGGGTGCACCCGCTCGAGAGCCTCCTGATGTCGCTCCGCGGGGTCGTCGGGCTCGGGCTCGTGACGGGGCTCTTCATGTGGCTCTTCCCAGGACGCGTGCGCGGCTACTGGGTGCTCGGGGTCGACGTCGTCGGCTTCGCGCTCGCGGCGCTCGGCGGCAACCTCCGTCACTCGCACGTGTGGCTCTCGTACGGCGTGTGGCTCGAGCGGTGGTTCATCAGCCCGGCCCAGCACCAGATCCACCACTCGCGCGATCCGCAGGATCACGACCGCAACTTCGGCGCGGGCCTCGCGGTGTGGGACTGGGTGTTCGGGACACTGCGCCTTGCTGGGCCGCGGCGCCGCCTGCGCTTCGGGCTCGCCGAGCCGAACCACGGCCCCGGCCTCGCCTCGGCCCTCGTCGATCCGCTGCGGGCGTGGGGCCGGAGCGAGTCGCGGTCAGAGGTCGACGTGCGGGTGTAGCGTCACGTCGCCGCGCTCGATGGCCAGCGCCTTGCGCACGGCCGGGTCGGTGGCGAGCGACTTCTGGTGCTGGAACACGTGCGGGAACTCCCTGGGTACGTCGACGATCGCGTTCGACCAGCGGCTCATCGCGTGGAGGTAGGGGTCGAGCAGGGAGCGTTCGCCGAGCAGGAACGGGCGCGCCCCGAGCTGCTCGTTCACGAACGCGAGCTCCCGGCGGATCGCGGCCACCGCAGCGGCCTTGACCGAGGCTTCGTGCGCGGGTTCGGTGGTGTAGCGATCGGGCCGGAAATAGGGCCAGAACACCGCGTGGAACCCGCTCGCCAGGTAGGACAGCCACTGGTTGGCGGCGTCGCCTTCCGGCCCGCTCGTCGGCAGTCCGCCGAGGTGGCTGAGGATGGCGTTGACCTCACCGATCACGCGCTCCGGCTCCACGCGCAGCGCGGGCACGAGCCGCCGCGGGTGCACGCGCGCGTAGGCGTCGCTCGCCCGCGCCTCCTTCTCCACGCGACACAGCGTGTACGCCTGTCCGAGCCACTCGAGCGCCACCATCGGGGCGAGCGAGCACGTGCCGGGGGTGTAGTAGAGCGTGACGCTCACGGTGCGGTGAACCCGACCTTGCGGTGCGTGCCGTCGCAGTAGGGCTTCTTGCCCGACTGGCCACAGCGACACAGGGCGGTCTTGGTGACGCGGTGGATGGTGCGCCCCGTGCCGCTGCACACCTCGAGGTTGCCCTCGACCAGCAGCGGACCGTTCGGGGCGGGCGTCACGGTGATCGGGCCGTTGCGGCTCGCGAGCGGCTCGGACGCCTCGGTGGCGGGCTCGCCCGTCGCCGCGAATCCGGCGGCGGTGTGGCTGCCGTCGCAGTACGGCTTGTTCTGCGAGGCGCCGCACCGGCACAGGGTCGCGCGGAGGGCGCGCTGCCCGGCGATCTCCATCTCGGCGTGGATCGCGATCGGGCCGTTCTCGCGCACCCGCGCGACGTTGACCATCGGTGGGCGCTCGTTCTCGCCGCCGTCGAGGCGCTCGTAGGCGATGGCGCCGCTCGGGCAAGCGAGGGCGATCGCCGCGAGCTCCTCGGGCGTCGCCGCGTCGGGGTGGATCCACTCGCCTTCGACGTTGGGCACGAACACGTCGGGCCGACCGAGCACGCACTGGCGCGCGTGGATGCACTTCTTGCCCTCGAACTTGAGGAGGACCTTCTTGCCACGGATCTCTTCGGTGCTCATGGGACCGAGGATACCTGCCCCCATCGACGGCGGCGCCCGTCGATCGGGTAGGTCCAACGGCCGAGCTGGCGGCAGCTCAATCGTAGATGGAGTGCGCGAACCGGAGGCCCAGCGTCCCGGAGACCACGCCGGGCTCGTTGCGCCCGAGCCCCGCGATCGGCGGGTCGGCCTGCGCGGCGAGCACGATCGACCAGTGCAGATCGAGCTCGTACGAGGAGACGAGGACCAGCGACGTACGGGCGCGCCCGGCGCCGCGTACGCCCGCGGTGGTCGGCGCGGCCTCGCGGTCGTGCTGCACGCCGAGCGCGATGCCGAGTCCGGAGCGGAAGCTCGGGCCGCCCGCGAGCACGGTGCTCCACCGCGGCCCGAGCTGCACGGTGCCGCCGCGGCTGTCGTGTGGCGTGCGGAGGGCGACGCTGGTGGCGAACACGACGAACCAGCCCCGCCACCACGCTTTCTCGATCGCGATCCCGGGGCGCACCTCGAACACGCCGAGGCCGGTCGCGTCCGCGCCGAGCACGTCCGCGGCGTGATCGGCGGAGCGCCCGGTGGGGAGCCCGACCGACAGCGTGGCGGCGATGCCGGGAAAGGCGCCACGACCCCCGACGGGCACGAAATCCCAGCGGCCGAACACGTTGACGTCGCCGAGCCCCGCGCCCCGACCGTCGAGATCGGCGGTCTTGCGCCACGTCGAAAGGAACGGCGCCGACGCGCCGAGCTGGAGCGAGGGCATCGGCTTGACGATCACCGACAGGTCGGCGCGGAGCTCGCGGTCCGCGTCGGTGGCCGGATCGCGCACCCAGCGGCCCGCGTCGTCGAAGCTCCCGAGGGTGCTCTGCAGCCGCGTGGTGAGGGTGACGGCTGCGTCTTCGGCGACCGCGAGCCGCTGCCCCACGCCGTAGCCGGTCCCGCAGCACGCCGCCGCGCGCGCCGGGGCGGGGGCGAGCGCGAGCGCGATCGCGAGCGTGACGGGGGCCGCGCGCACGGGGCGGAGATAGCACGTAGGGGTGCGCTCCCCCTGCGACGAACGGTCGCGGGGCGCTAGGATGCGTCGGTGCGATTCCTCGTCCTCCTCGCCCTCGCCCTCGCGCTCCCGGTGTGTGCTTGCGGGCCCTCGACCAAGCCCGCGGCCGACGGCACCACCGTCCAGATCCACGCCACCGAGGGAACCATCGAGTCCATCTCGCCGAACGGCCGGGTGCTGCACATCGCGCACGAGGAAATCCCCGGCTACATGCTCGCGATGACGATGCCCTTCGAGGCCTCCTCGGCGGCCGTGATCAAGGGCCTCAAGGCCGGCGATCGCGTCGTCTTCGAGTTCGAAGAGCGCGAAGACGGCCGCCGCGTGATCGTGCGTTGCACGAAGAAGTGAACGGAGCGAGCCGGAGGCGAGCGCAGTGAACGGCGGCCGCCTCCACGGGCGGCCGCACCAGGAAAGAAAGAACGGAGCGAGCCGGAGGCGAGCGCAGTGAACAGCGGCCGCCTCCACGGGCGGCCGCACCAGGAAAGAAAGAACGGAGCGAGCCGGAGGCGAGCGCAGTGAACGGCGGCCGCCTCCACGGGCGGCCGCACCAGGAAAACGAGCTCACTCGAGCTTGATCGGGCCCTTGCCGGGCGCGGTGCCGAGCTTGGGGGCGGCGCTGGCCGAGGGCTTGGCCGAGGCGCTCGGCGCGGCGCTGGCCACGATCGACGCCGACGCCGATGCGCTCGACGACCCGACCGCTGCCGGCTTGATGCCGAGCGGCCCCACGTCGATCGAGTGCAGCGTGCGGCTGTTCCAGCCGGTGACCCACACCGTCTTCTGGTCGGGCGAGAGCGCGAGCCCGCAGCCCTGGTCCATCTTCGGGACCTTGATGTAGCGCTGCTTCCAGTCGGTGGTGTCGACCACGCTGATCGAGTCCTGGTCGGGCTTGCCGAAGTTGGCGATGAACACCCAGCGGCCGTCGGTCGAGACCGCGCTCGACTTCGGCTCCTGGCCGATCTGCACGAGCTTGGTCATCTTGTCGGTGGCGATGTCCCAGACGCCGAGCTGACCGTGATAATAGCACGATAGATAGAGGATCTTGGAGTCCGGCGAGAGCGTCATGTGCCGGATGTGTTTGCAGGCTTTGAGCTTCTTGTGGGTGCCGAAGTCGGCACCCTCGTAGATGTCGAGCTCGTCGCCCTCGAACCCGGCGATGTACGCCTTGGGGTTCGGGCCGCCGGTGATGGCGATGCCGCGCGGGTGCTCGCCGGCCTTGAGCTTGTAGAGCTGCTTCCAGTCCTTGGTGTCGTAGATGGTGGAGCTGTAGCTGTCCCAGTTGGCGACCATCAGCTTGGTGCCGTCGGGTGAGAGCACCACGATCTTGGGGCGCAGACCCACGTCGACCGTCTTGGTCACCTTCCTGGTGGCGACGTCGACGACCTTCACGTTGTTGCCGTTGAAGTTCGACGTGTAGAGCGTCTTGCTGTCGGGCGAGAACACCGCCTCGACCGCGTTGCCGTCCTTGTCGTCGAAGTCGGTCTGGCCGATCTTGGCGAGGGTGACCGGGTCGTACCAGTAGAGGTTGCGGGTCTTCCAGAAGCCGAAGTTGGTGACGACCAGGCTCTTGCCGTCGGGGCTCACGGTGACGGCCTTGGGCATCGACCCCGTCTCGACCGTCTTGGTGACCGAGAGCGAGGGCGGGGCGGCCCAGGCGAGGCGCCCCGGCGTGACCGTCGCGACCGAGAGCAAGCCACCGAGCGGCGCGACGACGGCCGCGACCACCACCCACTTCCGTGACGACATCGCGGGGCTGTAGCAAACCTCGTCGGGGGGCGCACGCGGGCCACCTGCGTGACAGCCCGGTGGATTCGTGGGTCGGGCCGATGACATCGCCGGCTGAGCGCAGTATGTGCGGCGCGTGAAGACGCGCGTCGGGATCGTCGGAGCCTCGGGCTACTCGGGCATGGTGCTGACCCGCATCCTCTGCGCCCACCCCGAGGTCGAGCTCGGGTTCTGCACCTCGGACAAGTGGTCGGGCGACCCGGTCGGCGAGCGCGTGGGCGCGCGCACCAGCCTCTCGTTCGTCGCCAACGCCCAGGCCGTCGAGGCGTCGGGCGCGGTGGATGTCGTCTTCCTCGCGACCTCGGCCGAGGTGTCGCTCGACCTCGCGCCCCGGCTCCGCGTCGCGGGCAAGAAGGTGATCGATCTGTCGGGCGCGTTCCGCCTGCGCGACGCCGCCGTCTACCCGCGCTGGTACGGCTTCGAGCACCACGCGGCCGAGCACCTCGCGAGCGCCCACTACGGCCTCCCCGAGCTCTTCGGCCCGCCCACCTCCGACCTCGTCGCGAACCCCGGGTGCTACCCCACCGCGACCCTCCTCGCGCTCGCGCCGCTGCTCCGCGCGGGTCTGATCGAGCCGAGCGGCCTGATCGTCGATGCCAAGTCCGGCGTCACCGGCGCCGGTCGGCAGGCCAAGGAGGCCTACTCGTTCGTCGAGGTCGCCGACGATCTCCGCGCCTACAAGCTCCTCGGGCACCAGCACACCCCCGAGATCGCCCAGGCGCTCGCCGTGCCCTCGCTCACCTTCACGGCCCACCTCCTGCCAGTGCGCCGTGGGATCCTCGCCACCTGCTACGCGCGGCCGCGCGCGCCGCTGGCCGAGCTCCGCGCGTGCCTCGCCGCGGCCTACGAGGGGAGCGCGTTCGTGCGCGTCGTCGCGCCCGACGCCGTCACGCTCGCCGGCGTGGTCGGCACCAACGCCTGTCACGTCGGCGTGGCCGCCGATGGCGACGTCGCGATCGTCCTCGCGTCGATCGACAACCTCGTGAAAGGCGCCGCCGGGCAGGCGGTGCAGAACCTCAACCTGCTGCTCGGCCTCCCCGAGGCGCTCGGCCTCGCCGATCTCCCGCGGAGCGCGCCGTGAAGCTGCCGCTCGGGTTCCGGGCCGCGGGGATCCACGCGGGCATCAAGGCCGTCCGCAAGGACTTCGCGCTCTTCGAGAGCGAGGTCCCCTGCGCGGTCGCGGGCGTCTTCACCCGCAACACGGCGCGCGCCGCGCCCGTGGTCGACGCGACGAGCCGGGTCCCGGGCGAGGGCTTCCGCGCGATCGCGATCAACAGCGGCAACGCCAACGCGTTGACCGGCCCCGCGGGCGTCGAGGCCGTCGAGGCGATCCACGCGGCCCTCGCGCACGTTCTTGGCGCTCGGCGCGAGCAGATCCTGTCGGCCTCCACCGGCGTCATCGGCGTCCCGCTGCCCGTCGACAAGCTCGTCGCGGCGGCCCCCGAGCTCGTCGGGGCCCTCCGCGCGAGCATCGAGCCCGCGGCCGAGGCCATGATGACCACGGACACGCAGATCAAGCTCGCCGGCCGCACGCTCGGGGGCGTGACCCTCGCCGCCGCCGCCAAGGGCAGCGGCATGATCGCCCCACAGCTCGCCACGCTGATCGTCGTGGTCACGACCGATGCTGCCATTGCTGCCAGCGTGCTCCAGCCGATCGTCGCCCGCGCCGCGCGCTGCTTCGAGATGCTGATCGTCGACGGGGACACGAGCACCAACGACGCGGTGTTCGTGATGGCCAATGGCCGGGCCGGCGCGGTGGATCTCGGCGCCTTCGAGCGGGCCCTCGGAGAGATCTTCGCGGAGCTCGCGCGCGCGGTCGCCGAGGACGGCGAAGGGGCGACCAAGACGCTCGAGATCGAGGTGAAGGGTGCCCCGAGCGAGGCCGTCGCGCGGGACATGGCGAAGTCCATCGCGGGCTCGCCGCTCGTGAAGGCGGCCATGTTCGGGGCGGACCCGAACTACGGCCGCATCCTCGCGACGGTCGGGTCGCGCGCCGGCGCCCTCGGGCTCGCGCTCGACCCGCGCCTCGCCCGCGTGACCCTGCAAGGGGTGGTGGTGTTCGAAGGTGGTCCCACGCTGCCGGACGCGGCTTCGCTGCGAAGCCGGCTCCGCGCCCCGGCGATCGCGATCGAGGTCGACCTGCGCGCCGGCGAGGGTTCGGCCACCGCGCTCGGCTGCGACCTCAGCTACGACTACGTGAAGATCAACGCCGACTACTCGTCGACCATCGTGGCCTCGCCCGAGGGCACGGTCACCCGCGACGACCGGCTCACCAACTACAGCCCGCACCTCAAGCACGCGCTGCTCGTCGAGGCGCTCTCGTACATCCGCGGGTTTGCGGGTCGGCGCGCGGTCATCGCCGCCGCGGGCGCGGTGATCGAGCGGCCTTCGCTGCGCGCGAGCCTCGCCGGTGACGTCAACCTGCTGGACGCGGCGGGCCTGCTCCCGATCGTGGTCCACGCCGGTGGGGCGGACGAGGCAACGCTCGGCGCGACGAACGCAGAGCTGGTCTCGCTGCTCAACCAGAGCGAGTCGCGCGCGGTCGGCATCTCGGGCAAGGACGGCGGGTTGCTCCGCGCGGGCAAGGTGGACGCGAGCCTCGTGGAGCTGCTGCTCGGCAAGGAGTACGTCCCGGTGATCGCGCCGATCGCCACGGGCGACGACGGCCGGGCCGCGGTGCTCGGGGTCGAGGGCGCGGCGGCCGCGGTGGCCGTGGCGCTGCGCGCAGACAAGTTGCTCCTGCTCGTGGACGCGCCGGGCCTCGAGGAGAACGGCGAGCTCGTGTCCGAGATCGGCGCGGCGGATCTGCGCGCGCGGGCGAGCGTGCCGGCGGCCGTGGCGTCGGCCGTCGCGGCGGCGCTGACGGCGATCGACGGCGGCGTCGGCCGCGTGCACCTCGTCGACGGGCGCGTCCCCCACGCCGCGGTCGCCGAGCTGTTCACCGATCGCGGTGTCGGCACCCTCGTGGTGCGCTAGTCGCGGGTCGAGGGCCGGTCACAAAAAGCAGGACGGGCGCCCCAGGGAGGCGCCCGCCGTGCTCACGCGGTGAAGATCACTCCGCGTTGCCGACCACGGGCGCGCCGCCGAAGAAGCGGGCGGTCACGTCGGTGTTCTTCCAGTCGGGGCGCGCGCCGGGGAGGGCGATGCGGCCCTGCTCGCCGAGGCTCGCCTTGCCGATCCAGCGGGTGCGGTCGAAGTGGTTGAGGTTCTTGTGCGCGATGACCTGGAAGCAGGCGGCGGTGCCCTGCGCGGCGATGGTGGTCGCCCAGGCGAGGAACACGTGCCAGATGCGGAACCAGCGCTCGCCGTAGGCCGCGAGGACCTGGGCCTTGTTGGCGAGCCAGTTGTCGTGCCACTTCTTGATGGTGATCCGGTAGTGGTACGAGATGTTCTCGACCGAGTGGATCTCCCAGTTGGCCTTCTCCATGACGTTCATCATGGGGGCGAGCGGCAGGGACGCGTCTGCGCCGGCGAACACGTACTTCGCCATGAAGAGGCCCCAGACCAGGTCTTCCATCTTGCTCTGACGGCGGAGGCCGGTCCACTGCATGAGGAACAGGCCCTGGTCGTCGAGGAGGTCGTAGACCTGCTCGTAGAACGGCTTGAGGTTCTTCACGCCGACGTGCTCGACCATCTCCAGGTTCGAGATGCGGTCGAAGCGGGCCGAGCCGATGTCGCGGTAGTCCTTGCAGAGGATGCGGGCCTTGCCGTCGAGGCCGTTGGCCTTGACGCGCTCCATGGCGAACGCGGTCTGGTTCTGGCTGATGGTGACGCCGGTCGCGTCGACGCCGTAGTGCTTGGCGGCGTGCATGGTGAGGGTGCCCCAGCCGCAGCCGATGTCGAGGAAGCGCTGCCCGGGCTCGAGCATCAGCTTCTGGCACACGAGGTCGAGCTTCTGGTCCTGGGCCTGCTCCACCGACTGGTTCTCGTTGGTGAAGAAGCCGGAGGTGTAGACCATGCGCGGGCCGAGGAACGCCGCGAAGAAGTCGTCGCCGCGGTCGTAGTGCCAGCGCACGAGCTTCTCGTCGTAGGCCTTGCTGTGCACGGCGAACTCGGGGACGAACTTCGTGAAGAAGTACTTCACGTGCTCCTGGGTGAACGGGTGCTTGGCGACCGCGTGGCGGTCGTCGAGGAGCGCGTAGATGTCGCCGGGGATGTCGAGGGCGCCGTCGAAGTACGCCTCCCAGAGCGTGTCGATCGGGATGCGGTCGTTCGCGAAGCGCTTCGCGAGCTTGGGATCGTGGAAGACGACGTAATCGGTCAGCTTGCCCATCGGGGACTCCTTGCGGCGCGACGGGGAGCACCCCCGCACAGCGCGGCGGGCGGCCTATCACGGCTGGGGCTCCGACGCGCGAGTTGCCTTTTACGCAGGGGGTGCGTAGCCCGCTACGCGGGGCCGGTGGCGTGAGATCCGGCCTCACGATTGACACCCCACCGTCATCCCTCGATACGCCGCCCCGCCATGTCGCGCCTCCTCATCGTGGGTTCGGTCGCCTTCGACGACCTCGAGCTGCCTTCGGGTGACTTCAAGAACGTGTGGGGCGGCTCCGCCTCGTACGCGGCCCTCGCGGCCTCCTTGTTCGCCCCCATCGACCTCTGCGCCGTCATCGGCGAGGACTTCCCCGAGGAGCACCTCGCGACCATGAAGGCGCACGGCGTCGACGTGACCGGCGTGGAGCGCGCCAAGGGTCGGTCGTTCCGCTGGGCCGGTCGCTACGACGCGACCCTCGCGAGCCGCGTCACCCTCGACACGCAGCTCAACGTGTTCGCCGACTTCCGCCCGAAGATCCCGGCGGCCGGTCGCAGCGCGCCGTTCGTGCTGCTCGGCAACATCCACCCGGCGCTGCAGTACGAGGTGCTCGAGCAGACCACGAAGCCCAAGCTGGTCATCGCCGACACGATGAACTTCTGGATCGACGGCGAGCGCGCCGCGCTCATGAAGCTCCTCCCGCGCGTCGACGTCCTCGTGATCAACGAGGAAGAGGCGCGTCAGCTCGGTCAGCACCACAACGTCTCGCGCGCCGCCGCGGCGATCCGCGCGATGGGCCCCAAGTACCTCGTGGTCAAGCGTGGCGAGTACGGCGCGCTGCTCTATGACGACGGCGCGCCCTTCTTCGCTCCGGCCTATCCCCTCGAGGACGTGGTCGACCCGACCGGCGCGGGCGACAGCTTCGCCGGCGGCTTCGTCGGGTACCTCACCCGCGTCGACGGTCAGGGGGGCCAGATCGATCGCGCCGCGCTGCGTCGCGCGATCGTCGCGGGCTCGGTCCTCGGCTCGTTCTGCGTCGAGGACGTGGGCCCGCAGCGCCTCGTGACGCTCCGCGGCGACCACGTCCGCGACCGCTTGCTTGCGTTCAAGCAACTGGTCCACGTCGAGCACGAGCTGGACGCGCTGACTCTGCTAAGGTGAGCGCTTCGCAGCGCGCGCCTTGTTTTCTTGTCGGGTGGAGGAATCGATGAAGAGCGGATTGTCGTACGTGTTCGTGCTCGGGCTCTTGTGTTCGGGGGCCATCGTGTTCTCGTCGGCGGGATGCAGCGAGGATCCGGCTCCGGTCACCCCGACGACCGACACCGGCACCGGCGGCGGCCTCTGTGACTTCAAGGACCCACAGAACCCGCCCGTCGCGTGCGGCCCCGAGGCCGCCGGCGCCACCAAGTGCAGCAGCACGACCAAGGTGGACACCTGCCCGAACAACGAGTGCAGCTACCAGGTCAAGCAGGAGGGCGACATCGTCAACCTGCGCATGGGGCGCATCCGCCTCTGGTCGCCCGACGCGCTCCTGTCCCTCGCGCCGATCGCCGTCGATCCCAACGTGAACCAGAAGTGCGCCTCGAGCGGCGCCGAGTCGTTCACCTGGCTCATGCAGATCGACAAGAAGGCCGGCATGATGAAGACGGGCGGCTCGCGTGGCGCGACCGACGTCGGCCTGCCCGCCGGCGCATCCGGCAAGACGTTCGCCTTCGTCAACGAGAAGGTCGACGCCTCCAAGCTCGACAGCATCTGCCCGGGCTTCGTCGGTCCCAAGGAGCCGATCGACCTCGCGCCCATCAACGTGAAGCTCACGTTCAGCGGCGACACGTTCACCACCGAGACGATGTCGCTCCTGAACATCCCCATCTTCAGCGACGCGGTGCCGGTCATCCTCCCGATCCGCGAGGGCGTGCTCAAGAACGCCACCTTGTCGGTGGGCGGCTCCTGCATCGGCAGCTGGAACAAGAACTACTGGTGCGACCGCGACTCGCTCGGCTGGACCACGGGCGCGCAGCTCGTCGGCAAGATGACGGCCGAAGAGGCCGATCACGTGCCGGTCAAGTCGGCGGGCTGCCAGAGCCTCTGCAAGCTCCTGGTCAACGACCCGGCGAAGAGCGACGGCAACTACTGCAAGAAGGGCGCGGACGGGAAGGTCCCGGAGATCGGCGACACCTGCGTCGGCGGCGCGAGCTGCAAGAACGCCTTCACCCTCTCGGCCACGTTCTCCGCCTACGGCGTGACCATCAGCGGCACGAGCACCCCGCCCGACGGCGGAACCGACACGGGCAGCGACACGGGCAGCGACACGGGCAGCGATGCCGCCACCGACTCGGCGACGGACGCCGCCTCGGGCGGTTGACCCACCCAAGGGCCGCTGGCTCGACGGTTCCGTGACGAGTTCGAGACCCGTCCTCCACGCGAGGGCGGGTCTCGTCGCTTTGTCGTGCGCCAACGCCTTGCGCGTCGCGTCACCTACATCGGGAGCGTGCCGAAACCGACAGACCTTCCTTGAACGTCCCCACCCGCGCACCGTAAGGTGTTCAACGCGTCCTTTTGCGCGGACGTGTGTCTTCGGGAGGCCTCATGCGTCGTCTTACTTCGATGATCGGTCCGGACTGGGCCTATGGCGTGAAGAACGCCTTCTTTGCCACCGGCCTGCTCGCCATGGCGAGCGCGTGCGGAGGCGGCGGCTGCAGCAGCAGCTGCGCTGGCTCGAGCGTGATCCCCGGGGGCTTTCCGAAAGCCGAACGGGTCACCAACGGCGCTGGCGTGCGCCTCACCAAGCCGGGCCTCGAGTTCCTCTCGAAGAACCTCGGCGCGGTCATCAACAAGGTCATCGGGTCGAGCGCGACCGGCGGCGTGATGACCTTCCCGGTCAACGAGTCGAGCGGCAAGGTGCTCTCGATCTTCGACTACACGGTGTGTCCCGGCGGCCCGAAGCCCGGTGAGACGCCCCCGAAGTGCATCGTCGAGATCAACCTCAAGGACATCAAGAACGTCACGATCGACTCGGTCAACCCGAACCAGCTGAACATCAAGGCCACGGTCCCGATCCGGCTGCGCAACCTCCCGGTCAAGGCGATCGGCATCAACACCACCGCCGGTCTCACCAAGGGCTCGGCGTCCACCTGCGACACCGGCGAATACGTCGATCTGCCGGCCACGGCCGAGATTGCGCTCGAGGCCGTCCCCGACGACGCGACCCACGCGGCGCGCGCGGGCTACACCCGCATCAACATCAAGAAGCTCGACTTCACCCAGAGCGTCCTCGAGGACAACTTCAAGTTCTGCGGCAGCGGCATCGGCACCTCGATCCTCAACGCCATCAAGGGCCTCATCATCGGCTCGGTCATCGGCGGCCTCACGGGCAACCTGACCAAGCCGCTCGCCGAGGCGACCTGCATGAAGTCGCAGAAGCTCCCCGACGGCACCGAGCAGTGCCCGAAGGACACCTTCAACGTCTCGGGCACCTGCCGCTACGCCAACAAGGCCGACGCCGAGTGCGTGCCGATGCTGCTCGGCCTCGAGTCGCGCTTCGACCTCTCCGGCCTGCTCGCCTCGCTCTCGCCTGGCACGAGCGGCGGCCTCGATTTCATGCTGGCGAGCGCCGGCGACATGAAGCCCGCGCCCGGCACCGGCGCCGCCGAGAACGGCGTCACCCTCTCCATGTTCGGCGGCGGCGTGCCGCAGCCGATCAGCAACTGCGTGCCGCAGGCCGTGCTCACGCCGCCGGTCGGCATCCAGCTGCCCGACGAGCTCTCGGCCAACACCGTGACCGGCTGGACCGGCCCGACGCCGCCCCACCTCGGCATCGGCCTCGCCGAGCGCTTCCTCAACCACGCGGCCGGCGCGGCCTACAACAGCGGCCTCTTCTGCATCGGCGTCTCCTCGGAGCAGATCTCGCAGCTGAACGCCGGCCTGTTCTCGCTGCTCCTCAGCTCGATCAACGGCCTCTCCGACAAGTTCAAGGCCGGCGATTCGGCCCCCGCGATGGGCCTGGCCATCCGCCCGCAGAAGGCCCCGGTCATCACCATCGGCGACAACGTGGCCGACTTCTCGAGCCCGCTCATCGACCTCAAGCTCAAGGACACCGACCTCGACTTCTACATGTGGTCGCACGACCGGTTCATCCGCCTGTTCACGGGCCGGATCGACATCGGCGTACCGATCAACCTCGAGGCCGGCAAGGACGGCATCGGGCTGAAGTTCCCGCCCAAGAACCCGCTCTCGTTCACCAACCCGCGCATCAGCAACAACACCCTCCTCCTCGAGAAGGACGCGCAGGTCGGCAAGCTGGTCGAGAGCATCGGCGGGCTCATCCCCGCGAGCACCTTCAGCAGCATCAAGCCGTTCAAGCTCGACTCGGCGCTCGCGAGCGTCGGCCTCACGCTCGACATCCCGGCCGGCGGCATCCGCAAGCTGCAGAAGGGCACCGACCGCTTCATCGGCATCTTCGCCACCCTCGGCGTCGCGGCCGCGGGCGTGCCGCAGAACACCACGAGCGCGCGCGTCGTCTCGTCCAAGATCGTCCCCTCGAACTTCGACCTCGACACCGTCGGCAGTGCGCCGCCGGTGTTCCAGGTGCACGCCGAGGCCGTGGAGGACGACGGCACCCGCGCCGTCGAGTACGCCTACCAGGTCGACAACGGGCCCTACTCGCTGTTCGCGCCGGGCCGCGATTTCGCGGTCACCTCGCCGTTCTTCATCCTGCAGGGCAAGCACGTCATCCGCGTCACCTCGCGCGTCGTCGGCAACGTGCAGACCGAGGGCGAGGCGTTCGAGCTCCCCGTCATCGTCGACGTGAAGGCGCCGCTGGTGAAGGTCGAGAACGACCAGCCCGGCCTGGTCCGCGTCGTCGCGGCCGACCTCGTCTCCAAGCCCACCGACCTCAAGGTCGAGGCCCGCATCGACGGCGGCGCGTGGGTCCCCGTGCCGTTGGTCGACAACGGCGCCGGCAAGGTCGCCCGGTTCGTCTCGGTGAAGCCCGAGATGACCCAGATCGAGATCCGCGCGACCGACGAGGCCGGCAACGTCGCGAGCACCAGCGCCCCGCTCATCCGCGGTCGCGCCGACGCCGCCGCCGCGGGCGCGAGCTCCGGCTGCGGCTGCAGCGTCCCCGGCAAGGAGGGCACCGATGCCGGCAAGAGTGGCGGTCTGCTCGCCGCCTTCGGCCTCGTGGGCGCGGTCCTCGAGCGTCGCCGTCGTCGTGCGCGCGCCAAGGAGCTCGCGGCGGCCTCGCTCATGGTCCTCGCGGGCGGTGCGTCCGGGTGCAGCTGCGCGGGTGGCGACAACACGGGCGACAACCCGCTCCCCCCGGACAACAACCCCGAGCTGCGCACCTACGTGATCGGCTCGTACACGAGCGCCGCCGTCGCGACCGACGGCACGATCTGGGTGGCCGGATACCACGAGGGCGACCCCTCGACCGGCTCGAGCGACGACTTCTTCGGTGACCTCGCGGTCGGCAAGTACGACACCGCCAAGCAGGCCGTCGACTGGAAGGTCGTCGACGGCGTGCCCGACGTGCCGGTCGCCAACCGCAAGAAGAAGTCGACCGGGTTCCGCGACGGCATCACCGACCAGGGCGACGACGTGGGGCTCTACACCTCCATGGTGCTCGACGCCGCCCAGAACCCGTGGGTCGCGTACCACGACCGCACGAACAACTCGCTCCGCGTCGCCCACTACGACGGCGCCAAGTGGTCGACCCACGAGGTCGACAAGGTGACCAACGGCTGGGCCGGTCGCTACACGTCGATGGCGCTCGTCGGCGGCAAGGTCGCCATCGCCTACCAGACGATCGAGCCGGGCACCGGGGGCGCGGGCAAGAACAAGGTCCGCCTCGCCAAGGCCAGCAGCGACGCCCCCTCGTCGACGACCGACTGGGCGATCGAGGACGTGGCCGTCGAGGACAAGTACCCCTGCGTCGACGAGGTCTGCACGGGCGGCAGCAAGTGCTTCCTCGGCGACAAGGTCGGCGTCGGCGCCACTTGCCAGGCCACCGCGAGCGGCTGTGCCCCCGCCTGCGGCGACGGTGAGGCCTGCGTGAAGGCCGCGAGCGGCACCACCTCGTGCCTCAAGCTCAAGCCCAAGCTCGCCCAGTACCACAACGGCACGGGCCTCTTCGTGTCGATGGCCGCGGCCGGCTCCGACATCGCGATCGTGTTCTACGACCGCTTCAAGGGGAACGTCCGCGCCGCGAGCAACAAGGGCGGCAAGTGGACGGTCACCCCCGCGAACGCCCCGCTCGACGGCTGGACCGGCGACGCCAAGAGCGACGCCGGCAAGGGCGATCGTGGCATCGGCGCGACCCTCGCGATCGACGCCAGCGGCAACTGGCACGTCGCCTACGTCGACGGCCTGAAGGAAGGCCTCCTCTACAAGTTCGTGCCTGGTGGCGACCTCTCGAAGGCCGCCCCCGCGGTCACCGTCGACGACGGCACCACCGCGGACGGGTCCGTGGGCACCAAGTTCCCCGACGGCCAGCACCTCGTGGGCGAGAACGCGCACCTCGTGGTGGCCGGCGCCGACGTGAAGCTCGTCTACCAGGACTCGACCGCGGGCACGCTGCACTGGGCCAAGGGCTCTGGCGGCGCCACGGCGAAGTTCACGCGCGGCATCGTGAAGCAGGACGGCACGGCGGGCTTCTTCCCGCGCATCGTCGGCAACCAGGTCGTCAACTTCTACCGCCAGCGCGGCACGACCCTGAACGACGACGGCACGCCGAGCTCGGACGCCGTCATCCTCGGCAACGTCCGCGTCCTCCCGCTGCCCTGATTTGCTGCGGGGGGCTCACGCCCCCCGTGGGTGTCGGTGGCCGCGCCCCCTTCGGCCTTCGGCCTCGAGGTCGCAGACCAGCCTCCACACCCCCCGTGCGCCGCTTCGCGGCGGGATGGGGGCTGGGCACTGCACGCCCCTTGGGAACCACCTATGACGGGGGGATGGAGACCTGGGCGGCGATCGAGGCGGAGATCGAGGCGATTGAGAAGGTGCAGGCCAAGAAGGTCATCACGCTGGCACGGCGGATCCTGCCGCACCTGACGGACGAGGACATCCGCAACCCGCACGACTTCCCCGAGCTCGCCGATCCGGATTGGCACTTCGAGGACGGCATCCTCTCCGGGATCCAGCACGTGCGCATCGCGCTCAAGGCGCTCAAGAACCGCATCGAAGACGGAGCGAAGTGATGGCCAAGCACCGCGAGCCGCCGAAGAAGGAGAAGAAGCCGGAGCCCGCGAGCGACGGGTTCCGCACGCTGGCCGGTCCGCTTGCTGCCATTGCTGCCAAGGCCAAGGCCGAGGAGAAGGCGAAGGAGGAGGCCCGCAAGGCCGCCGCGAAGCAGGCACCGACGAAGCCCGGAGCCAAGGCTCCCGTGCCCGTGGGCAAGGCCTCCGCGATGGCCCAGAAGCCGCTGCAGAAGCCGGCCGCGGGGCCGAAGGCGAGCGTGAGCGAGGACGCGCCGGCGCCGATCGAGGACGAGTTCTTCTACCGCCGCATGATGGCGGGCGTGGTGCCGCTCGGGAGCGATGGGAAGGGGCGGCTCTCGACGGCGGTGCTCAAGGCGGTGGCGCCGAAGCCCGCGGTGCCGGCGCGCGATCCGGACGAGGACGTGCGCGACCAGCTGCTGAACCTCGTCGAGGGCGCGGCGCGGTTCGAGGTGACCGACGACGGTCGGCGGCTCGAGGGCCACCGGCTCGACCTCGGCGAGGCCGCGATGCGCCGCCTGCGCCGCGGCGAGCTGCCGATCGACGCGCGCATCGATCTGCACGGCAAGCGCGCCGAGGAGGCCAAGGAGGCGCTCGAGGTGTTCCTGCGCGACCGGCGGCAGCGGCGCGCGCGCACGGTGCTCGTCATCCACGGTCGCGGCGACCACAGCCCGGCGGGAGTGGGCGTGCTGCGCGGAGAGATCGCCGCGTGGCTCTCGCAGGGGCGCTCGTCGCAGCACGTGGCCGCGTTCGCGACCGCGATCGCCGACGACGGTGGGGACGGCGCGCTCTACGTGCTGCTGCGCCCGTAGGCCACGAGCCCGCTTGCGCTGTGCTTCCACACCGTCGCGTCACTGCCTGGCCAGAAGTGCCTTGCCAGGTTACTGTGACGAGAGCATCCTCGATGTGCCCGCAATGCGAGTCCAGCTCCGTGCCTTAGTCCTTCTATTCGGTGCAGCGACTTGTGGCTGCGGCAGTCGCATTCTCGACGCGCAGGGAGACGCGGCTGCAGACGCGGACGCCGCCAGCGAACCCTGTTCCGCCGCGACTCAAGAAGACCGCTGCGTGGCCAGTGGATGTTTCTGGCTGAGAGCAAACGCGGGTGCATGCACTCTGGCGGGTGGACCTGTTCCACTTGAGAGGACCGGCTGCTACCGAGCCGCGAGAGCCAATGTGACTGGTGGATGCCCATCCACGTTCGTCTGTGATGACTGTTCTGTTGTGGGGGCCCTTCATGAACCGACCGGAAAACGCGACTGTCTGTTCTTCGCGATATGCTCGCATTAGCGCTTGGTGCGTCTGCCTCTTGTTCTCTGGGTGTTGGGGGGGCGATGGTACATCGTTTGTACACGACTCGGAAGTCGAGGACCCACGCCTGCTGCGCTATCGTGCTGGCATTGGGCCAGTCCTGCTGAGCAAGCCGCACGGCAGTCTCGTTGCAGAGTTGCCTTCAGGACAGACAGTCGAATGGCTAGCCTACGAGACAGGCCACAAGACGAATGTGCCTCGATACGTCGGTCCAGATCAGAACGCCTATGACGACAACTCCGTGGAGGCAACGATCGAGTTTAGCGTAGAGGGACTCGATCGAGTCAGCTCGGCATTTCTCGGCGAGGGCCTTCAACAACAGGCTGTGTCGGCCTCAGCGATCGCTCGCAGCCGGCTTGCATTTCTTGAGCGATTGCCAGCCGGAACCGTTGTCTCTGCGTCAGCGGTCCTCGCTCCTCTTCTGGTAGCCACACTGCCGCCTGGTGCCCTCCGACAACTGCTGACGACACCGCCAGATGGCCTTGTCGGCGTTCGTGTTGACTCAAGGGTCGAGCAGCGAACTGCGAACAAGTTGGCCGTATCGCCATGTCTTCCGGGCCAGTACACATTTATCAATCCCGAGTGCCCGCCGGCATTTCCAGCGGATGCTCAGCTTGGCATCTTCAATGACCTTGGCCTGACTGGGAAGACGACGAAGATTGCCATCTACGAGAACAAACCGGTTTGGGGGCGGCCCACAACCCTCTACTTTGAGCATCTGGCCTTTGGGCAAATGACAGTCGAGTACTCCGATCCGAAAGGCACGGTCTACGACGACCATGCAACTGGTGTTGTTGGTGCGGCTGGCGCCATGTATGGAACGGCGTTCGATCGCGGTATCGGCGCCTATCGAACAAATATTCTGTTCTCAAATGCGGTTGATCAGGGAGCATGCAAGTCGCCCATTGCAACCAATCGCGCCTATGAGTGGATGGCGGCGCGACAGCCAACAGTAATCAATGAGTCGTATCTCTGCTCAAAGGCGACCGTTTTCGGTGAAGCCTACGCCGATGATGACGGCGATGGGCACGTTCAAGACTACTACATTCGTCAGTACGGTCTTCTTGTGTTTAAGGGTGCGGGCAATCGCGACTATCCCAACAACTCCGCTTGCCTTCTATCAGCGAACTCGATTTGCGTCGGCGGATACAACTCTAGGCTCTCGCCAACCCTCAACCCCGTCGGGGGAACGACGCAGAACCCCGTAGGTAGCGATCGCGAGGAGCCGGATATCATGGGCCCAATGGTAGGTGATGCACCAGCTGTGTCAGCCTACGCGCACTTGAGTGAGTGGAGTTCGGTGTTTGGAACGAGCTTTGCTTCGCCGTCGATGGCTGGATTCGCGGCGCTGCTCAAAGAGGGCTGCTTGCGAGAGGGTGTGACCCTGAGTTCGCTGGATGTTCGGGCGATACTACGAACGGCATCCAGTGAGCGGAACCTCGTCGGTTGGCGCTACTCGACGCCCAAGCTTGGCATCGACCACCTTGATGGCGCGGGCGTGCCAGGACCGGCCAAGGCACTCGCCTTCTGCGGCGTTTCAACCGGAAACGAAGCGGTCCCAGGGTCTGCGATCGTTCGAGGAATACTGGACTTCTCCGCCGACGCGCCAGCTGCCCCGGTTGGTCGTCTGGCGTTTCGCCGCGCCCCGCCTGAGAGCGTCCGGGATCGCTCTGTGAGCGGTGACACGTTTGGCGGATCGCCCCTCCGGAGAAAGACACTGCTGAAGAAGGCGTTGAGAGAGGGGGATCGATTTCGCGCCACCTTGAGCTGGAACAGTTGCCCTCAGGCGATCGCGGAGGCCTTCCCAGTTCGGGTCGCCGACCTCGATCTGGCAATCTACAACGCCGACAGGGGAGTCTATTTGTACGTTTCAAACTCGCTTGACGATGTCAACGAGGGATTTGATGTCGTGGTGCCGGTCGGATTTTCTGGAGAGTACGAGGTGTTTGTGATGTTCGACCCGCGTGCAGCCTGCCCCGGGATTGCCGAGGAGCCTTTCTCCTTCACCTGGAGCCTGTGGGAGCGCTGGGAACAGGTCCCATCTGGGTGCGCCTATGGCTACGGTCGTTCAGACTCTGTAGGTTTGGCAATTGCGGGTCTCCTTGCGGCAATTCTTGGCTTCCGCCGAAAGTTCCGGTTCAGCGAATCTTGATCGCTCGCAGCAATAGGCGCACGCAACAACAAATGGTCTTATGGTCGGGTAAGTTGGCGTGGTTTCAGTCGCCGCGGCAGCGAGTGGGTTGCAGCCGGACAAGCGGGTTGCATATGGATGGCTTCGAGCTCGGCGTCACCGACGTTGTAGCCGCCGATGGCCGGCGTTCTCGACAGCGGCCAGTGGGAGCCGTCTCTGGGTGTTCGTGCCCGAGCCGTTTCAATTCAGTTCAATTAGCCGCTGCTGTTCCGCGGCAGCCAGCACGGATGTGTCGACGGGCATCTCGAACTCCTGGGCATCGAGCTGGGTGCGTGTCGTCGCCCAGAACTTGGGCACGAGCTTGGTCCAACAGCGCCGGCATACAATCCAAGCATGAGGGGCGTTCAGCCCTGCTCGTGACAGCTCGACGAGACTAGGTCGAGAGGGTCGAGAGCTGGGTCGCCGATCGACTCCTCCAGTTGCTCAAGGGGTGACGTCGTACGCACCATTGCTCGAGCTCGATGCCACCAACTCGCCGGGCCTCAACAATGAGGCGATTGCGCGGCGGCGGTCGACTGGGTCGCTGCTTCTCGCGGCGTAGTCCAGCCGTCGCGGAATCGTCCCGTTGAAGGAAGGCCGCTTCGCGGCGCACGAGGCGCCGTCGGTACGCGGGTTGCTCAAGGAG
>JAEUKC010000144.1:0-48244 GCA_016794445.1 Myxococcales bacterium
ATTGAAGCGAAGGGGAGCCCGAGGAGCGCATCCGAGCGGGTGTCGCCTTCCGCTCTCCAACGGGGAGCGGCCCCATTGAAGCGTGTTGTGGACGTAGATGCTGCCCGCCGCCTGGCAGCTTCCGCTCTCCAACGGGGAGCGGCCCCATTGAAGCGGCCTCAACGGCATCGCCGTCGGGAGCGACACCATCACTTCCGCTCTCCAACGGGGAGCGGCCCCATTGAAGCCTCGAGTGCCTCGGCGGCGCCGCGGTCGCTGGCGAGGCTTCCGCTCTCCAACGGGGAGCGGCCCCATTGAAGCCCGGTCCTCGACGGTCTCGCCTACTGGGTGACGCGCCCTGGCCTTCCGCTCTCCAACGGGGAGCGGCCCCATTGAAGCTGCGACCAGCGCGCGGGGAGGCGCTGCGGGAGCACGCCGCTTCCGCTCTCCAACGGGGAGCGGCCCCATTGAAGCTATGCGCGACCACGTCATCCCCGACAGCCCCCACCGTCCTTCCGCTCTCCAACGGGGAGCGGCCCCATTGAAGCTTCTCGACCCCGAGCGCCATCTGATTGGCCACGCGGTCTTCCGCTCTCCAACGGGGAGCGGCCCCATTGAAGCGACCTGGCCCTGGAGGACGCATGACGCCCCGGAACGACTTCCGCTCTCCAACGGGGAGCGGCCCCATTGAAGCGTGCAGAGCGTGCGCGTGTCGGGGTTGCCGCCCGCGTCTTCCGCTCTCCAACGGGGAGCGGCCCCATTGAAGCCGGCTGGATGGCGTTCGCCGGCATCCAGGGCTGGGAGCGCTTCCGCTCTCCAACGGGGAGCGGCCCCATTGAAGCCATGGCGTGACGTACTCCGGCAAGTCGACGGTCTGGCCCCTTCCGCTCTCCAACGGGGAGCGGCCCCATTGAAGCAGCGTGCCCAACGGCGGCGTATGCGCGCTCGTGCTGGTCTTCCGCTCTCCAACGGGGAGCGGCCCCATTGAAGCTCGCGGTCCTTCGCCTCCTGCGCCTGCGCGGTGGCGTACTTCCGCTCTCCAACGGGGAGCGGCCCCATTGAAGCGGGCGCTTCTTCCATGCGCGCGCCTGCCGGATCTCAGGCGCTCACGCACGCGGCTCCCAGGTACGGATCGGCGAGTGCATACGATCGCCGTCACCTCTCACGAGGCACGGTTTGGTCTCACAATTGATCGACCCGACATCCGGCCACGACTGCGAGTCATGCCGATGCTACTCCGTGCGTGCGATCCGAAAGCCGAGAGTCCAACCACGGGTCGAACGCGAGTAGTAGAACCTACGGCCGGATCGGCTCATGAAGGACGCGCGGTTGGCCTTGCCCCCGCGGTTCACGCGGTCATCTGTGCCCGCTGGAAAAGGAAACAATGGATTTGGGTCAGTCGCCGGCTTTCCGCCGTAGTATCCCAGCGGATCATAACCGTCATTCACCCACTCCGTCACGTTCCCGGAAGTGTCGAATAGCCCCCATCCATTCGCCTTCTTCTGCATGACCGGATGAACTGTATTTCCGGAGTTGAAGCAGTACCAACCGATGGCCTCGAGGTTCGGGTCGGGACCGCAGACACTCTCGGAGCTATTCGCGGTGATCGCCCCGCTGAAGAACGCGGACCTGGTCCCCGCACGTGTCGCGTACTCCCACTCCGCCTCGGTCGGGAGGCGGTAGCCGCGACAGGTGTAGATGGAGCCGCCGACCGGGGTTGCTGCACTGCACTCGAAATCGGATCCGACGGTCCCCGTGCACCCCGTCAGTTCGTAGCAGGCTGGAAGCGGCGGGGACTGGCTCAGGGACAGGCGGTTCGCATACTCGAGGGCATCGAACCATGACACCTTGGTGATCGGACAGTCGGGAAGTACGCAGGGAACGATGTCCTCCGCACCTGGATCCGCGAGCGGCGGTGGAACGAGCCCGATCGCGGCCCAATCCTTCCGCGTCACCTCGTGCTGGCCGATGAAGAAGCTGTGCGTCAACGTGACCGGAACTTGGTCTTCGCTGTTGCGCCCACGGCCCCACTCGTCGGCCGGGGACCCCATGAGGAAGCACCCGGCTTCGATTCGACACAGACCATCGGTGCAGCTGGCGGTCACACCAGGGTGGCGGCATTCCGGTGCAGTCGAGTCGGCATCGGCCACGCTGTCGACTCCGCCTTCCACATCGACCGATGCCTCCAGTTGTGGCGCAACCTTCGGTGGTTCCTTGGAACATGCTACCGCGAACAGTAGCGCCCAGACGCGCCTCATCAGTGATCGACTCCGAATGAAGTGGCCTGGTTGAGCAGGAAGTCGAGCTTGGGGCTTAGTGGTCCGTAGACCTGCTTGGCAGCCCACACGAGCGCCTTCGCGTCCGCGCTGTCGTTCTTGAAGTGCACGACATTCGATTTGCAGAGCATCGTCGTCGGCAGGGCTGACTTGGCGCACGCGCGCCGGTAGATGTCGGCAAGGGACGTGAACGTACTGGCCTCGGCGGCGGGAGCAGTCAGGAGTTCCCACTGGTAGTTGAGCCAATCGTGCTCGACGGCCGTATTCGTGCCGAGACAGTAGCTCTTCTCCCAACCGATGGACTTCACGGGTCCCTTGCAGCTCAGTGAATAACCCACCGGCTCGACGCTATCGGCACCGGCCGTCGGAACCAAATAGGACTCCTTGTAGTAGGTGAAGCTGCAGTTGGACTCGGTCCAGTTGTTCCAGATCCTGGCACCGAACGCGTGCGCAAAGCCTTCGTTGCGTCCTGCTCCGTCCTCCTCTCGGCCGTTCATACAGTGCTTGTTGACCGCGCCGGTGACGTGCTGGCAGCTGCACCTGGGAACAATCGGTCCAATCCAGGTCGAGACCTCCCGATTGACCAGCCCACCTCCGGCATCCTCGTCTCCGTCCTTGATTCCGTTGCCGTTCTCGTCTTCGTCAGCGTCGTCGACCCTATCGCCATCCGTGTCGGTGTAGCTGTAATCTGGGAATCCGAACGCGTAGTTTTGCATCAAGTGGCCCATCTCGTGGCCGACGACAAACTTGAAGTAGGCGTTGTGCGCATAGCCCTTGATGTCGTTGCTGTAGAGCCACATCTCCGAGGACGTGGCCGCGTCAGCGCCGGAAAACGAGCGCTGGTGCGTGTTGAAGCCGTACTCTACCCCCGGCATGATCATGATGTCCGTGCTCGTCACGAGCGCCGTCGAGACGATGCCGCTCACGGTGGTGATCTGTTCGCTGACGGTCGGCCGAAGCTGAATCGTTGCCGCAGAAGTGCTTGCGGTACGCTCGAAGCCGGTGAGTAGAATGAGGCCTTTGGTGACGACCGTGCTCTCCGGCGTTCGGTAGGCCGCCAGTGGTGTTCTTTCGTAGCGAACGTCGAACACCGCGCCGCCCTTGTACATGCGCGGTTCTTGCCAGAGAACGTAGTTCCCGACGGGAAGGGACAGGTAGGGTGTGCAGCCGCTGGAGCTGAGGTGCCCAGACCACTGGAGGTGGTAGTCCGTGTCGAGGACATTCACGTGCGCGTATCGCGCGGGAATATCGGCTGAGGAACTCGCGTAGTAGTCCTCCGCACCCGAATCCACGAAGCGCGCCTTCCACGTCGTGCAGATTCGGACCGTGTTCGGCGCCGGAGTCTCGACCGCGACGCTGCCTGAAGGGTTGAGAATCGTTGCCGTCACGCCGGTGATACCTTCGGTCTTTGCCGGCCGGCCGCCGTCCGAGGGGGGATCACCGCCACGGACGACCGCGATGGGGTCGTACGTGCCCGCATCGTTCAGTACGACGCCCTCGTAGCTGAACAGGGCGTGGGAAAGCGAAATGAAGCTGGCCTCGGCGTTGTTGGGCGACCAGGTGGCGGGATTCACCTTGCCACCGAAAAAGTCCGCTGTGCCGAGCCCCGACTGGAACTGGTAGAACACGGGGTGCGACGGCACCGTGCGAGTGCCGGTTGGCGTGGTGTATGTGACGACCAACTCGGCGGTCGCCTCCGTGCCAACGGACTTGATTGGCAGGTTTCCGACGGGGACGGGGACCGAGCGGATCTCGTATGGGGCCAGCGTCAGCGAGCCGATCAGTGTCCGCGTCGCCGTCCGGCCGTCGAAGCCACGCGACACGAGAACCAGGCTGCCGCTGATGGTGCTGCCGGTCGAGTTCTTCACCTTCCCTTCCAAGCTCGTAGCGCTGGAGAGGTTGCCGACCACCTCTGTCTCCCAGTAGGGAGCGACGGGCAAGATCGAGGACCCCTCATTCGTCATCGCGGGCGCAACGGCGTAGTTCTGCCACGCGACTCCCAGGTAGGTCTGGCTCGCGACTGTCGACCACTTGCGGACCGCGATGAGGTAGTCCTCGCCGGCAACGACCGGAATGTCGCACAGTTCCCAGGTGCTGTCGTAGGTCGAGGAAGCACAGGCGAGCGGGCCAGTCGTTGTCCACGTCCCGTCCGTCTTCTTGAAGAGGTGAAGATCCAGATCAGCATCGGGCGTGTCTGACGTGCAGTTGCCGCCGGCGCAGCTGGGCGTTGCGTCGAAGGTGATGACGGCCCGGAGGCGACCAGTGATCGTCGCGTGAGCCTTCCAGCGCGCAGTCAAGTATCCGCTGCCGTCGAAGTCAGACCCGAACGAGACGGTCCGCGCGAGTCGGCCTCGAGCAGCAACGGTCGTGGCGCCATACGCATTCGCTGCCCATGCGGTTTGCGCAAGCGTGGCTGCCGCCTCGGCGTTGACGACCCCAGCGCCGAGCCGGGTGTCGGTGGGAGCTGGCAAAGAAGTCATGAGACCCTCGCCCGGACGGTCGACGGCGGTCGCGATGATGATCGCGCGCTTCGCTTCGGGCCATCCCGCGAGGCCAGGATCAATTGCATCGATCAGGCTGCCGATGCCAGCCACCATTGCGGTCCCACCGCTCGTCCCGTTCAGGGTGGCGCCTGCGCCGTCAGCGCCGTTCGATGGGGCAGAGACGTGAGGGAGCTCGTAGTCGTTATGAGGGGTCGTCGGGTTTCCGTAGGCCGAAGCGGTATCGCCTGCGTCGTCATTCCGGGCAGCCGTGTTGTTGTCGGACATCCCGCCAACGACCAGGCCATTGTACCCACGGTTGCGGACGTACCAGCCGTTGGAGATCGAAGTGTCCCGCTCCCCGGCAGCCGCGACGACCAACATGTAAGGGGATTGAATCGCCAGCCAGTCGTGGGCCATGTCCGTCCCGCCGAGCGGCCCCGGCGCCGCGCCGAGGACGGAGTAGCTGTACGAGAGCGTCGTCGTACCCTGTGCGGCACACCAGGCGTCGACCCCGCCCGCCCCGTTGAAGCCGGCCCAGTTGCCGATGTAGACGCTCGCCGAGGGCGCCACGGAGAGCCAAGGGAACGCACTCGCGTCCGTGTTGCGTAGAATGCCCGCCGCCGCGCGGGTGTGGCTGCTGGTGGGGCCAGCCGGGTTTGCTGTGGCCGCCACGGAGAGTCGCGCATACGTATCTGGCCGCGTGTCTTCCTTGACGCAAACCTTTGCACCCAGACCAACTCCGACGAGATGGGCTCCATCGAGACGCAGCGTCGGCCCCCACTCGGAGGTCGTCGACCACGGAGCCCCTTCCCGCTTGCCCGGGTAGCTGTCGAGGCCCATCTCTACGACGACCGACAGCTTGGCGAGCTCACGCACGTCGCTTGCCGAGAGTAGGGCACGAAGCATGGGGCCGCCGCGGTCGCCCTGCTCGATCGCGCGACTGTCCAGCCAAGCTTGCACGGTTGAACGAGAGGCAGCGAACGTTTCCTGCACGCTCTTCGTGTGTGCCTTCGCTGCGCTGGCGCTCGCCAACAACTCCTCGCGCCGCACCGCACCTGCAGCCGCGGTCGTCCAGATCCACACCCACCTTCGAGTCGACGTGCCGGTCGACGCGGACCACGTCTCGAGATCCGGTCTGGTCTTGCCACCACCCTTCGCGATAGTTTCGGCCTCGAAGAGTGTGGCTTCATCTGCGAGGCTGCCGTCATCCCGCAGAGTGACCTTGGCGAACGCGCCTCCCGACGTGCGCAACTTCGCCGTGGCCGCCCGCACTCCGGTTCGAGGCAGCTGGACGCGGGCGACGGTCAGCACGTCGCAGTCACCGCACTTTGCTGCGGCCCGGAATCGTGCTCCGTCCAGCGCGTCGCTACCCGCCGAAAGCGCACTGTTTGTTCCGGCAAGATCGACGGAGGGATTCCCGCAGCGTGTCGCGGCAAACCCGAGCACGACGGCCACCAAGAAGCCTGCTGTTCGGCGATGCTGGTGGCTCATTCACGACAGGCTACGTCGAACCGCAGGCAGGTAGGTCGACAGAGAAGGGATGTCCGTCCAGGGTAGGCTTCGAACAGCTACGCGCCTCGGAATCCAAGCGCGGCCCAAGCGCGTAGACCCGCGCCGGAGTCACTTCCGCATGCGGCAGTTCTTCGAGGCGTACCGAGCCCAGAAGAAAGTGTCACCGCTGGTGGCACAATGCCGTCGTCGCAGTCCACACGCTGGCACCGCGCAGTCGAAGCAGGCCAGACGCCTCACCGGGTCAGCCCCAGCAGCGACGCCGGCAACTCCGGGAACACCGTCCCGAACCCCGGCCGCAACTCCTCGGCCACCCGGATGTACCGCTCCGTCGTCGACAGGTGTCGGTGGCCGGCGCGCTGCCGGATCTTCAGAGGATCGTCCCCGCGGATCGCCATCCAGGTGATGCCGGTCGCCCGGAGGTCGTGGAACGTGATCCACTTGCGCGTGCGATCGTTCGCGAGAAGCTCCGGTCGACCGACACCGGCGGTCCGGAGAGCGGCCCGCAGGGACCGCGCGAGCCCATAGCGATCGAGCGGTCCGACCACCCGCCCCCGGCCCTCCCCCTCGCGGTGCATCGCGTGGAGCAGCGGCTCGAGCGTCGCTTCGAGCCGGAAGCGCCTCGCGACGCCGCCCTTGGTCGCCTTCTCGGTGACCGCGCCGAGGCTCCGGTGGACATGGACCATCCCGTGGTCGAGGTCGATGTCGTCCCACGCCAGCGCCGCGAGCTCCGAGGCACGCAGGTAGAGCGTCGTCGCGAGCGCGAAGGAGCGACGCACCGCGAGCGGCACCGCCTCGCACGAGAGCACGGCGCCGAGTTCGTTCGGGAACAGGAACTGCTTGGACTTCATCACACCGCGATCCGGCGGGGCGATCTCCCGGCTGGGATCGTCGCCTCGCACGCGGAGCGCGCGGACCTTCGACGCCCGCGCCTCGCGGAACATCGCGCGCACGACCGCCCACACGTGGTGCGCCGTGCGCCAGGAGAGCTCGTGCCGGCGGACCTTCAGGTCCAGCGCGTCGCGGACATCCTCCAGCCGCGCCTCCGGAACCCTTGTCATCGACTCTTCGCCAATCAGAGGAAGCACATGGCATCGGAGTCGGCAGCGGTCGTCCCGCACCGACCCGACGCCGCGCGCTTCTCGGGCCGCGCACCAGCGCTCCGCCCAGTGAGTGACCGATTCGTCGGAGTGCGTCATCGTGCAAGGATGCCGCGTCGGTCCTTGCGAACGACACGCGCGGCTTGCACCATCGCTCACGAGGTCCGATGCCAGGCTTCTCTCCGACGCTCACGCTGACGCCCCTCGTCGGCGTCGACTTCGGGGGTACCGGTGTCACGGAGCACGACGATCTGGCCGTCGGCGCGGCTGCGCTCGGACGTCCGGTCTGGGGCCCCCTCGCGCTGCTCGCGAACCTCGAGCTGCGGCTCGGCTTGCCGACGCCGCAGGGGGTCGATGCGGTCCGAGTGCAGCGCTGGGCCAGGCGCCTCGACGATCTGCCGGCCCGTGCGTCGCGGTTCTACGCTCGGTCCTCCGCGGTCGATCGACTCGGTACCGCGACCACGCTGCTCGGCATGCGGGACGAGCTGGTGAACGCCGGGTGGGATGGCGAGCCCATCGCCGGCGGCGGCGAGCGGCTCGCGACGCTCGCCGAGCTCGAGCGGGAGGCAGACGTTGGGGCGCCTGGCGAGGCCGATCGACTCCGCGCCGTCGAGCGAGAACTCGCAGCCTCGACCGTCCGCCCGTTCGATGCGCTCCACCTCGTGGAGCACGAGGACGTCTGGCCAGGGCGGTGGCGGCGAGTGTTCGCACGGTTTGCGGCACTGGGCACCAGTGTCCGTCATGCGACGGTCGACTTCGAACGGGCCAGCGGAGACAGCGATCTCACGCGAGCGCAGGCCGCTCTCCGCGGCGAGCGCCCGGGCCCGCTGCGCGGCGACGGGTCCCTCGTCCTGCTCCGCGGCGAGACCTCGTGGGGGCTCGCGGCCGCGGTCGCAGCGCTGCTACGGGTGCGGGACGAAGCGAGCTGCGTGGTCCTCCGGGGAGGCGACGCGTCGGCCCTGGACGGCGCCCTTACCGCTGCTGGCCTCGGGAGCCAGGGTCTCGCCTCGACGAGTGCCTGGCGGCCCGCGCTCCAGGTCTTGCCGCTCGCGATCGAGATCGCGTTCGAGCCCAAGGACCCCTATCGGATCCTCGAGCTGCTCACCCTGCCGTCAGGCCCCTTTCACGGCTTCGTGGGTCAGGTGCTCGCGCGCGCGCTCTCCGAGGCACCGGGGGTCGGAGGGCCGCACTGGCAACGTGCCAAGCGGCACATCGCGGAGCACATCACCGACGCGGGTCGGCGCGACACCGTCCTCGCGACGATCGAGCACTGGCTCGAGTTGCCGGGTCATCCCATGCGCACAGGAGCCCCCCGCGCCGCGTTGCTCGAGGTCGCCGGCCGCGTCGTGGCCTGGTTCCAGGCCGAGCTTCCCGCTGCCCTCGCGCAGGTGCGAGCGAGTCCGCTGACCTCGCGCCGCTTGGCCGTCCTCGGCGAAGGCTACCAGCAGGCCCAGGCCTTCCACGCGGCGCTCGGGCACGACGCGCGAGACACGCTGGACCTCGTCGACGCGCGGCTCCTGGTCGAGCAGATCGCGTCACGACACCCCCTCGAGCTCGTCGCGGAGTCGGCCGGCCGCATCGACGCCGCCGACGCGCCATCCCTCGTCCGTGTGCCGCGTGACCTCGTCGTGTGGTGGCACTTCGTGATGGGCACGGAGTGGCGGCCGAGGCCGCGCCCCTTTCGGCTCCGCGAGGTCGCCGCGCTCCGCGCCGCCGGGGTCCACCTGCCCGAGCCCGCCGCTCGCCTCACCGCCGAGGCCACCGCGTGGCGGCAGGTGGTCCTCGCCGCACGGAAGCGCCTCGTCCTCGTCGTGCCCCGATGCGCGGCGGGCGCAGAGCTCGAGCCCCACCCGATGTGGAGCGAGATCGCGGCTCGCCTGGGTGCGGAGCCCTCGCACGTGGCGGCGATCACGGTCGAAGCAGCAGACCTCGTCGCCGCGGCAGGCCGATCCATCCTCACGACGCGGGCGATGCCCGTGCTCGAGCTCTCACCGCTTCAGCTGCCACCGCCGCGCGCCGACTGGAACGTCGAGGCGGGTGCCCTGGCGCCCGGCGGCAAGTACAGCGCGAGCTACCTCGCGGAGCTGGTGGGCTGCCCTCTCCGCTGGGTCCTCGGCCGACGTGGACGATGCAGGGCGGGTGACCTCGAGTCGATCCCGAGGGGACCGCTGCTCCATGGACTCCTCGCCCATCGTGTCGTCGAGGAGCTGCACCGCGCGGGCGCACTGGCGCGGCCAGAGGACGTCCGTGCGAGCTTCGCGGCGGTCTTCGAGCAGGTGGTGGAGCACGAGGCTGCAGTGCTCCTCCGCCCGGGCATGACCTTCGAGCTCGCCCAGCTCCGCTCTGCCCTGGAGCGTGCGGTGGAGGCGCTGTCGACGACGCTCCTCGCCTCTCGGCTGCGCGTGGTGGAGGTCGAGTCGAGCTTCGACGTCCCCTGGCGCGGCGGACAGCTCGGCGGTCAGATCGACCTGCTGCTCGTCGACCCCGAGGGCACCGAGGTCGTGCTGGACCTGAAGTGGGGCCGTTCGGCGTACGTCGCGGCACTCGTGAAGGGGCGCTCGATCCAGCTCGCTGTCTACGCGGCAGCCCGCGCGTTCACGAACCCGCGAGCCCAGCTGCCGCGTGGTGGATACTTCGTCCTCAAGAAGGGCCAGTTCCTCACCACCGAAGACGACCTCTTCTCCGGGGTCCGCCCGATCGAAGGACCGTCGCTGCGGGAGACCTGGTCGAGCCTCGAGCAGACGGTCGCGCGCATCGAAGCCATCCTCGCTACTGGGCGCATCCCCGTGAGCGGCGTCTCGCGGTCGCTGCCCCTCCACGAGGCGATTGGTTTCGAGGCCGAGGGCCACATCGTGGTGGAGCCCGGTGCAGCCTGCGAGTATTGCCCGTTTCCGGCGATCTGCGGCCGACGCTGGGAACGGGGCCTCGCATGACCGGCACCGCCCGCGGCATCACCCTGGTCGGCGCGAACGCCGGCAGCGGCAAGACCCACCGCCTCACCGAGGAGGTCGGGCGCGCCGTCGACCCGACGAGCGGCGGCACCATCGCCCCCGAGGAGCTGGTCGCGGTGACCTACACCAAGCGCGCCGCAGGCGAGCTGAGCACGCGCATCCGGACGCGGCTCGTGGCGGCGGGCGCCTACGACCGGGCCCATACCCTGCCGCTCGCGTACCTGGGCACCGTTCACGCGGTGTGTCTCCGCCTGGTGCAGGAGTTCGCGATCGACGCGGGACTGTCCCCACGCGTCGACGTGCTGGCTGGCGACGAGGCGCGGTGGCTGCGCGAGGCACTCGACTGGGGCCTCGAGCCGGGGCTTCGTGCAGGGATCGAGCATCTGGCGTCCCGCCTGGAGCTCCGGCAGGACGCGCGGACAGAGCAGGTCGACTGGCTGACGCCGGTGCAGGACATCATGACGCTGGCGCGCAGCAACCGCATCCCACCCGATCGCTTGGCCGCGATGGCGCAGCGGTCCGTCGACGGGTTGCTGGCGCTGCTGCCCCCCTGCGCCCCCGACGGTGCCGCACTCGAAGGCGCCTTGCGGGAGGCGCTCGAGCGGGTCTCCACGCAGCTCGCTGGCGTCGACGACGGAACGAGGAAGACGTCTGGTGTGCGCGAAGTGGTCACCCGAGCGCTGGCCAGCGCCCGTAGAGGACCGCTGCGGTGGTCGGACTGGTTGAAGCTATCGCGACTCGATCCGGCCAAGCGGGTCCGGCCGCTGGTGGCTCCGCTCGTCGATGCCGCGGCCGCCGTCGAGCGGCATCCGGGCTTCCACGACGACCTCCGCGCCATGACCACGAGCCTCTACGAGGCCGCGCGGCAGGGACTCGTGGCCTACGACGAGTGGAAGCGCCACCGACGCGTCGTGGACTTCGTCGACATGATCGATCGAGCCCTCATGCTCCTCGAAGACGACGAGGTCTGCGCCGAGCTCCGGGGACGCCTACACCTCCTGGTCGTCGACGAGCTGCAGGACACGAGCCCCGTCCAGCTCGCCCTCTTCGCGAAGCTCCACGGCGTGGCCGGTCGGTCGGTGTGGGTCGGCGATCGGAAGCAGTGTGTGTTCGAGTTCGCGGGCGCGGATCCGGCGCTCATGGAGGCGGTCACGACCTGGGTGGCAGCCGAAGGCGGGGAAGGCGAACAGCTCGCCTACAACTGGCGCTCTCGAGCCGATCTGGTCGATGCCTGTTCGCACCTGTTCGGCGCCGCGTTCGCCCGACACGGACTCTCCCCGACAGAGGTCGCCGTGACCGCGAAGCGCCCGACAGGGCCCGACACGCTGCCGCCGTTCGGCTGCTGGATGCTCGAGGCGAGCAGCGTCGGCGGCGAGGCCGAGGCGACCGCAGAGGGCGTTCATCGCCTCCTGCGATCACCCGACGACACGCCGATCGTCGATCGGCAGACCCAGGAGAGCCGCGGGGTGCGCGCGGGGGACATCGCCGTGCTCGTCGCAACGAACCTGGAGGCAGCACGGCTTTCGGCAGCCCTCGGTCGGCGAGGCATCCGGGCGACGGTGGCGCGTGCAGGGCTGATGTCCACGCCAGAAGGGACGCTCGTCCGCGCCGCCCTCGGCGTCGTCCTCGATGCGCGGGACACGCTCTCGGTCGCGACGCTGGAGGCGCTGACCGGGTTCGGGGGGCAAGCGCCGGACGAATGGCTGCAAGCTCGCCTGACGAGTCGCCTGGATGGCGCGATGTCGCCGATCCACGCGCGACTCGTGGCCGCGAGGCCGAGCCTCGAGATGCTCGGGCCGGCCGAGGCCCTCGATGCGGTGATGCAGGCGCTCGACGTCGCTGCCTTGTGTCGAAGGTGGCCCGACCCCGAGCAGCGAGGAGACAACCTCGACGCGCTGCGCGCCCTCACCGCCGCCTACGAAGAGCGCTGCACGCACCTCCACGAGGCCGCGACCCTCGCGGGCCTCGCCCGCTTCCTCGACCATGCCAGTCATCCCACCTTGGTCCGGGACGAGGAGCGTGCCTCGGACGACCAGCACGTGAGTGTCAGCGCCGATGCCGTGACGGTCGTCACCTATCACAAGGCCAAGGGCCTCGAGTGGCCAGTGGTGGTCCTCGGAAGCCTCGGCCGGCGCACGCGAAGGGACGCGTTCGAGGTTTCTCCCGAGTCGGATCGCGACCGCTTCGATCCTAGCGATCCGCTGGGGGGCCGCTGGATCCGTTACTGGCCATGGCCGTTCGGAGCGCAGGGGTCGGCGCCGCTCGCCGATCGGGTGGCGGCCTCCGCGCAGGGGCTCGCGGTCGCCCAGCGCGAGGATCGCGAGCGGGTTCGGCTGCTCTATGTCGGATTCACCCGTGCGCGCGACCACCTGATCCTCGCGATCCGGAAGGGCGCCGGCAGACCACGTGTCGAATGGCTCGAAACGCTGCGTGACGCGCAGGGGCCCCTCGTGGGTCTTCCTGCCGGCGACGACGGCGAGGGGCGGGCCACGCTGCTGCTCCGAGGAGCGAGCGGCGTCCTCCCTGTTGCCGTCCGGTGGTGGGAGCTCGCTGGCACCGCGCCCGTCGAGACCAGAGACGAGGCTCGCCGTGCCTGGTTCGCCGCCCCCACCCCGGAGAACTCGTCGGCGCCGACACCCTTTCGCATCGCGCCGTCGGGCGCCACCGTCGACGAGCTCGGGTCTCGTGCGAGCGCCGTCGCAGAGAGCGTACGCATCGGGCCACGACTGCCGCTCGAGCGTGCAGAGACCGTTGCCTGGAACGTGGTCGGCGACGCGCTCCACGCGTTCCTCGCAAGCGACGTGGAAGGTCTCGGCTTCGAGCAGAGACGTGAACGCGCCCGGCGGATCCTCACGGCATCGGATGCCGGGTCGGTGCTCACCGTCGAGTCCATGCTCGCCGCCGGAGATCGGCTCCGGTCGTGGACCGAACGACGATGGCCTGGCGCGATCGCCCACCGCGAGTTCCCGATCGCGGGTCTGATCGTAACGGCGGCCGGAGCGCGACGGGTCCAGGGAACGATCGATCTCCTGCTCGAGACCGCCGAGGGCGTCGTGGTCATCGACCACAAGTCCCACCCCGGCCCCTCCGAACAGTGGCCCGAGAGGGCGCGGGAGTACGTGCCCCAGGTCGACGCCTACGCGAGCGTGCTGGCCATGGGCGGACGGCGGGTGCTCAGCAAGTGGATTCACTTCGCCATCGGCGGCGGATCTGTCCGCGTGGCTTGAGGCGCCCTCGAGAGCCGGTTGCCGAGGGCATCGTAGGTGCAATGTCCCCTCCAGCTAGAGAGCCTCCTCGGGCGCATGGCGTTGGCCCGCCCATGCTCGAATGGCTCTGCGATGGCTGTGACAGGAGTCGCTCAGCCCCACGGTGCATCGCCAAGGTAGGCCACCTCGACTTGGTCGCACTCATTCGCCTCGATGAAGCTGACGATGCTGGCCACGACAGCCGGAAGCTCGGTCGCCCGCGACTGGCGAGTCGCCTGCAGTGTATGTCCTTCGTCGCTGACGAATGGATGCATGTCGCGAAGGTCGTGCAGAGGTTCGACGACGCTGACCTCGCCGGGCCACTTGCGGAACGACTCAGCCTCGTCTGGCCGCATCCTTCGACCAGCCACGAGGGTGGCTGCGACTTCGCTGTCGATCCATGCAAGCGACATCACGTCAATTGTAGCGACCGCCATCCCACTTGTTGCTGTTGCCCCTCGGCCACCAACTGTCACGTTGACGCTTCTCACCGCCCGCGCGCGAGAGGTCCCAGCGGGCTCAAGCTGGATCGTGTAGTCGAACGGCAGTAGAGCCTTGTCAGCCTCCAGACGGCTCAACAGCGCATGGGCGTCGTCCAACGCGACATCGCGGGCCAGTTGCACCCGTTCGTCAGCCCGCACGCTGGCGAAGATGCCGACTCGCCACGCCGGGTAAACATAGCGACGAACGGCCGACAGTACTCTCGAGTCGGTAGTTGATAGTCGAACCTCGTGCGAGGCTCCGCCACAGATGAAACGGTACGGGTCCATCTCTCTCCGTTACTAGAACGCCCCCAAAGCAGCGGCGAACCCCGCGCTCGCAGTTGCCGTAGCCAATCGTCCGTTGTCGGCCGTAGCCCTTGTCGCGAACAGGCGCGAGATCGTCTGGGCAGCCTCAAAGCCGAGTGACTCGGCGGCGGGAAGAGCAACCCTAATGGCTGAAGCGATCAAAACTAGGTTGCCGATCGTCTCTTCCACTATTCCGTCCGCGTACACGCGCCGCTCACTCCGTCAGGAGGGCTCAGTGTTTGGCTCTGCCGTTCTCGCGAGCTGGCGCAAGGAGTCGCTGGCAAACTGGCGGACAGAGGGCCAGATACTGCCGGCGGCCCGGCGCAGCATGTCGGGGTTCTCGCCCCACGCGTTGAAGGCAATGCCGCGAACGCAATTGGAGGCGAGGGCCTCTTGGTTCGGGTCGTCCCAAACCCTCTCAAGGATCTCCTGCAGAACTGGCACCGCACGTCTGTCTCGGCATCGAGCGAGCGCCTGTACAAGACGAACATTGGGCATTTCGATCGACTCTGCGTGCGTGATGATGCGAGTGACTGCCTCGTCAACCTCGGCCTCATCTGGGAAGTACGAGAGAAACGGCTCGGCGATCAGTCCTTCGCAGGTCGAACCGTACCGAGTTCGTTCGACTAGGAGGAAGACAACGAGACCCGCCTCGTCGAGATCTCCAGGCTCGCCTTCCCAGTCCATGGCCTGCTCAAGCACCTCTAGAAGTAGACCCACTTTGACCTCACGGGTGCCGAAGGTTCCAACCATAGATATTCTCAACATCCACGCGAGCTGTTTCGTCGGGCCCAACGAAGTACGTAGACCAACTCATGCCGGATTGGAGGATGCCGCCGGCCAAGAACATTCCAAAGATCCGCACCCTTTGCTCAAGAACCGCGACCATCAGCGGGATCTGGTACTTGTCAGGCAGGGCCGGCAGTGCTTCCTCTTGAACTTCGGTCAGAGCCCAGTTTGCCTGACCGACGCGCACTCCAAGACCGTCCGGCGCCGTAACAGACCTTGAGAACGTTACGCCAGCCTTGCCGTCCTCCTGACCCCACTGAACCTGGAATCGCATCCTTCCCACGGGTCCGGGAGCACTGCGAACGACCCTGTTGATGGAGACCGCCGATACGGCCAGCGATGCTAGTAGAACGTTGCCTGCTGTGGCCGCGTTGAGCGAGGCCAGATCAGCGGTGTCGTGCCCGCTTGGATCGCCGTGACCCAGCGGATCGTTGGCCGTGTAGCCATATCGGTGAAGAGTTGGCGGTCGCGAGACATGACCGTCCCACGTGTCCGCGCTGACAAACCTCCCCATCCCGGGCGCGTACCAGCGCGCGCGGAGGTACTGGAGGCCCTGCTCGGAGTCCATCCACTCTCCCGAGTAGAGGATGGTGCTGGCGGTCGTCCCGGTCCGGGCCACGACCGTCCCGAAGGCGTCGTACTCCCAGCTGTCGGTCACCGCACCCGTGTCGCCCGTGAGCAGCACGACCGACCCATGTCCGTCGAGTCCGTAGTGGCTCGACGTCCACGTGCTTCCGCTCTTCGCGCGCTGCGAGAGCGGCCGGTTGCCATAGACGTAGCTCTTGGCGACGCTTCCGGCGATCCGTTCTTCGACGACCTGCGCGTACCCGGTCGGGTTCTGGTCGTCGACGAGGTAGGTGGTGACCGCGCCCCCGACGTCCTGCGCGACACGCACGCCGTCGCCGTCGTAGGTGACCTTCACCGTTGAGCCCGAGGTCGGCACCGACGACACCAGGCGGTCGAGCGAGTCGAAGCCCTGCGTCCAGCCGTCGCGGGTCAGCATGTTCCCGTTGTCGTTCCAGCTGTCGCCGACCGTCCGATCGTTGCCGTCGTACGTCGTGGTCGTCGCCGCGATCCCCGGCACGGTGGAGGTCCTCGACAGCCGGTTGCCGACTGCGTCGTAGGTGTAGCCGATGACCCCGTTCGCGCTCGCGCTCCCGGCGAGGGTCTCGCTCTTGAGCCGGTAGAGCACGTCGTAGGTCCACGCGATCGTCCGGCCGCTGGCCTCGGTCACGCCAGTGCGGTTGCCTGTCGCGCCGAGGGTGTACGCGTACGACGCGAGCACCGTCGTCGCTGCGTTCTTGATGCTGACCGTCTTGAGGTGGTTCACGTCGTCGTACGTGAAGCTCGTGGTCACCCCGTTCGGCTGCACCCACCCGCTCATCCTGCCGGCCGCGTCGTACCCATACGTAGTGACCTTCGCCGTCCCGCCAAACTGGTCGGTCACCGTGGACAGTCGCTCGTCGAGGTCGTGGCCGTAGTCGACCGCGACCCCGTCGCTCTTGTCCGAGCGCACCGTCTTCACGTTCCCCACCGCATCACGTGTGTACGTCAGCGTACCCTCGGGCGTCGTCTTCGTCAGCAGTCGGTCGCGCTGATCGTAGGTGTACGATGTCGTCCCAGTGCCGTCCGTCATCGTCGCCCGACGGCCCGTCGCCGTGTACGTCCAGCTGACCGCCGACTCGCCCACGAAGCTCGTGTCCGGCGTGCGCGACACGAGCCGGTGGTTCAGATCGTACGCGAAGACGGTGGTCTTCCCGTTGAAGTCCCGCTTCGACGTGAGGTTGCCCACGGCGTCGTACCCCATCGTCTCCACCTGTCCCAGCGGTAGCGTCCGGGCGGTCCGCCGCCCCAGCGCGTCGTAGCCGTACTTCGTCGCGTGCAGGTTCGCGTCCGTCTGCAGCACCTTGTGCCCCAGCTCGTCGTACCCGTACGTCGTCACCCCGCCCAGCGCGTCCGTCACCTTGGTCAGGCGGTTGAGCAGATCGTACGTGTACGACGTCACCACCCCCGCCTGGTCCTTCTTGGACGTGCGGTTCCCCGACGCGTCGTACGCCGTCTCGTCCACCGTTCCGTCCGCGTAGGTCACCTTCGTCTGCCGACCCGCGAGGTCGTAGCCGTACGTGACCCCGTGCCCGAGCGCGTCCGTCACCGACGACAGCTGCCCGGCGTCGTCGTATGCCATCGTCGTGGTCGCCCCGGCCGCGTCGGTCACCGAGATCCGCCGGTCCGCCGCGTCGTAGCCGTACGTCGTCGTGTGCCCGTTCTCGTTCGTCTGGGACACGAGCCGGCCCGCCACGTCGTAGCCCTGGGCCCGCGTCTTCCCGTCCGGGTAGGTGGTCAGCACGAGCCGACCCACGGCGTCGTACCCGTACGTGGTCACCCGTCCCGCGCGGTCGGTGCTCGTCTTCCGACGACCGAGCAGATCGTAGGTCGTCTCCTCCGTCGTCGCGTCGGGGAACGTCGTCTTCGTCATCCGGCCCAGCGCGTCGTACGTGTGCTTCGTCACCCGACCGAGCGCGTCGGTCGTCTCGACGGGCTTGCCGAGCTTGTCGAGCAGCGTCGTCGTGAACGTCCCGTCCGGCAGGATCGTCTTGGTGACGCGCCCCTCCGCGTCGAGCACGTAGCTCGTCACCAGCGTCTCGAGCGTCCCGTCCGCCTTGGTTCGCTTGCGCGTCTCGCTCGTGCGCCGGAAGTTCGCGTCGTAGGTGTACGACACCACGTTTCCGAGCGGATCCTTCTCCCCCATCACGAGCCCGTCGATGGAGTAGAGGTTGGTCGACACCCCGCTCCGCGGATCCGTCGTGGTCTCGAGCCAGCCCTTGGTGTTGTAGAAGAAGCTCGTCGTCGCGCCGTTCGGATCGACGTGCGAGAGGCGGTGGGCGTAGAAGAAGTCCCAGCCGTCCGTCGTCGTCCGGCCGATGGCGTCCGTGCGCGTCTTCATCCGACGGTTCGGGCCGTACGTGTAGCTCGTGATCCGCCCGAGGCCGTCGGTCTCGGTGAGCACGTTGAAGGACGCGTCGTAGGTCCAGCTCCGCGTGTGGCCGAGCGGGTCCGTCTCGGACAGCTTGTTGTCGTTGGTGTCGTAGGTCGAGAGCCAGACCTTGCCGAGCGCGTCGGTCTTCTTCACGACGTTGCCGTCGTCGTCGTACTCGAAGACGGTGGTGTTGCCGAGCGCGTCGGTGACAGTCTCCTTCTTGCCCGTGAGATCGTGCGTGAAGGACGTCGAGGCCGAGAACGCATCGGTCGAGCCGGTGAGCCGGCCGCTCGCGTCGTAGCCGTACGTCGCCGGCGTCACGCCGCGGGGGTCCTTCACCGAGGTGAGGTCGTGGTCACCGTCGTACCCGTACGTGGTGACCTCCGCCTCGCGGTTGGTCGATGTCGCGAGGTTTCCGGCGGCGTCGTACGCGTAGAGGATCGCCTTCCCGTCCGGATCGGTCGCCTTCGTGATGCGACCGAGCACGTCCCGCGTGAACGCGACGCTCTTGCCGTTCGAGTGCGCGAGCCCGCTCGCCGAGATCGTGAGCTCGTTCCCGTCGAGGTCACGGATCTTCTGCACGCCCTCTCGCTGGTCGATCGTGTACTGGATCCCCTCCTCGTCGGTCATCGTGAACTGGGTCGGGTTCCATACGCCGAACGAGAGGTCCTGGATCTCGACCGCGCCGGGCACGGTCACGAGCGCCTGCACGCGCACCGACGACGCCCCGGCCGCCGTGAGCGAACCGACCGTGCCTGCCATCGGGGCGAAGCCGACGTCGACGGCGTCAAACGGGTAGAGGGTCTGGCACGGCGTCGTCGGCCTGGCGTCGAAGCGGTAGACCTTGCCCGTGGGCAGCGTCACTGCGACCTGCCCGGGCCGCGTGGCCGCGAGGCAGTACTGCGGGAAGAAGCCGCTGTCGTCCCGCGACTCGAACCACTGCTTGCCGAGTGACTTGGACTTCTCGACGCGCACGTTGCGCACGCCGAGGCGCCAGCCGACACCGAAGTCGCCCACGCGCTTGTCACGGCTGTCGTACTGGCGCTGCACCTGCAGAGGGTAGGTAGTCCAAGTCTGTTCCCGTCGCCAAGGGTCCCGACTTTACATAACGAAGATTACGCGATCTCACGCTCCGGCAGGCTGGAGCCACAGAACCGTCTCTGGTGAACCAATGCAAGCAGGCGTCCCCGCTGGAGGAGGCGCCCGCATCTCGATCGGTGGCCACGGCGTCAATCGTCGGGCGGGTCGGGGGAACAGTCGTCGTACTCGTCCGCGGCGCGTGCGCCGGACGGGCGAGGCTGGGAGCGCTCTGCCACGGCGGCGAGGAAGCGGGCGGCTTCGGCGGCGTTCTGGACCGCGGCGACCAGTCGCATTCGGCCCTGGCATCGCGGGCAGACGAGCACATCCTCTGCGAACGTGCGGCGGAGCAGCTTGCTCCACTCCACGCGAGGAGAGGTCGCGAGGAGGGCTCCATGGAGGACGCGGGCATGGTGGGCTTCGGTGATCGTAGCGAACGGAGCCCGACCTGCCACCGGTCGCGAGCCGAGGGCCATGCTCGGTGGCGGTGTTCTGACGGTTCGATCGACAGGTTGCGGGCTGGGGCGAGGCGGGTCTGCCGGCGGCCTGGGCGAGGATGGCTGGGGCACTGTCTTCGGCCGCTCGGCCTGCGTCGGTGGTGATGCCGTGCCCCTCACTCCGCGCGGCACGATGGCGCTGCGCCACCGGGAGCTCGGCGCGAGCACGCCGTGGTACCGCAGGAACGGGTGCCGCGGCGGCGGCACCAGCGCCGCGATGCGCGCCAGCAGCTCGACGGGCTGCAGGATCCGGTGGGTGGCGTTCTTCCGGGGGTGCTGGAGCTGGTAGGCGATACGCCCATCGGGCAGCACCGAGAGCCGGTGGAGCGCGAACGGCGGTCTGGCGCAGTAACGAACCAACCGTTCGCGAGCCACGTCGTCGTCTGCGCCGATCCGCACGGCCGCGTGCAGGTTGAAGCCTTCGAACGAGACCGACGCTTTGCCGTCGCGACGTGGCTCGTCCTGGTCGGCCTTGCCGTCGTCTTCGTGCCCCTCGAGGTGGTCGAACAGACCCTGCTGAACCGCGACCCGCGCGCACCCCACGAGCGCGTCGCCGTCGAGGTCCTCCTCCCGGCCGAGCGGATGGTTCGAGAGCCAGCGGGCGACGCCGGCCTGCACCTGCAAGAGGACGGTCATGAGGTCGGCGCGCGTGGGCGCGAACGCCGGATGGAAGACCGGCGCCCCCTCCCCCGCGCGGGTGAAGAGCCCCTCGAGGAACAGCACGTGGAAGTGCACGTGGAGGTTCAGCGAGCCCCCGAAGCGCTGCACGAACGTCACCGCGCCGGCGCGTCCTTCCTTCGGGCCGGCGGCGCGCTGCATCCAGCGCTCGACGGCTCGGTACAGGATCTTGTCGATGGCGCTGACGAACTGCGGATGACGGGCGGCGAGCGCGCGGAGCGCGTGCGGCAGCGACAGGACCCACTGCCGGATGGAGACGTCGGGCAGGACGCGGTCGACGAGGTGCGCCGCCGTGTTCGCCATCATCCGTCCGGCGCACGACGGACACGTGCCTCGCTCCTTGCAGGAGAAGGCCACGACGTGGTCCAGGTTGCAGCCTTCGCACCGCAGCCGCAGGAAGCCGTGCTCGGGGATGCCGCACCGGAGGTATCGATCGAACGCTCTTCGGACGTAGAGCGGCAAGGCGCGGGCGTAGCTCTCCCCTGTGTGCCGCAGGAAGGCGCCGAGGTGCTCGCGCACCACGGCGTGCAGCACCGTCTGCTCCGGACGGTGGCGAGGATGGGTTCGCGGGGTGCACGACACGCGCCCCCCGTCGCGAGAACCGTGCGCGCCCCATGCCCGGCAATTCCTCGGCGAATCGCTGTGGTCATGGGTGAGACCGCCGGCGCTCGCCGGCGGCCGCCGGCGGAGGTCATCCTCTCGACGCCGTCGGTATTCCCTCCCGGCCATGGCTGCCAAGAAGCCCAAGCTCACCCCCGCGCTCGCGAAGCGCGCCGCTGCCCTGGCGTCGGCTGCGCGCGACCGCCTGCTGAAGCAAGCCCGCGAGGACGTGGCCCTCGTCAAGCGGCGCAAGGCCGAGATCGCCGAGGCGTTCTACGACATCGGCGAGGCCTTGCTCCGACTCCGCAAGGACCCGATCCCGAAGCTGCTCGGCCACAAGGGCTTCGCCGATCTGTGCCGGAGCGGCCTCGGCATCGCTCCGTCGACCGCAGCGCGCCTCGTCGACATCGTCGAGCGCATGTCGCGGCGCGACGCGCTCCGCTGGGGCAAGGAGAAGGCGCACGCCCTCATCGATCTCGCCGACGCCACCGCCGCCTCCGACACCCCGCAGCGGATCGACGCGAAGGTGCTCGGCAAGCTCGACCCCGCGAAGGCGACCGTGCGCGAGATCGAAACCCTGGCCCAGAAGCAACGCGCCACGCGCAAGGCGCCCCACCCGCGCGGACGCACCACCACCGCCGAGGAGCGCACGCTCGCGCGGCAGCTGCAGGCCGAGCTGCGCAAGGGCGGCGCGCGAACCGCCAAGGTCGAGGCCGTCGCCACCAAGACCGGCGCGACCGCCAAGCTGCGCATCGAGGTGCCGGCCGACGCGCTCGCGAAGCTCGCCTCCGCCATCGCCGCGGTTCACCGACGTCGGTAAACGCGTTTGCCGACGTCGGAGAACTACTGGCGCCGAGGTCGGCGACGCGGTGCTTCCGTCCATGAACGCGTCGTGGCACGCAACTCCCGGGTCGCTCGCGTCGACGGGGATGCATGGCCCTGCTCCACCCGACCGAGGACATCGTCTTCAAGCTGTTCTTCACCCGCAACCCGCGGCTCCTCTGCTCGCTGATCGAGGAGGTACTCCGGCGGCCCATCGCGTCGGCAGCGGTGCAGAGTGCTGCCCTCGAGCTCGCCTTCGCGGACGATCGCGGCGTCCTGCTCGACATCGTGCGATCCGCGCGGCTTCACCCCGGAGCGCTGGCTGTATCACTGGGCGCGCATCTTCGCGAAGGGGATCGAGCGGGGCGACGAGTTCACCGATCTGACCCCCGTCGTGTGCATCGTGCTCCTCGACACCGAACGCAGCGGCCGCTTCCACGAGCACTACGCGGTCTGCGAAGTCGAGCGACACACGGCGTTCTCGGACATGCTGGCGATCCACGTGATCGAGCTGCCGCGCTTCGCCGAGCACGCCGCCGACGAGCCCGTGAGGCTCGTGCGCTGGGGCCACTTCCTCCACACGACGGACCCCGCCGCGCTAGACTTGCTCGCAGTGGAGGACCCGATCATGGCCGAGGCGAAGCAAGCCCTGGAGACCCTGTCGGCAGACCCGGACGCCCAGGCCCTCGCCGAGGCGCGGCGCGACGCCAAGGTGTACCGGTCCGAGTACGCGAAGCAGCTCCGCAAGGAGGGCCGCGTCGAGGGCCTCGTCTGCGCGCTCGATCAGTTCGCGGCCACCATCGGCCTCCCGGTCCCACCCGAGCGGCGTGCGCAGTGGCTCACGATGACGGCGGCCGAGCTCGAGCGGCTGGCCCAGCATGTCTTCGAACAGAAGGCCTGGCCGAGCGCCGACTGAGTACGGCGTGGCCCATCGCACCCACGCCGTTGCCTTCGCCGCCACGCTCGCCGCCCTGGTCGTCCCCGAACGGAGCGGTGGTCCTCAGCGACGGTGTTCGTCGACGAAGGCGCGCAGCGCGGCGTGCGCGCGGTCGCGGTCGGCCGGCGGGTGTTCGCCGTCCTCGAGCGCGTACTCGACGCCGTCGTCGCGCACCAGCGTGAGCACGTAGCGATCGCCGTCCTCCCCCTCCGTGGTCTTCACGCGGATCTCCGCCACCCGCTCCAGCCGCACCGCCGCGGTCCGCGCGCTGGTGCCGAGCCAGGTGCTATCCGCTCCGGTTCGAGAAGCTGTACGCGGTGCTCGACGGAAAGCTCCTCCCCGCCGGTCCGGTCCCGACGCTGGCGCCGGGCGACCACTTCGTCCAGATCCTCGTGCGCTACTCGATGCCCTGCAGCGGGCTCTCCGATCGGCGCGCGACCGTCGAGATCCGGAGCGGCCATCCGTTCGGCGTGGGCGGCGCGCCGGTCTCGCTCGTCGCCGAGGCGTTCCTGCGAGGGTCCATCACCGACGACCTGCGCGACCGGCTCGCGATCCGCTGGTCCTCCGAGGGAGACGTCGACATCGACGTGGATTTCTGGTCCGACGGCGGCTTGCGGGCCTGACCTGCCCGATCCGTTCGCGCCCTGATCAGAACCGGACGAGCGCGGCACCCCACGTGAAGCCGGCGCCGAACGCCGTCATCAGCACCGTCGACCCCTCCTTGATCTTCCCCTCGCGCCAGGACTCGCTGATGCCGATGGGGATCGTGGCCGCCGTCGTGTTGCCGTAGCGCTGGATGTTGTGCACCACGCGATCGGCGGGGACGCCGAGGCGCTCGGCGACCAGCTGGTTGATGCGCATGTTGGCCTGGTGCGGGATGAACAGATCGACGTCTTCGACCTTCTTGCCCGCCTTGCCGAGCGCGGTGAGCGCGGCCTCCGGCATCTTCTCGACGGCCCAGCGGAAGACGGCCTTGCCGTTCATGCGCGGGTAGTGCTGCCCCTCGGCCACCTGGTCGGCGCGGATGCGGGAGGCCGGGAGCTCCATCCAGAGCTCCTTGGCGCCGACGCCGTCGGCGTGGACGCCGCAGGTCAGGACGCCGCGGTCGTCGTCGTCCGTCGGCTGCACGACCACGCAGCCGGCGCCGTCGCCGAACAGCACCGCGACGTCGCGGCCACGGTCGGTCATGTCGAGGCCGAAGTAGTGCACCTCGGCGCCGGCGATGAGGATGTTGCGAAACGTGCCGGCGCGGATCCACGCGTCGGCGATCGACAGCGCGTAGAGGAAGCCCGAGCACTGGTTGCGCACGTCGAGCGCGGCGATCTGACCGCAACCGAGCTTCGTCTGGAGGAAGCAGGCCGAGCCGGGGAAGTGGGCGTCGGGCGAGAGCGTGGCGAAGATGATGGCGTCGATGTCCTTCGGCTCGAGCTTGGCCTGCTCGAGGGCCATCTTCGCGGCGGGGAGCGCGAGGTCGCTCGCCTGGACCGACTCGCCGTCGACGAAACGCCGCTCCTTGATCCCGGTGCGCTGCTGGATCCACTCGTCGGTGGTGGACATCAGCTTGCCCAGATCGTCGTTGGTGACGACCTTGTTCGGGACGTAGTGGCCGGACCCGGTGATTCGTGCGCGCATGTCGCTCGCATTTCCCTCATCGCGGGCCGCCGTTCAAGGTGCAGCGCAGCAGTATTTTCGGGGTGAGTGGTACGACCAGTTGCGATCCACTCACCCCGGGCGGTGCACCCGCGCCGCGCGCTCCACGTCGTCGTAGAATTCGAAGAGCACCTCGCGCAGGTTTCCGCGGTGCCGATCGAGCCGCGCGGCCACGATCCCGGCGTCGGGGGCCTGCCCGAGGAGGCGCGTCACGATCGACGCGGCCACGTCGAGGCTCGCCTCGCACCGAAGGAGGGTGGGCAGCCCGACGTCGCGGTGCACCGAGACGACCAGCGGCGTCCCGGCGAGCGCGGCGAGCGCGAGGAACGGCCGCAACCCGACCCCGAGCGCCTCGCCCTCGTCGAGCAGCACCACGTCGGCGCGGAGCGAACGCAGCACCGCGCCCGGCTCCGCGCGACCACCCCGCACCACCCTGCCCTCGAGGCCGCGACGCCGGGCGACGCGGGCGAGGTGGGCGAGCAGCGTGCTCTTGCCGCTGCCGTGCGGTCCGAGGATCTGGTGCCGCGCCCCCTTGCGGAACGCCGCGTCCGCGAGCGCGTCGAGCTCACCCGCGGCGCCGAGCCACGGCAACGCGCCCGGCGCGAAGCGCGCCGCCGAGAACGGGTTGTGACGGACGCTCACCAGGCGACCTCGAACTCCGCGTCCACCACCTGGTCGTCGCCGATCGTCGCGATGCGGCGGAGGCGCACGAGCCAGCGCACCTTGATCAGCGTGCCCACGTAGGTGAGCGGGAGGCGCGGCAACGCCACCTCGAACGGGTGCTCTCCGGCCCCGAGCTCGCGGTGGTGGATCACGCCGAGGTCCGTCGTGCCCTTGCCCTGGGTCTCCCAGAGGACCGACAGCTCCGTGCGCGCGCCCTCGGCGTCGAGCTGCACGCGGCCGCGCACCACCTCGCCGGGCCGGAGCTGGCATCGCTCGAGCTCCACCTGCATCACGAACCTCCCGGGCGCGGCACCGCGCGGAAGACGAACGTCTCGTCGTAGTCCGGCCACCCGTCGAGGTCGGCGTCGACGCGGATGCCCCACTCGACCCGGTTGTGTTCGGCCGCGAACGACGGGGGACCTCCCGGGAGCTGCAGGTCGAGGGACTGCGTCCAGCGCTCGCCGCGACCGATCACGACGCCGACCTCGTCGAACAGCGGGAGCTCGAGGACGTCGGCGGACTCGGTGCGCTTGTCGGTGCCCTCCATGAAGGTGACGTGCTCCTTGCAGAAGGCGCGCGCGCGGATGCGGGTCACCTTGGCCGGGCCCTCTTGCACGATCTGCACGCGGACGGGGGAGCCGAGGAAGGCCGGCTCGGCGTCGATCTCGACGCGGGGGAGCCGCTGCCGCGCGAGCCACCTCCGGAACGCGCGGAACCCGATGAAGAGGCCGACGAGGACGAACAACCCGACGAACACGGTCCCCGCCACCGACTGCCGGCTCGCGGCGACGAGGACGAACATCGGCAGCGTGAAGCCGGTCCACACCGCCGAGAACACCACGTCGCTGCGGAGGCTCTCGGTCACCCCGAGGGCCCAGGCGAGGGTCTGTCCGCGGCGCGTCGGCAACACCGCCAGCGCTCCCGCGGGGTGGCCGAGCTCCGCGGCGTACGCCTCGCGCGCGGTGCGATCGTGGCCGGCCAGGCGGTAGTCGACATGCGCAGGAGGCTCGGGCCCGGCGCCGAGGATGGGCGGGGTCCCCTTCGCCGCGAGGGCCTCGGCCGAGCGGAACTCGCTGAACGTCTGCACGAGCGTGCGAAGGCCCGCGCCCCCGAAGACCAGGCCGAAGACGAGCGCCATCACGCCGGTCCCCTGACCGCCGAGCACCAGCCGGAGCCCCGTGTAGGCCATCCCCACGCCGACCCCCAGGAACGGCAGCGCGAACAGGAAGGTCCACACCAACTGCACCGTGCTCCGCACGCGGCTGGCCATCACGCAGACGTATCCGAGCTGCCGTGGGGAGGCGATGGCGTAGCATTCCCCCGTTGGCCGCGCTCCCTCGCCCGCCCCTGCCCCCGTCCTATGCGCGACCGCTCGTCGGGCGCGAGGGCCTGGTGGTCGAGACCCGGGCGCGCCTCTCCGAGGGCGGCCAGCGCCTCGTCACGCTGCTCGGCGCCGCCGGGATCGGGAAGACCCGGGTCGCCGCCGCCGTCGTCCGCGAGGTCGCGAAGGAGCGGCCAGCGGTCTGGGTCGATCTCGCGCCGCTCTCGACCCGCGCCGACGTGGTCGCCTCGATCGCGCGCGGCGTCGGGCTGGAGCTCGACGCGGCCAGCGACGAGGCCGACACTCTCGCGCGGCTCACCACTCGGCTCCACCTGGCCTCGAATCTCCTCGCCCTCGACAACTGCGAGCACGTCCTCGACACCGTCGCCGACTTGCTCGGTCACGTCCTCGCGGAGGACGGCGGGCTGCAGGTCCTCACGACCTCGCGCGTGCGGCTCGGGCTCGAGATCGAGGAGGTGCTCGTGGTGCCGCCGCTCTCGGAGCAGGCCGCCACCGAGCTCTTGCTCACCCGCTGTCGGGCCCGCGCGAGCGGCGAGATCCTCGCCGACGACGCCGCGTCGATCGTGCGCCTGCTCGACGGCGTCCCCCTGGCCATCGAGCTCGCCGCGGCGCGCACCAGGGTGATCGACGGCAAGACGCTCCGGTCCCGGCTCGAGGAGGGCATCCAGCTCCTGCGCGACGCGACCCGCGATCGACCCGCGCGACATCGGTCGCTCGACGCGGCCCTCGACGGGTCGTTCCAGCTGCTCGATCCGGAGGCACGCACCGCCCTCGGGGGCCTCGCCTGCTTCTCCGGGTCCTTCACGGCGCGCGCCGCGGCCGTGGTGCTCGGCGAACCCCTCGACGCGACGCTCGATCGGCTGCAGTCCCTGGCCGACCACTCGCTGCTCCACGTCGAGCAGGAGATCGACGGGACCCTGCGTTTCCGGATGTTCGAGGCGCTCCGGCAGTTCGCCTCGACGCGCCTGCGCGCCAAGGAGCGCGCGACGTTCCAGCTCCGCCTCGCCCGTCATGCCGCGGCAGAGGGAGCGCGCCTCTCGGACTGGTCGACCGTGCTCGACGAGGAGCGGGCGCGCCTGCTCTGGCTCGAGCGCGGCAACCTGAGGAGCACGCTGACGGAGCTCGGTCCGGTCGTGGCATCGGCCACCGACGCCGAGGCGTGCGTAGAGGCGGCGAACGCGCTCGCGTCGCTGTACTTCGCGCGGGGACCCTGGAGCGAGGCGCTGGCCGTCCTCGACGCCGCGGGTTGCGCCGCGTGGTTCGCCGAGGCGCCCCGGGCCGCGCGCGCCGAGCTGCTGTGGAAGCGGGGCTTCATCCGCGCGGCGGCCGAGCGGACCGACGAGGCGCGGGTCGATCTCGAGGCCGCCGCTCGCCTGGTCGACGGAGGCCCCGCGCGCGACGGGGTGTTGCGGACCCTCGCGACGCTCGAGCTGGAGCGCGGCGCGGTGCCGCTCGCGCGCAAGCACGCCGACCGGGCGCTGTCCGAGGCCGTGGCGAGCGGCGATCCGGCGGCGAGGAGCCTGGCCCAGGCGACCCTCTCGCAGGTCGCGCAGGCCGAGGGCAAGCTCGACGAGGCGATGCTGGCGATCGATCGCGCCATCGAGATCGAGGTCCGCGAGCTCGCCGCGCCGATCCCGGCGCTCTATCGCGCGCAGCGCGCGAGCGTCCTCCAGGACGAGGGCCGTCTCGCAGAAGCACGCGTGCTGCTCGCGGAGGTGGTCGCCGACATCCGCGCGCGTGGGCTGCGCGCCTACCTGGGCCGCTTCCTCGCGAGTCTCGGCGCGCTGTGCCTCGAGGAGGGCGATCTCGAGGCCGCGCGCGACCTGCTCGACGAAGCCCTCGGCACGTCCAGCGCCACGGAGGCCCACGCCGTCTTCTGCGCGGTCGGACGCAACGTGATCGCGGCGCGCTCCGCCGCACCGCTCCCGGCGTGGCCGGTCCCGCGCAGGGAGTCGGACGCGCGCCTCGTGGAGCTCGGGGTGGCCATCACCGACGCGCTCGCGGGTCGCCCGGTTCCCGCGGGGACGCTGCTGTCACCCGGGCCCTACGGCACCGCACCCATGCGCTGCCTCCAGCGCATCCTCCATGGGCTCCTCCCGGGCAAGGCGCCCGCGGAGGGAGCCCTGCGGGTCGATCCCCGCGGGCGGGCGTACTCCCACGGTGGACGCACCTGCGACCTGGCTCGTCGACCCGTGCTCGGCCGGCTCCTCCTGGCCCTCGCGAAGGCGCACCTCACCTCCCCTGGCGCGGTCGTGGACGCGAGCGTGCTCGTCGAGACGGTGTGGCCGGGCGAACGGCTACCGAAGAAGGTCGCGAGCAATCGACTCCAGGTCGCCATCCACGATCTGCGCGCCACGGGACTCGAGCGCCTCCTCGAGACCCACCCGGGTGGCTACCGACTCGATCCGGCCATCCAGGTCCACGTCGAAGGCAGCGCCTAAGGGCTTTCTAAGCGGCGTGATCGCGGCGGATGCCTACGGTGGAGGGAATGCGACGACTCCTCGTGGCCGCTTGTCTCGTCCTCACCGGGTGTGGTGGCAACGAATTCGACGTCGGTGAGACCCCCATCCGCGAGAGCGATGCCCTGAGCTCGGATCTCGGCGCCGACGTGCAACCGTCCGACGGCCCGACGGCGGACACGGGCCAGGAGGACGCGCCGGTCCTCGACACGGGCGCGAGCCCCGACGCGAAGACGCCCGACAGCGCGAGCCCCCTCGACACGGGGGCCTTCGACAGCGGCACGCCGCCCTTCGACACCGGCACGGCGCCCTTCGACACTGGCACGGCGCCCTTCGACACTGGCACGCCGCCCATCGACAGCGGCACGCCGCTGGACACGGGCACGTTCGACACCGGCACGCCGCTGGACACGGGCCCCTTCGACACCGGGACGTTCGACACCGGGACGTTCGACACCGGCCCGTTCGACACGGGCACGCCCTTCGACAGCAGCACGTCGTTCGACACCGGCAAGCTGCCGCCCGTCGACGCCGAGGCCTCGCTCGACGGCGGGCCGTTCTGAGGCGGATCGGCTCGGAGTCTGTGAATCTTCGTCGGCCGCCCATGGAGGCGGCCGATGCTTCGCTCCACTTCGTTTCGCTCAGCGCAGGTCGAAGCCGAGCGAGAAGACGACGCCCTTGCAGGAACGCGGGGTCACAGCCCGAGCCACACCGTCGGCGAGACCTTCACGTTGTCGATGCGCACCTCGAAGTAGAGCGACGGCCCGCGGCCGTCGTCGCCGACGGTGCCGAGCTTCTCGCCCGCGGAGACGTCGTCGCCGACCTTCACGTCGAGCGTGCCGAGGTTCGCGCTCACCGTGTAGCAGCGGTCGCCGTGGTCGAGGATCACGAGCTGTCCATACGTGCCGTAGCGATCGGCGAAGGCGACGCGCCCGGCGTGCACCGCGCGCACCACCGCGCCGAGCGAGGCCTTGATCTCGACCGCGGGGCCGCCCTCCTTGTTGGTGGGCTTGGTGTCGGTCTGGCCGCCCACCGGGAAGTTCAGGCGCCCCTTGCGCGACTTGAACGTGCCCGACTCGAGCGACTCGAGAGCGGCCTTGCCGGTGGGTCCGTAGACGACGATCTCGCCGTCGCTCTTCGGCTTGTAGCCCTCGAAGGTGGAGCTGCCGAACGCGCGCTCGAACGCCTCCCGGCGGCGCTTCTCCTCGTCGATGGCCACCTTGGCGGCGTCGACGAGCGCCTTCTTGTCGGCGAGCTCGGCGCGCTCCTTCACCCACCCCTCGAGCGAGGTCGCGAGCGCCTTGCTGCGCTCGAGGAGCTTGAGCTCCTCGGCGAGGTCGGCGCGGATCAGGCGCTTCTGGCGCTCCACGCGCTGCGCGTGGTCGACGAACGCGCCGAAGCCCCCGCCGAGCGGCAGGAACCCCGCGCGCAGCATGCGGTAGAGCGTGCGGCCGCGCGACTTGATGCGGTTGGTCGCGGCGAGGCGCTTCGGGCCGATGGCGGTCAGCTCGGCGCGCGCGGCCTCGAGGTCGTGATCGAGCGTCGCGAGCCGCTTCTCGAGGAGCAGCGCGGCCTGCGGCGAGAACGCCGACGGCGTGGTCGGGATCACCGGCAGCCCGGTCGGGTCGACGAAGCCCGGGACCGGCGCGGCGACCGTGGTGGCCGGCGCAGCGGCGACCGGCGCCGCGACCGGCGCGGTGTTCTGCGCCTGCGCGAGCTGCGGCGCCGCGAGGAGCAGGGCGAGCGGGAGGAGCCGGAGGTTCTTGCGCATGGTCAGACCGTGGTCAGGCGGCGGAGGCCGAGCGCACCGCCCATCGCGCCGAGCACCGCGCCGACCATGATCAGGCCGACGACGGCGACGGCGGGGAGGAACGTGGGGTCGAGCCCGAGGAGGCCGCCGAGGTCGGCGTCGAAGCGGCTGCGCACGAGCGAGAACAGCGCGCCGAGGATGGCGAGCGCCACCGTCGCGCCGAGCGCGCCCTGGAACGTGCCCTCGAGGACGTAGGGGGTGCGCACGAAGGCGTCGGACGCGCCCACGAGCTTCATGACCTCGACCTCGGCGCGACGGCGCGTGAGCGCGAGGCGCATCGTCGAGCCGACCACCGCGAGCACCGCGCCGAAGACGATCGCCGCGAGCGCGCCGGCCGCCAGGGTGCCGCCGTGCAGGAGCGAGCCGAGCCGCTCGGTCCAGGTGCCGTAGGTCTCGACGCCCTCGACCGCGGGGAGCGCGCCGAGCTTGCCGACCATCGCCTGCACCTCGGCCTCGCTGGTGCCCGGGTTCACGTCGACCTCGATCGACGCGGGGAACGCCTCGAGCGGGAGCGCCTTCATGGTCGGGTCGCCGGCGGTGCCGAGCGCGCCGTTGCGCGCCTCGGCCGGCGAGAGGTAGCGCACACCGCGCACCTCGGGGGTGGCCTTGAGCGCGGAGACCAGCGCCTCGACCTGCGCGGGCTGCGCGCCGTCCTTCAGGTAGACCGAGGCGCGCCCGGTGTGGCCCCAGCGCTCCTTGAGCGCGTGGATGTTCCACACGACGAGCAGCGCCGCGCCGAGGCAGACGAAGGCGACGGCCAGACTCACCACGCTCAGCGCGTGGAGCCGCCACTCGGCTTTCAGACCTCGCTGGGCTCGTTCGATGCTCCCGCTCATGTGCTGCTCCTAGCCCGCCCGCCGCAGCCGACGCTGCTGGACGTAGATGGCCCGTGGCGCCGACTCCTCGTCGACGCCGTAGTCCTCGCCGTCGACGACGGCGTCCATGTCTTCGCCGAGCGAGGAGAGCCCGCTCGGCACGTCGGTGACCTGCCCCTCGTCGAGGACGAGGATGCGGCGCGCGCGCACGTCGAGGAGCGTGCGGTCGTGCGTCGCGAACATCACGGTGGTGCCGCTCGCGTGGATCTCCTCGAACAGGCCGAGGATGTCGAGGGCGAGCGCGGGGTCGAGGTTGCCGGTCGGCTCGTCCGCGAGCACCAGCGGGGGCTCGCCGACGATGGCGCGCGCGATGGCGACGCGCTGCTGCTCGCCGCCCGAGAGCACGCCGGCGCGGTCGCCGCCGCGGCCCGCGAGGCCCACGCGCTCGAGCGCGACGGCCACCCGCTGGCGCACGAGGCGCGTCGCGACGCCGATCACCTCGAGGGAGATGGCGACGTTCTCGGCGACGGTCCAGGTGGGGACCACCTTGAAGTCCTGGAACACGATGCCCAGGTTGCGGCGCAGGAACGGCACGCTGTCGTCGGTGAGCCGCGCGACGTCGCGGCCGCAGAACAGGATGCGGCCCTCGTCCACGGTCTCGGCGCGGTAGACCAGCTTGAGCAGCGTGCTCTTGCCGGCCCCCGAGGCGCCGGTCACGAACACGAACTCGCCGCGCTCGATCTCGAGGTCGACCCCGCGCAGGACGTGGCGGTCGTTGCCGCTCGGGTCGCGGTAGACCTTCTGCACCGAGTCGAACACCAGCACGGGCTTCTTCGCCTGCGCGTCGGTGCCGCGCAGCGCGTCACGCGCGTTCTTGCGCAGGAAGGGTGAAAGGGGGGCACGTCCTCCGGAACCGGCCATGGTCGGGGCGGTAACGGGCTTTCGGACCAGTGGCCAACTTTCGATCTCCCCCGGGCTGAAGCCCGGGGCACCGACTGCCGTGGAAGCCCGCTCTGCGGGCTCGCGAAGTGCGAGGCCTCGTCTGGCCGTTTCGAGGCTGAATATGCGCTGATCCGTGCGGCAAGCTGGAGCCCGCCCCTGGCGGGCTTGCCCCCGCTGTCGGTGCCCCGGGCTTCAGCCCGGGGGAGGCGGGATGCCGGCCGCTCACTTCACCAGCGCGCGCACCGCGAGCTCGAGGGTCGCCGCCAGGGCCACCACCGCGACCAGCGGCCGCGTGAGCACCGCGAGGGGCTGCGAGGAGAGCGGCTGCGCGCCCCGACCGATCACCGCGAGGCCGACCTCGAGGGTCGCCATGGGCACGAGCACCCCCGCCGAAAGGAGCACCGAGACGCGCAGGCCGTCGGTCAACGCGCGCGCCGCCCGCGCCCAGGCCGCCACGTGCGGCGAGGTCTCGGCGCGCGCGAGCAAGAGGAGCGCGCGCGTGGTCGCCCCGCTCGCGAGGAACGCGGCCGCGGCGAGCGTGGCCGAGAGCGTGGCGAGCGGCCCGCGCGCGCCTTCGGCCTGCGCGGGCGCGGCCTGCGTCGCCTCCGGCGCGCCGCGCAGCGCGTCGGCGATCGCCCCCACGTGCGCGGCCATCCACAGCGGCGTCGCGAGCGCGATCGCGAGCGGGATGCCCTGCACCGCCTCGCCGAGGAGCAGCCACGGCACCGAGCCAGAGGCCTCCGAGGAGAAGCCTCCGGCGAGCGGCGCCGCGAGCGCGAGGGCGAGCAATGGACGGACGGGCCCTGGCAACCCGCGCACGGCGAAGGCCGGCACCAGGGTCGCAGCGGGCAGGACGCGCGCGAAGGCGCGGGCGTACGGGAGGAGGGCCGGGGCGCGCGCGAGCAGCTCTTCGACGACGCGCGCGAGCGGAGGCGGCCCCATGGGCGCGCGAGAGTACTACCGGCCGAGGAGCAGAGGTGCCCGACGCTTGGGGACCGCCCGACGGGCGAGCACCAGCTCGAGGACGTCGCTTCCGACCACGACCACCAGGATGGAGACGATGGCGAGGACCATGTCCGTCGTTTCGCCCGAGAACGTGGAAACGGCCAAAATAGCCGCGCCGTGTGGGACAGGGTGCGCGAACCAGACGCCCGTCGAATGTCCGGTTGGCTCTCCGCATCCATGGTCTACGTGGAAGCCGTTCTCCAGTTCCCCTGGGCAGAGCCTGCCAGCGGGGCTAGGTTGAAGGTCGTGCAAGCGACCTCCGGCGATCGATCCGATGCCCGCGAGGGGACGCACGCTCCTGGTGGATCTGGTGTGACCGCGACCGACCGCCGCCCCGCGAACGACGTCGCCGACGAGTCCGCACGCCTCGTCACCCGCGCCCGCGAGGGCGACCGCCACGCCTTCCGCCAGCTGTTCGAGAAGCACCGCGCCGACGTCTCGCGCCTCGCCTACCGCATGGTCGGTCCGCGCCCCGACCTCGAAGACCTCGTCCAGGAGGTGTTCGTCCAGGTGCACAAGAGCCTCCGCGACTTCCGCGGCGAGGCGCGCTTCTCCACGTGGCTCCACCGCGTCACCGTCAACGTCGTGCTGATGCAGCGCCGCGCCGAGAAGAGCCGGCCCATCCTCACCGAGGAGCTCGCGAGCCCCGTCGAGGACGACGACACCGTGCTCCCCGACGTCGACGCCGACCGCCGCGCGCGCGTCACCGCGTTCTTCGCGCTCCTCGAGACCATCGGCGAGAAGAAGCGCGTCGTCTTCGTGCTGCACGACCTCGAGGGCATGTCGCCGACCGACATCTCCGCCGTCGTCGACGCGCCGGTGCTCACGGTGCGCACGCGTCTGTTCTACGCCCGTCGTGAGCTCGAGGAGCGCATGCGCGCGCACCCGCTGCTCGCCGGCGTGGTCGACCGCCACGGAGGTTTCGCGGGATTGGGTGGCAACGAAAAGGGGGGCGAATCCAAGGGTTCCAAGAGTGCGGAGGCAGACGAATGAGCGACGACCGCACAGGAACGCTGGGCTCGGCGGGCTCGCCAGGGGACGAGGACCGCGATCCGCCGCTCACCGAGGAGCAGCTCGCCTCGCTCGAGGCGCCCGGGTCTCTCGGGCCGGCGTTGCTCTCGCTCACCGACGACGTGCAGCTGCTCGAGGTGTCTCGGCCGAACCCGCAGGCTTCTCTGGACGACGCCTGGGCACGCCTCGAAGCGCGGCTCGGCAGCGAGCCCGCGCGCAGTGAACGGGCGCAGGCCGAGAGCCCGCACAGCGAGGTCGTGAGCGACCACCCGTTCGCCAGCAACGAGAGCAGCGGCACGCGCATCCGCAAGGGCGCTGACGTGCGGCCGATCGGCGCGACCAAGCCGCCGAACCGCACGATGGTCTACGGCGCCGCCGTGCTCGCCGCCGCCGCGGCGTTCGCCCTCTGGGTGAACAAGAAGCCCGCGCCGCCCTCGACCCAGGTCACCGCCAAGAACTATCCCCCCATCGTCGAGATCGGCGACGGCGGCGCCACGCGCCCGCTCGCCCTCGGCGAGGTGGTCTCGGTGCCGCTCGAGAAGACGCGCTGGATCGCGGCCAACGGTCGGCTCCGCGTGCGCATCGGCGGCGGGAGCTCGGTGCGCCTGCTCGAGAACGGGGAGCGCGTGCTGCTCGCCCTCGACCACGGCACCATCGGCGCCGACGTCACCCCCGTGCCCGGCGGCGAGCCGCTCGCGATCGACCTCGGTCGCCATCGCATCGCGGTGCACGGGACCAAGTTCCAGGTGCAGCGCGCCGAAGAGGCCGTCGACATCGCCGTCACCGAGGGCGTCGTCGTGTGGGGCTGGCCGAAGGGCGCCGCGCGCACCGAGGGTGTCGAGGTCAAGGCCGGGCAGATCGCCAACTTCGTCTGGGACACCGGCGGCGTGGTGAACGACTCGATCTCGGCCAACGGCAAGGTGGCTTCGGCCCTGCGCGTCGAGGCCGCCACCACGGGCTCGGCCGCGGCGATCCCGCTCCTCGCGCCGCTGCCGCATCCGGGGTCGGCCGACCCCACCGCGCCGAAGCCCGTGATGACGGTGGCGCCGATCACGACCAGCACCACCACCGCGGCCACCGCGCCGGCCTCGGTCAGCGAGACGGCGACCGTCGTCCCGAGCACCACGGCCTCCCTCGCGCCTCCCGCCGGCCTCTCCGACACCCAGGCCGCACACGGCCTCGGCAAGCTCCAGCAGGGGCTCGAGGCGTGTGTCGTCGGTGGCACGATCGGCCCCAAGTTCACCATCGAGACCACCATGACCGTGGTCGTGTCCAAGGCGGGCACGGTCGAGTCGTGGGCCTTCGATCCCCCGCTCGACCCGTCGCTGCGCGAGTGCGCGCGCAAGAAGACCCAGGGCCTCACGTTCCCCAGCGCCGACGCGCCCTCCACGTTCAAGCGCCCGGTCGTCCTCGGCAAGAAGTAGCCGCTTCTTGCCAGAGCGGCCGCCCATGGCGGCGGCCGCCGTTCACTGCACTGTTTCACGACTCTGGCCTCCGGCTCGTTCCGTTCACTTGCGGCGCTCGCGCCGCTCGGCCACACCCGGCATCTCATGGAGGTGCAGCCCCACGCGCCGGAGCGGCTGGCGGTCGTCCTCAACGGCAACGCCAAGAACGTCACCGCCGAGGTCGTCGACACGCTCGAGGAGATCCTCGACAGCGGGGACCTGTTCGTGTCCCGCTCGCTCGAGGAGGCCGGCTCGATCGCCGAGACCCTCGTCGATCGTGGCTACAAGACCGTGCTCACCGGCGGCGGCGACGGCACCTTCACCTCGGTGGTCACGCGGGTGGTCCACCTCGCCGAGGCCCGTGGCGTCGAGCCCCCGCAGTTCGGCCTGCTGCGCCTCGGCACCGGCAACTCGCTCGCGTGGTTCGTCGGCGCGCACGGCGTCGGGCGCCGCGGCCTCGCCGCCGATCTGCACGCCCTGCGCGATCGCGCCGGCTCGCGCCCGCTGCGCCTGGTGGAGGTCGAGGGGCACCTCGCGCCGTTCTGCGGGTTCGGCATCGACGCCAACGTGCTCGCCGATTTCCACCGCGTGCGTGACGTGTTCCGCGCGCTACCCGTGCCGATGCGCTGGGCCACCGGCCTCGTCTCCTACGGGCTGGCCGCCACCACGATGAGCATGCCGAAGTACCTGTTCAAGAAGGTGCCCCGCGTGCGGGTCGTCAACCTCGGAGCCACCGCCTACGCCATCGGCCAGGGTGGCAAGGTCCTCGATCGCCCGGTCTACGAGCGCGGCGAGACCATCTTCGAGGGCCCGGCGCGCATGGCGTCGATCAGCACCATCCCGTACTACGGGTTCGGGTTCCGCGTGTTCCCGTTCGCCACGGCGCGCGAGGACCGCATGTCTCTCCGCATCACCACCATCGGGCCCACCGAGTTCGTCCCCAACGTGCGGGGGCTCTGGCGCGGCACCTACCAGAACCCGAACTCGCTGTGGGACTACCTGATCGATCGCGTGCGCGTGGAGCTCGACGTGAGCACCGCGTTCCAGATCGGCGGCGACGCGATGGGCGAGCGCACGTCGGTCGAGGTCGGCATCACGCGGCGCCCGGTGCAGATCGTCGACCTCTACGCCCCGCCGCGGCGCTGACCTACCCGGCGCTGGCCTACGAGGCCAGCAGCGGGCGCGCCGGCATCATCGACGGGTTCGAGACGTGGACCGGCGGCCCCGCGTGCTCCGCCGGGAAGCGGAACACGAAGCTCGTGCCCTTGCCGATCGCCGACTTCACCTCGATCGCGACGCCGCGCGCGTCGCAGGCCGCCTTGAGCGCCCCGAGCCCGACGCCGCGTCCCGACACCTCGGTGACCTCCGAGCGGGTGGAGAAGCCGTCGGTGAACAGCGCGTCGACGAGGACCCGGCGGTCGACGTTCGGGGGGAAGCCGCCCCGCTCGCGCACTCGCTCCCAGTCGATGCCACGACCGTCGTCGCTCACCACGACGATGAGGCTGCCCCGTTCGCTGTAGGTGGCGAGCGAGAGCGTGCCCACGGGGCTCTTGCCCTTCGCCCGCCGCTCCTCCTCGGACTCGATGCCGTGGTCGACCGCGTTGCGGACCACGTGGATCATGCTCGACCAGAAATCGGCGGTGCGATCGATGTCCACGCGGACGTCGTGGTCGAGCACGTGGAAATCGACCTCGCGACCGATGCTGGTGCCGAGCCGCTTGGCCTGCGCGCCCATGCTCGCGAGCAGGCTGGCGGCCGGCACGAGCTTCCAGCTCTTGACGATGGAGAGCAGCGTCTCGTGCTCGGAGTGCTGCTCGATCTTGCGCAGGATGCGCTCGTAGTCCGGGGCTCGCAGCGGGACCTCGTTGGCGACGTCGTCGAGTGGCACGAGGCTCCCGAGCTCCGAGAGGCTCCGCTGCCAGCACTCGGCGAGGTGCTCGACGCGCTCCGCAGGCAGCAAGCCGTCGGTCTCGAACATCTCGTCCTCACAGCGGTGGCACTCGCGGGAGGTCGCGAGGAACCCGAAGATGGCGAGGTTGCCCTTGAGGGTGTGGAGGTCGCGCTTCTGCACCACGCGGTCGCGCTCGACGGCGAGCCGGCCGAGGATGTCCCCCACGTCCTTGCGGAACTGGCGGAACGCCACGCGGTCCTTGAGCATGGTGCCGACGATCGCGTGCAGCTCCTCGGCGCGATCGTGGTCGGCCTCGGCCTGCACCCGAGCGGTGACGTCGCGGGCTATCACGAGGAACCGGTCGACCCGCTCGTTCTCGAAGACCTGGCGGTACTCGAGCTCGAAGACCCGCCCCTCGCGCGCGAACCGCTGGAGGGCCTGGTCGGCCAGGAGCTCGAACGGGAGCAGGTCGTCCACGAGCTCCGAGAAGCCGAGCTCGAACCGCACGCGCGCGTGCTCGTCCACCGGGAACAGGTAGTCCGCGATGCGCTGGTCCTTGCCCGGTTTGCCGAACCAGCGCTCGGCCTCGGCCGAGACCTCGGGCGAGACGATGCCGTCCATCCCCGCCGTCATGAGCCCATCGCCCACGTTGTCGAGCACGAGCTTCATCGCGCGGGTCTTGTCCTGCACGGTGGTCGCCATGTTGGCGAACGCGGTGCCGAGCAGGCCGACCTCGTCTCTCCCTCGCACGTGGGACTTCAGCGCCTCGAGCGACTCCCAGCGCCCGGCCGAGATGGCGTCGACCTCGCGGGTCAGGAGCTCGAGGGGACGCACGAGGAGGAACCCGATGAGGACCGCGATCACGAACGCGACCAGGACGATCGCGCCGCTCGCCACCAGGCTCGCGCGGATGATGTCGTGCTTGATCCCGTCGAGGTACTCGCCGCGGAGCCCGACGTGGATGGCGCCGACCTGCTCGATGCCCTCGACGACGGGGACCGCCACGTCGTACGCGTAGAGGCCCTGGTCCTCGAGGCGCGTCACCTTCTTGCCCGAGCTGTCGAAGGCGTTGGAGAGCCCGCGCAGCGAGGCCGGCATCGGCGAGAGGTAGGTGTGCGCGAGCACCGCGCCTGCCTTGTCGAACACGAGCACGTACTCGATCTTCTCGCTGCGCAGGCCTTGCTCGTCGAGCACGATCTCGGTGATCGGCACCTTGTCCTTGGCGCGCGTGCTCTTGGCGATGCGCGTGGCGAGGCTCTTGGCGAACACGGCCTCGGACGTCTCCACCTCGGCCCGCACGCGACGGTCGATGATCGCCGAGGTCGCGAGGATGTTCACCCCGGCCAGCGCGACGACGAAGCAGACGAACGAGAGCACGACCTTCGCGAGCAGGCTCATCGGACGACCGCCTTCGGATCGAAGAGCCGGAACGTGGAGTCGGGCTCGAGGTGCGAGTAGTAGATCCCGGCGAGCCCCGCGTGGCTCTCCTTGGTGTACGAGAGCGGCGTGCCGATGCCGAGGTCGATCCCCTGGAAGTGCTCGAGGGCCGCGGTGAAGCGGTCCCGATCGAGGGCCGGGCCCGCCGCCTCGAGCGCGCGCACCAGGACCGTCGCGTTGAGGAACCCCTCGAGCGCCACGTAGTTCGGCGCCTCGGTCGGGTAGTATTTCTTGGCGAGCTCCCGGTACTCGTGCACGGTCGGGTAGTCGTCGGAGAACGGGCTCGGCACCACCTGGGTGACGACGATCTTGTCGTACTCCTTCGGGTCGATCTTCTGCGTCTCGACGAGCTCCTTGGCGAACGCCTCCGAGCCGACGAACGAGACGGTGTGGAACCAGGGACGTTGGCCCGCGTCGTGGGTGAGCTTCACGAACTTCGCGAGGGGTGCGTAGGTGCCCACCATGGCGATCGCCTGCGCGCCGCTCTTCACGAGGGCGTCGCGGGCCCGCTCCACGTCCATCGTGCCGCGGGCGTAGGTCTCGATCGCGACGGGGGTCATCGCCCGGCGCTTCAGCGCGAGCTGCAGCCCGGCCAGCACCGCCTGCCCGAAGGCGTCCTCCTGGTAGAGGACGGCGATCTTGTCGAACTTCAACCGGTCCACGAGCAATGCGACGGCGCCCTCGGCCTCGGAGTAGTAGGAGTCGCGCACGTGGAACATCCACTTGCGCAGCGGCGTGCGCAGCGGCTCGGCGCCCGTGAAGAACCCGAGCGCCGGCACCTCGGCCCGCTCGGTCAGGTCGATGATCTTCACCGAGGTCGGCGTGCCGACGTAGTCGAACAGGGCGAACACGCCCTCGTCGGCCAGCAGCTGCTGGGTGTTGGTCACCGCGCGCGCCGGGTCGTAGCCGTCGTCCAGGCTCACGAGGCGCACCTTCCGACCGTGGATGCCCCCCTTCGCGTTGACCTCCTGGATCTTGGCGAGCGAGCCGTGGATCGTCTGGGTGCCGAGGAACGAGGCCTGGCCGGAGAGCGCGGCGCTCGAGCCGATGACGATCTCGCCGGCGTGGACGCCGATCGCTCGATCGTGTTGCACCGTGCGCGGTGCCCGGGCACAGGACAGGGCCGCCGAGGCGACGAGACCGAGCGCGAGCGCGCGAGCGAGCGACATGAGCGAGCTTCTCCGAACTCGACGAACGGTCCAGTACGGCCCGGCTTGAATCGAGGCGAGAATCAGCGGCGGAACGAGAGCGTGACCCAGTCGGTCCCGAGTTCGACGCGGGGCGCGGTGAAGGTGCCGTCGGCGCCCACGGTGACCGTGCCCTTCTGCGTGCCGCAGGACCACGCGAGCACCTCGCCGGGGGCGGGTTGGAAGCGGACCACTCGACGGAGCGTCACGTCGACGACGATCGGCAGCTTGGCGCCGATCTGGTCGTCGATCGTCGGATAGCCGGCGCGCGGAGGAGCCTTGCCGGGGCCCGCGTAGGCGCGCAGCGGGAGCTCCACGCGGTCCTCGGTGTCGACGGCCTTGCTCGCGTCCCACCGCAGGTGGCGGTTCTTCGCGCCGGCGAGCTCGCCCTTCCAGCCGGTGTCTCCCGCGACCGCGACGTCGGCGGCGAAGCCCGCGTTCGCGTCCCACTTCACCTTGCCGTTGCCCGTGCCGTCGCCCGGATCGCCGTCGTGGGAAGCGAGGGAGAACGCCGGTGCGAGGCGGTCGAGCGCGAGGAACGCGGTCGCGTCGCCGATGCGGCTCCAGCCGCCGTCCCACCAGCCGTCGGGCAGCACCGGGTCGGCGGGGCCGTGCCCGCCCTCGTCCCACACCGCGTAGTGCGGGTGTCCGCGCAGCGCCTCGTAGAACGTGAGCTTGGTGAGCGGGCTCGCGATCGTGACCGCGCCGAAGTGGATCGTCGCGTCGTCCTTGCCGTGCTTGACGAAGACGAACTGCCCCGCCGCCTCGGGCTCGTCGCGGAGGGCGCGCGTGAGATCGAGCCGGTCCCACACGCCGAGGCCAGCGCCGTCGTCGAGGTTCGCCTCGCGCGTGCCCCAGAGCTTCTCGAGCGTGGCGACGCGCGCCGGGCGGTGGTTGCGCGCGATGGCTTGCCCCCACCGCGCGTCGACGCCCGCGAAGTGACGCGCCCACAAAAGGCCGAGGGTGAGCGCGCCCGCGCCGCCCATCGAGGTGCCGGTCACGAACGTGCGCAGCGGGTCGCCGCCCTGCGAGCGCTGCGCCCAGTCGACGAGCTGCAGCACGCGCCGCGCGGTGTACGGCGGCACGGTGCCCGTGGTCGGCGCCCCGCCCGGGAGCTTGTCGGAGTAGCCCCACCAGTAGCTGGTCATCGGATCGTGCGGCTCGACGGTCACGTACGACGTGCACCCCGCGGACGCGTTGGGCGCGCCGCCCACCCCGTGCAGATAGACCCGCACGGGCGCCGGCTTGGTGAGGGTGGACTTGGGCACCACGACCACGGCGGTGAAGGTGCGGCCGGCGTAGCCCGGGCTGTCGGTGTACGCGTCGGTCTTGATCCCGAGCGTGAGGCGACGGCAGGCGCCGAGATCTTCGTTCTTGGTGATGGTCGGGACCGGCGGGTGGATCGTGTCGGTGACGGTGATGCGGAACGACGTGGTCGCGCTGCCGATGGGGTTGCTCGCGCGCAGCGTGACGGTCCACGGAGCGAGGCCTCCCTGGATGAAGTCGGGTCGGAAGACGACGGTGCGCGTCTCGGCGTCGAAGCGCGCGCCGGGTGGGAGGCCGGTCGCCACGACGTGGGTCGCGTCGGTGGCGACGACGGGCACGGTGAGGAGCTCGTCCTCGGCCACCGTGCGGTCCGTGAGGGCGGCCAGGGTCGGGGCCTTGGTGGGCGGAGGCGCGGCGTCGGCGGCGTCCGTGATCGAATCCGGCGCGGCGTCCACCGGCTCGCTGTCGGCGGCCGAGGGGGTCTCCTCCACGGCACAGCCGCCGAGGAGCAAGGTCACCGCGAGCCCGAGTCGCATCGAGAGATGCTGGGCCGGCAGGGCGGTCGATACAAGCCCTCGGTGGCCGAGTGGCGTGTTTCACGCTAGAAAACCCCATGCGTCGGTTCGCCGCCCTCCTCCTGCTCGCCGGCTGTTCGTCCTCCTCCTCCTCGCCCGCCGAGCCCGCGACCGACACCGGCGTCGAGGCCGAGGCCGGCCCCGAGATCGGCGCCGACGTGACCGTCGACGGCTTCGTCAAGAAGCCGGTCTACTTCACGGGCACCGACAACCAGCGCGTGGTCGACGCCGAGGCCACGTTCCCCAAGACCGGCGCCTACGCGCAGATCATCCTGCACCTCTCGCTCGAGTGCCCGAGCGGCAAGTGCGACGCGTGGGATCGCTTCGCCACGCTCGGCGTCGTCACCCAGAAGGGCGACAAGCCCGAGAACGACACCGTGCTCGAGCTCGCGCGGTTCATCACCCCCTACGGCGTCGGCGCGGCCTGGGACCTCGACGTCACCGATCTGCGCCCGGTGCTGCGCGGCCCGCTCACGCTGCGCACGTTCATCGACACCTGGGTCGGCCCCGGCAGCGCGTACGGCAACGGCTGGCTCGTCAACGCCTCGTTCGAGATGAAGGGCGGCGTGCCCGAGAAGGAGGCCGTCGCGGTGCTCCCGATCTGGACGATGCACAGCGGCGTCTACGGCGACCCGAGCAAGCCGCTCAGCGGCTCGTTCCCCGAGCAGAAGCCCACCCTGCCCGCGGGCGCCACGTCGTTCGCGGTCCGCGCGCTGATCACCGGCCACGGCCAGGGCAACCTCGAGAACTGCGCCGAGTTCTGCCCGCGCGATCACACGATCACGGTCGGTACCACGCCCCACAAGGAGAAGATCTGGCGGACCGACTGCGCCACCACGGCGGCGCCCGGCCAGAAGGGCACCTACAAGCTCTCGCGCGCGGGCTGGTGCCCTGGCGCCGACGTGCGCCCCTGGGTCTTCGACGTCACCGCGGACGTCGCCGGCGGGGCGAAGTTCTCCTACGACGCGGCCACCTACGTGAACTCGTGCCGCCCCGACGCGGCCACGTGCGAGGGCTGCTCGCTCGGCACGGACTGCAAGTACGACGGCGGCAACCACACCGAGCCTTCGTACTTCGTGTCGGCAGTGCTGATCGCGTATCGGTGAACGCCGCCTGGCGCGCCGCGGCCTTCAGTCCTTGAACTCGGCGGGGCTCAGTCCGTGACGGCGCATCAGCTCGTAGAAGTCGGTTCGGTTGCGCCCCGACAGACGCGCGGCCGCGCTGACGTTGCCACCCGACCGGCGAAGCACCTCGACGAGGTAGCCGCGCTCGAAGGCGTCGCGCGCCTCGCGCAGCGGCGGTAGCTCGGCGCCGTGCAGGGGGGCGAGCGCCGCCTCTTGCCACGAGGAAGGGCCCATCACCGGCGCCGCGATCTCGATGCCGTGCGCGAGCGCGAGGTGCTCCGGACGGAGCTCGGCCGAGTCCGCGAGGAGCAGCGCGGCCTCCATGACGTTGGCGAGCTCCCGGACGTTCCCCGGCCACGGGTAGGCCAGCATGGCAGCGAGGGTGGCCTCGTGGATCCGCGGTACCGGGAGGTGGTGACGCGCGGCGGCGCGCTCGAGGAACACGTCGGCGAGCAGCGGGATGTCCTCGCGGCGCTCGCGAAGGGCGGGCATCCGGAGCGGCAGGACGTGCAGCCGGAAGTACAGGTCCTCGCGGAACCTCGACTCGGCCACGGCGACGCGCAGATCGCGGTTGGTCGCGGCGAGGACCCGCACGTCCGAGTGCCGTTCGGTGGTCGACCCGACCGGCGTGTAGCGCTTCTCCTGCAGGACACGCAGGAGCTTCACCTGGACGTCCGGCGGCGCGTCCCCGATCTCGTCGAGGAACAAGGTGGAGCCGGCCGCCGCCGCGAAGACGCCGTCCCGGTCGCGGGCCGCGCCGGTGAAGGCGCCACGCGTGTGGCCGAACAGCTCGCTCTCCAGGAGCTCGCGCGGAATGGCCGCGCAGTTGAGCGCCACGAAGGGGCGATCGGCCCGCGGCGACGCCGCGTGGAGCGACCGCGCGGCGAGCTCCTTGCCGGTGCCGGACTCGCCCGTGATCAGCACCGTCACCTCGGTCCGGGCGACGCGCTCGATCACCTGGCGCACCTTCTGGATCGCTTCGCTCGTGCCGACGAGCTGACGGTCGATGGACGCGCCGCCGACGATGCGCCGCAGCCCCGCCACCTCGCGAACCAAGGCGCCGTGGCTCACCGCCTGAGCGATCTTCTGCAGCAGGTCGTGGTCGTGGAACGGCTTGGTGAGGAAGCCGTACGCGCCGCGGCGCATGGCGTCGACGGCCGTCTCGATCGAGCCATGCGCGGTCAGCACGAGCGCGGGGACGTCGGGCACGCGCTCCTTCATCGCGGCGATCACGTCGAGCCCAGTGCGGCCGGGGAGGCGGAGATCCACGAGCACGAGGTCCCAGTGGCGATCGAGGGCGGTGATCGCGTCGCGCACGCTGCCGACCGAGTGGACCAGGTAGCCCCGCGACTCGAGCCGCAGAGTGAGCAGCGTGCAGAGCTCGGCGTCGTCGTCGACGATGAGGATCGCGTGGCTCACGCCTCACCTCGGCGGACGGGGAGGAAGATCGCGAACGTGGTGTCGCCCGGTCCCGGCGCGGCGAGCTGCACGTGGCCCCCGTGGGCCTCGACGATCTCGCGGACGAGGGTGAGGCCGAGCCCGATCCCCATGCGCAGCGGGCGCCCCGACACCTCGTGGGTGGTGAAGGCGTCGAAGATCGCGGTGCGCAGCTCGGGTGGCACGCCAGGGCCCTCGTCCTGCACGGTGATGCGCGCGTGCGGGCCCTTGCGCCCGAGGGGACCCTCGGGTTCGACCGTCCTCTTCACCGAGACCACGCCCCCGGCCGGCGAGACCGAGACGGCGTTGCGCAGCACGTTCGCGATCGCGCGCTCGACGAGGAGCCCGTCGAGGGCGATCCGCGGCCCCGCGCCGACTGGCTCGAACTCGATGGTGACCGACTGCGCGTCAGCGTCGGTCTGTTCGGCGGCGATGGCCTCGCGCACGACGTCGTCGAGCGGACGCGGCTCGTCGACCTGCAGCACCTTGCCGGCGCGCAGCCGCGACAGATCGAGCAGCGTGGTGACGAGCCGGATCTCGGCCTCGCAAGCGCGCCGCGCGATCCCGAGGATGCGCAGCTGCTTGTCGTCGAGGCGGCCCGCGGTGCCGTCCTCGAGGAGCGCGAGCGCTTCGCGGAGCTTGCCGAGCGGCGTGCGCAGCTCGTGGGAGACCGAGGCGAGGAACTGCTGCTTGAGCGCGTCGAGGGCCGCGAGGTCGACCCGCATACGGTCGAGCTCGGACGAGAGCTCGACCACCTCGAGCGGCCCGTCGGCGGTGGGGAACGGCGCGAACTCGCCCTTGCCGACGCGCTGCGCGGCCTCCGAGAGGGCCGCGAGCGGTCTGGTGACCCCCCGCGCGACGCGCGACGCGACCACCCAGCCGGCGACGAGGGCGAGCAGGCCCATCCCGACTCCGCGCAGGATCGCGCGGCGCCCGGTCCGGACGATCTCCTCCTCGTGGACCTCGAGCCGTCGGTGCAGCTCGTAGAGGCGGGCGATCCACGCGTCGGTCAGGTCCTCGTCGAGCTTGAGACGCGCGGCGCGGCTCTCGGGGCTCCGGAGCAGCTGGCATGTCTGGTCCCGGGTGAGCGACGCGACCAGCTCGAGGTAGCGACCCGCCGTCGTCGCGAAGGGGCGCGAGGCGATCGCCGCGTTGTCCTGGATGGCCTGTCGCAGGACCCGTTGGGGCTCCTGGAACGTCGCGCCGACGACGGCGTCGGTCGCACCCAGCTCGCAGGCATCGACCCCGTGGCGCGCGGCGACCTCGACCTTCCAGGCCGCGCGGTAGAGGGCCTCCTCCTCGTCGATGGTCGCGAGGTCCGATTCGCGCACGGCGCGGACCTGACGGTAGAGGTCGACCAGGGTGAAGATGGTGACGGCCAGCGCCGCCGAGAGCACCATCCCGAGGACGCCGTGCGAGAGCGCGAGGCGATTCACCAGGCGCATGGGCAGACCTCGGCGGCGCGATGGGCGGGCATGGGACTTGTAGACAGGTGGCGATGATGCGGCCACGCCCCACCCCACCGTGGACAGCGACCGATTCCTAGCCCGAACCCGCCACTGGCCGCTACACCCAACCTGTCGGCAGGAGCCAACGGGCCGGACCGACACTGTCTGGATGGCCCGACAGGGGTTGGTGCTCAGCCGCGGGAAACCAGGGCCATGGGGAATGGAACGTCCATTGCTCGCGGCGCCGGCATGCCGAAGGACCTGCGGTGAGGGGAACCACGATCGTCACGGCACCGCCGACCCGGGCGCGGGCGTTCGGCGCCAAGGAGAAGGTCAAGCCCTCGCTGTATCGCGACGCCATCGCCGCGGCGAAGAGCGCGTGGCTCCACGACGCCCGGGAGGCCCTCTCGGGCAAGCACCTCGGCGCGGACATCCTCGCGGGCATCACGGTCGCCGCGGTCGCGTTGCCCCTCAACCTCGCGCTCGCGGTGGCGAGCGGACTGCCCCCGATCGCGGGGCTCATCGCGGGTGCGTTCGGCGGAATGGTCGCGGCCATCGCGGGCGGCACGGCGCTCCAGGTCACCGGGCCCGCCGCGGCGCTCAGCGTGATGGTCCTCGCGCTGGCGAAGGACTTCGGCGCGACCGGGGTCGCGGCGGCCTGCCTGCTCGTGGGTCTCACCCAGTGGATCCTCGCCTTCAGCCTGTCTGGCAAGCTCTCCCGCTACTTCCCCGAGTCGGTCCTCGCGGGCTTCACGACCGGCGTCGGCATCAAGCTGCTCGACGCGCAGATCCCCGAGATCCTCGGGTTCGACTACCGGGTCGTCGAGCTCGCGCAGATGATCCACCGGCCCAAGTGGCTGCACGAGGTGTCGTGGGTCGCCGTCGTCGGTGGCCTCGGCGTCGCGTTGCTCGTCGTCGGCACGGCCAAGTACAAGCGCTTCCCCGCCGCGATCGTCGGCATCTCGATGGTCACCTTCGTCTCGGTCTACGTCGGCTGGGACATCGAGCGCATCGGCACGCTGCCCAGCCGCCTGCCCACCCCAGCGCTCCCCGTGGTGCCGAACGGGCGCTGGGGTGAGCTCGCCCTCAGGGCGCTGCCCCTCGGGCTCCTCGCTGCGGTCGAGTCACTGCTCGCCGCTCGGGCGGTCGACCGCATGGCCCCAACGGCGCGTAAGCACGACCCCAACCTCGAGCTCTTCGGCCAGGGGCTCGCCAACATCGTGGTCTCGTTCTTCGGCGGCATGCCGGTGAGCGGGGTCGTCGTCCGCTCGGGCGTCAACGTGCAGAGCGGCGGCAAGACCCGCTTCGCCGCGTTCCTCCACGGCGTCCTGCTGGTGCTCGCCGTCGTCTACCTCTCGAAGCAGCTCGCGCTCGTGCCGCTCTCGGCGCTCGCGGGCCTGCTCTGCGTGGTGGGCCTGCGCCTCATCGAGGTGCGCACGTTCTTCGAGCTCGCGCAGAAGCACCGGATCGAGGCGCTCGCGTTCGTCGCGGCCCTCGGGGGCACCGTGAGCGGCCACCTGATGATGGGCCTGGTCGCGGGTGGCCTGCTGCACGCGCTCCACCGCTACATGAACCCCGACGACGAGCACGAGGGCGAGGAGAAGAAGGACCCGGGGCTCCGCGCGGTGCTCGACAAGGACCACGCCGAGGCGCGCAAGCACGGCCACCCCGACGCCCGCCCCGAACGCGTGCCCGGCTGGCTGCAGCACATCCAGGGCTCGAGCCCGAAGGCGCTCACCTCGTTCGTCCACGAGAAGGCGGCCGTGATCGGGCGGGTGACCCTCGGGCAGCACGTCCACGTCGCCGCGGGCAGCTCGATCCGCGCGGACGAAGGCACGCCGTTCTTCATCGGCGACAACACCAACGTGCAGGACGGCGTGGTCATCCACGCGCTCAAGGACCGTCACGTCCAGGTGCGCGGCGAGCAGTGGGCGGTCTACGTCGGTCGCAACGTGTCCATCGCGCACGACGCCCTCGTCCACGGCCCCTGCTACATCGGCGACGACACCTTCATCGGCTTCAAGGCCGT
>JAEUKC010000161.1:0-61091 GCA_016794445.1 Myxococcales bacterium
CGTGCCGGGCGCGAACAGCCACTGCGGGAGCACGCGCTCGACGGCGGTGCGGAAGTCGCGCCGGTAGAGCGCGAGCATCTCGTCCACCTGCGCCGCGGGGATCTGCTGCTCCACGTTCTTGAGCGTGTCGACGAGCACCACCGCCGCCACGCGGCGCAGACCGCGCGCCGCGGCCACGGCGTAGGCGCCCGACATGGAGTGACCCACCACCACGACGCGCTCCGCCTCGAGCGCGGCGACGACGGCCGCGGTGTCGCCCGCGTACGCCTCGGCCGAGTGCCGGGCGCGGTCGCGGCTCGAGGCGCCGTGGCCCCCGAGGTCGAGCGCCACCACGGTGTGACTCGCCGCGAAGGCGTCGCGCTGCGCGTCCCACCAGCGGCACGAGCCGAGCCAGCCGTGCACGAACACCAGCGCCGTGGGCGCGGTACCCGTGCGCTCGTAGGCGATGCGCGCGCCGTCCGCCGACGACACGTGGGCGGCGACGGGCTTCATGGCGTCCACGCTAGTGGCGCGGCCCGGCCCGTCAACGGAGGCGACGGATCGCCGGAATGGACGACATTCTGCGCACCGACCGCGAGGCGGACCCTGGGGCCCGAGCGGCGGCTTTCCCCCACGCCCGCACTTGGCTAGAGAGCGCCCCATGGATCTGGACCTCACCGAAGAGCAGAAGATGATCCGCGACACCGCGCGCGACTTCGCGACCAAGGAGGTCGAGCCGCGCGCCAAGCAGCTCGACGCCGACAGCGAGTGGCCGAGCGACCTGGTCAAGCGGATGGGCGAGCTCGGGTTCATGGGCGTCGCGATCCCCGACGAGCACGGCGGCGCGGGTCTCGACACCCTCTGCTACGCGCTCGCCATGGAGGAGATCTGCCGCGCGTGCGCCTCCACCGGCGTCATCATGAGCGTCAACAACTCGCTCTACTGCGACCCGGTCTACAAGTTCGGCACCCCCGCGCAGAAGGAGCGCTGGCTTTCGCCCTACGCCTCGGGCCAGAAGCTCGGCTGCTTCGGCCTCACCGAGCCGATGAGCGGCAGCGACGCCCAGACCATGAACACCAACGCCGAGAAACGCGGCGACAAGTGGGTGCTCAACGGCAGCAAGAACTGGATCACCAACGGCCCGCACGCCGACACCATCATCGTGTTCGCGGTGACCGAGCGGCCCGCCACCGGCAAGATCAAGCACACCGCGTTCCTCGTCGACGCGGGCACCGCCGGCTACACGCGCGAGAAGCCCGACCACAAGCTCGGCATCCACGCGGCGCACTCGTGCACGGTGTTCTTCGAGAACGTGGAGCTCTCCGACGAGCACCGCCTCGGCGGCGTGGGCGACGGCTTCAAGGTCGCCATGAACACCCTCGACGGCGGCCGCATCGGCATCGCCTCGCAGGCGCTCGGCATCGCGCGCGCGGCGTTCGAGAAGGCCGTCGAGTACAGCAAGGAGCGCAAGTCGTTCGGCGTGCCGATCGCGCAGCACCAGGCGATCCAGTTCATGCTCGCCGACATGGCCACCGAGATCGACGCGGCCCGCCTGCTCATCTGGCGCGCCGCCTTGCTCAAGGACCGCGGCGTGCGCCACTCGAGCGAGTCCGCCCAGGCCAAGCTGTTCGCCAGCGAGACCGCGACCCGCGTGGCCCACAAGGCCATCCAGATCTTCGGTGGCTACGGCTACTCGCAGGAGTACCCGGTCGAGCGGCACTACCGCGACGCGCGCATCACCGAGATCTACGAGGGCACGAGCGAGATCCAGCGCATCGTCATCGCCGCGAACGCGCTCAAGGGTTGAGATGAGAAAGGCCGTTCGTCTCGCCTCGCTCGCTCTCTCGGTGGGCGCTGTCTCGCTCATCGCCTGCGGCAAGGACGGTCCTCCCCCCGAGGACCCGAGCAAGGTCGAGAAGAAGCCCGAGAAGCACGCCGACGGGCCCAAGGTCCCCGCCATGGAGTACGACCTCGGCCCGATCGACATCGCCACCTGGAAGCAGAAGGTCGCCTCGCTCAAGGGCAAGTGGAACGACTGCTACCTCGCCGCCGCGGGCAAGAACCCGACCCTCGAGGGCAAGCTCACCTTCACCGTGCGCACCCGCAAGGACGGCACGGTGAAGTGGGCCTTCGTCAAGGAGAGCTCGCTCGGCGACCGCACCGTCGAGCGCTGCATCCTCGACTCGCTCCGCGAGCAGAACTACGGCCCGCCGATGGACGCCCGCGAGGGCGAGGCCAGCCACACCTACGGCTGGGAGCTCGACGGCGACGACCACCGCCCCGCCGATCCGGCCGCCACCACCGCGGTGTCGCCCGCGATCAACGGCGTCAAATCCAAGATCGCCGCGTGCCGCGCCAAGGCCTCCTCCAAGGGCGCGCTGCTCGCGACGTTCTACATCGCCAAGGGCGGCAAGCCGCTGAGCGTCGGCCTGTCGGTCTCCGACGCCGAGGGCGAGGCCGCCACCGACTGCATCGTCGAGGTGCTGATGGCGCAGAAGTACGTGAACAAGAGCAGCTGGACCACCAAGGTCACCACGGAGCTTCCCTGATGGACTTCGAGCTCGACGACGGTCAGCGCCTCGTGCAGCAGACCGCGCGCGACTACGCGCAGAAGACGATCCTCCCCCAGGCCGCCGCGATCGACCGCGAGGAGCGGTTCCCGTTCGAGATCCTCAAGGGCCTCGGCGAGCTCGGCCTGCTCGCGGTGAACGTCCCCGCCGCGCTCGGCGGGTCGGAGGCGGGCGTCGTCGCCTACTCCCTCGCCATGACCGAGGTCGCCCGCGCGTGCGCTTCGACCGCGGTCACCATGGCGGTCACGAACATGGTCGGCGAGGTCATCGCCAAGTTCGGTACCCCTGCGCAGGCCGAGCGGCACTGCCCGCGCCTCGCCGACGGCACGTGGGCCGCGGGCGCGTTCGCGCTCTCCGAGCCCGGCGCCGGCAGCGACCCAGGCGGCATGCGCACGACGGCGCGCAAGGTCGACGGCGGCTGGGTTCTCGACGGCCAGAAGGCCTGGATCACCAGCGGCGCGCACGCCGGCGTGATCGTCGTCTGGGCGCGCACCGGTGGCCCCGGCACCGCGGGCATCTCGTGCTTCCTGGTCGAGAAGGATCACAAGGGGCTCCTCGTCGGCAAGCACGAGGACAAGATGGGCCTCCGCGGCTCGAACACCGTGACCCTCACCTTCGACCACTGCGAGGTCCCCGACTCCGCGCTCCTCGGCGAGCTCGGCGGCGGCTTCAAGATCGCGATGATGGCGCTCGACGGCGGGCGCATCGGCATCTCGTCGCAGGCGCTCGGCATCGGCCTCGCGGCGCTCGACGAGGCCATCGTCTACGCGAAGGACCGGCAGCAGTTCGGCAAGGCGATCGCCGAGTTCCAGGCCATCCAGTGGATGATTGCCGACTCGACCACCGAGCTCTCGGCGGCCCGGATGCTCGCCTTGCGCGCCGCGTGGCTCAAGGAGCACGCGCGGCCCCACTCGCGCGAGGCCTCGATGGCCAAGGTGTGGGCGAGCGAGGCCGCGGTGCGCGCCTGCAACCGCGCGGTGCAGATCCACGGCGGCTACGGCTACACCCGCGAGTTCGCCGCCGAGCGCCACCTGCGCGACGTGCGCGTCTCGATGATCTACGAGGGCACGAGCGAGATCCAGCGCACGGTCATCGCCCGCCAGGTCCTTCGCTGACCGTTCGGCTCGGAGAAGCGCCGATTCATCGCTCCCGACCCCGAGGTCGCCAAAGACGCCCAACAAATTGCCTAGCCTGGTACGGTCCGGCCAGGAGGCGCGGACATGCAACAGGGATGGGGACAGCCGGGGCAGCAGCCCGGGTACGGGGCCACGGGCGGCTACGAGTTCAACCAGACGGAGGACGCCGTCATCGGGCGCCTCGGGGGTCGGGCCCGAGTGTACGGGGTGATGTCGATCGTGATCGGCCTGCTGATGATGGCGGCCGGGGTGGTCGTGATCGTCGTCCTGCCCGGTCCCCTCGGTCTCCCTGTCGGGGCTGCCGTCGCCGTCGCTGCGCTGCAGCCCATCGTCTCGGGCGGCTTCTACGCCGCGGCCGGGAGCGCCTTCAAGCAGGTGGTCGACACCCAGGGGAACGACATCCCCCACGTGCTCGGCGCCGTCACCAAGCTCACCCACGCGGTCCGCGTCGAGGCCATCGTCGCCATCCTCGCCACCATCGCCGGCCTCGTCATCGGCTTCACGCTGGGGAGCAACTGATCATGCAGCCCTATCAGCCGCCGCAGTATCCGCAGGGCCAGCAGCCCCAGCAGCCGCAGTACCCTCAGGGCCCGTATCCGCCCGCGCCCCCGCCGCAGGGTGGCTACGAGTTCAGCGAGGGCGAGAACACCACGCTGAACGCCGCGGCGACGTGGACGCTGATTCTCGGCTGCATCCTCATCCTCGAGGGCCTGAGCCGGCTGGTCGGGAAGAACTCGTCCATCCTCTCGATGATCGTCAACGTCGCCATGGGCATCCTGCTCATCACCGCGTCGCAGTCCCTGAAGAAGGTCACGACCTCGCAGGGGCAAGATGTGCAGCACCTGATGAAGGCGTTCGAGAGCTTCGATCAGATGCTGCTGATCCGTGTCATCCTGCTCGGGCTTGCGCTCGTGGCCGTGGGTATCGCGGTGGCGGTGCTCCTCGCGATGTAGCGCGAAGCCAGGTCGACGCCGTCAGTCGCCGTCGAGCTGGCCGAACTCCCACTGCTCGCCGGGGTCGGCGAGATCCATCGTCTCCCGGCGCACGTCCTCGATCACGCGATCGAGGCCGTAGCCGAAGGCCACGCGGACCCCGACGTACATGCGGTCGGGCATGGACCACACCTTGGCCGACACGACGCCGGCGACGCCGAACACCCGGCGCAGCGTCTCCTGCACGCGTGGGTCGAGGTCCGAGGCCGCGCCCTCCGGGGGTATGCCGCGGTCGGTCGGGTCGTCGCCCGGATCGTCCTCGTCGTCCGTCACGCGTCGTGTTCTACCACGGGCATGTCCGAGCGAGACGCGGCCATCGCCCCGACCGCCCACTACACCGCGCACGTGTGGAAGCGCCTCGGCCTCCCCTACGCGACCATGTTCGCCACCGCCGAGGGCGCCCGGCTCTTCTGGACGCTGCGGCTTGCCGGCGAGTGGCTCACGCTGCTCACGCCGAAGGTGCCGACCATGGTCGAGTACCTCGCGCAGCGACACCTCTTGATCGAGGCCGCGCTCGACGATCTCTCGCCCGATCGGATCGTCGAGCTCGGCGCCGGCCTCTCGCGTCGAGGGGTCACCTGGGCCGTCGACAAGAAGATCCGCTACCTCGAGGTCGATCTCCCGCACATGGTCCGCGCCAAGCAAGCGGCGATCGACACGCACCTGCCGCCGCGTCTGCGCGCCGACGTGCGGGCGCGCCTCGAGCTCGCGTCGTGCGACGTGCTGTCCGAAGAGCTTCCGCACTGGCTCGCCGCGCGCCTCGCCGAGTCGAGGCGTCCCGTCGTCGTCGCCGAGGGGCTCGTCGGCTACTTCGCGCCGCAGGAGCGCGATCGGCTCGCCGCCGGCATCGCCGCCGCGCTGCGGGCGGTCGGCGGTGGCGCATTCGTCTGCGACCTGCGGTCGACGGAGGGCGGCAAGGCGATCGCGCGGGCCCGACGAGGCCTCGAGCTCGGCATCAAGCTCATCACCCGCGGGCGCGGCAGCCGCGCCGACTTCCTGAGCGAGGACGACGTCCGCGCGTTCTTCCGCCGCGCGGGCTTCAGCTCGGCCGAGCCGGTGGACCGTAGGCGCGTGGGTCGCGTGGCCAAGACCCCCTCACCCGCGCGCATCTGGGTCGCCCGCGCATGAAGCCCGTGTTCGTGACCGGCGCGAGCGGCAACGTCGGCCGCGCGGTGATCGACGCCCTGGGCGCCCACGCGATCCCCGTCCGAGCGGGCGATCGCTCCCCCCGTGTTCGCGAAGGCGTCGAGTCGGTTCGCTTCGACTTCGGCGACCCGTCGACGTTCGCCGCCGCCCGCGGCTGCGGCGCGGCCTTCGTCCTGCGACCGCCGGCCATCTCGAAGGTGAAGCCCACCCTGGTGGCCTTCATCGACGAGGCGCGCGCGCTCGGGGTCGATCAGATGGTCTTCCTGTCGGTCGCCGGCGCCGGAGAGAACTCGCTCGTCCCCCACCACGCCGTCGAGACGCACCTGCAGGCGAAGGGCGGGGCGTTCACCCTCCTGCGGCCGGGCTTCTTCGCGCAGAACTTCGGCGACGCGTACCGCCTCGACATCGTCGAGCAGAGCCGGGTCTACGTACCCGCGGGCCGCGGCCACGTCACGTTCGTCGACGTCCGCGATCTGGCCGAGGTGGCCGCGCGCGTGTTCGCCGAGCCAGCGCCGCATCGAGGGCAGGCCTACACGCTCACCGGGCCCACCCCGGTCGACTTCTTCGAGGCCACCGCCCAGCTCAGCGCCGTGGTCGGCCGGACGATCCGCTACGAACCCGCGTCGGTGGTGGGCTACGCGCGGCACCTGCGCGCGCGAGGCATGCCCCTCGCGCAGATCGCGGTGCAGACCGTCCTGCACACGGGTCTCCGCTTCGGCCAGGCCGAGCGCGTCGACCCCACGCTCGAGCGGCTCCTCGGCCGTGGACCCCGCAGCCTCCGCGCGTACTTCGAGGACCACGCTGCGTCGTTCCGATGACGCGATCGACGCGCATCTGCACCGCCTGCGGGGAGACCGAGGCGCTCGTCGGGTGCGTCACGATGCGCGCTTGGAGCCACAGGGTGCGCCGTGGCATCCTTCCCCCCGATGCACGGCGCAACCGGTCTCGGGTGGGTTCTCGCAGCCCTCTTCATCACCGGTTGCGAAGGGGTCGCCGGCGTCAAGGACGTCCGCTACGAGCCGGCCGACGCCACCAGCGAGACCAGCGAGACGAGCCCCGAGACCGGCCCCGCAGAGACGGGGCCTTCGGAGGCGGGTGACGCGGAGACCGGCCCCGGAGACACGGGCGACGCAGACGTCGGTCCCCTCGGCACGTGCCCGACCGGCGTGAGCGGCAGCGCCCTCGTCGCCGTGCCCGACGGCAAGGGTGGCACGTTCTGCATCGAGGCGACCGAGGTGACCGGGAAGCAATACCGGCAGTTCGTGGAGAGCGCGACCAAGCCGAGCCCACCGCCCCGCTGCACCGGCTTCGTCGTCGCCGCCAAGACCTACGCGGCCGACACGATGCCGCAGAACAACGTCCTGTACTGCGAGGCCGCGATCTATTGCCTCTGGGCGGGCAAGCGGCTGTGCAAGCAGGGCGAGTGGACCCGCACCTGCGGGCAAGGCGATCTCGCGACGACCTACCCCTATGGCAACACCCACGTCGCGGGCGCGTGCGTCGACAACGCCGCCGCAGCCGGGCCGGTCGGCACCACGGACTGCCACGGCACGAGCGCGCCCTACGACCAGGTCTTCGACCTGAGCGGCAACATCGACGAGTGGGTCGATCAGTGCGACGACTCGACGACCCCACCCCGCTGCAACCTGATGGGCGGCTACTTCGCCGACACGCACACGGCCGCCGACAACTACCTGACCTGCACCAGACCCTTCGCGAAGGGCATCACGGAGGTCGACGAGATCGGCATCCGTTGCTGCGCGGACGCCCTATGACCGAGGTCACCCTCCCGCCGCTCGGCACCCTCCTGGCCGACAAGTACCGCCTCGATCGCGAGATCGGCCGCGGCGGGATGGGCATCGTCTACGCCGCGCACCACGAAACCCTGGGCCAGCAGGTGGCCGTCAAGCTGCTCGCCGTCCCCGGCCACGCGCCCCCCACCGTCGTCGACCGGTTCCTGCGCGAGGCGCGCGCGGTCGTGCGCCTGCGCTCCGAGCACGTGGTGCGGGTCTACGACGTGGGCTCGCTCCCCGACGGAATCCACTACCTCGTGATGGATCTCCTCGAGGGCGAGGATCTGATGCACCGGGTCCAGACCAAGGGTGTGCTGCCGATCGAAGAGGCCGTCGATCTGCTCGTGCAGGCGTGCGCCGGGCTCTCCGAGGCCCACACCGCGGGGGTCGTGCACCGCGACGTGAAGCTCGGCAACCTGTTCGTCACGCGCCGCCGCGACGGCTCGCCCTGCCTCAAGGTGCTCGACTTCGGCATCTCCAAGGTGACCCAGGGCATCGACTCCGACCTCGACCTCACCGAGACCGCGGCGCTCCTCGGGTCGCCGATGTACATGGCGCCGGAACAGATCAAGAACGCCAAGACCGTCGATGCGCGCGCCGATCTCTGGGCGCTGGGCGTCGTCGCGCACCGCCTGCTCACCGGGCACCCGCCGTTCGCGGGCGACTCGCCGATGGCCATCTGCGCGGCGATCACCGCCGAGCCGCCGGCCGACGTGCGCGCGCGACGACCGGAGGTGCCCGCGGCGCTGGCCACCGTGATCGGCAGCTGCCTCGAGAAGGCTCCCGAGCGAAGGCCCGCGACGGCGGCGCTGCTGGCGCTCGCGCTCGCGCCGTTCGGCAGCGCAGAGACCCGCGCCCTCGCGAACCGCCTCGCGCGCGAGACCGACACCCCCCTGCCCGACCAGAGGGCCGAGCCTTCGTCCGTCGCGCGTCGGGTCGCGAGTCCTGCGCCGGAGGCGAAGCCCCGCGCGGGCCGGACGTGGCTGCTCGTCGGCCTCGCCGGCCTCGTGGTGGGGGGTGTCACCGCCATCGCCGTCACGGCGCGAACGCCCGAGCGCACCTCGGAGCGCGCGTTGGCGAGCGCACCGACGAGCCCCGCGAGCAGCGTCGTCGCGACCAAGCCGATCGCCTCCGCCTCCAGTGTCGCGCCGAAGGTCGAGGACAGCGCCTCGGCGGTCGCCAGCAAGCCATCGGCGAGCGCCTCGTCACCGGTCGTCGCCGTGCCCAAGAAGCCAGCCCCCGCCCCGACCGGCCCCGGCTGGGGTAGCCTGATCGAGGAAGCCAAGTGAGCCACCGAGCCCTGTCCCTGTTCGTCGCGCTCACGCTGGCGACGCCTTGGGTCCACGCCGACGCGGCGTTCGACAAGTCGCAGTCGGCCGCGCTGTTCAAGGAGGGCAAGAAGCTCCTCGACCAGGGCAAGTTCGACGAGGCCTGCCCCAAGCTCGCAGAGAGCCACAAGATCGACCCCGGGGGCGGAGTGGTGCTCGCGCTCGCCCTCTGCCTCGAGGGCCAGGGCAAGCTCGCGTCGGCGGTCGTCGCGTACCGCGAGGCGCAGTTCCTCGCCAAGCGCGACAAGCGCGCCGATCGCCAGAAGGCGGCCGGCGACAAGCTCGCCGAGCTCGAGCCCAAGCTCTCGCACCTCACCGTGCGCGTCGACCCCGCCGCCCAGAAGCAGGGCGTGGTGGTGCGCGTGGACGGCAACGTGCTGCCCACCGCGTCCTACGGACTCTCGGTCGCCGTCGACGGTGGCAAACACGAGATCGAAGCCCGCGCGGAGGGTTTCGAGTCGAAGACCAGCACCGTCGACGTCGGCAACGCGAACGACAACAAGGAGCTGTCCGTCGCGCCGCTGACCCCCAAGGCGACCGACCCGACGAAGCCCCCGAGCCCCGACCCGACGCCGCCGAAGCCAGAGCCAGCACCGGCGCCGCGGGCCTCGATCGTTCCCACCATCGGCGTCGGCGTCGGTGTCGTGGGCGTCGTCGCCCTCCTCGCGGGTGGGTTCTTCGGCATCCGCACGATCCGGGGTGCGCACGACATCGAGGCGGCCTGTCCCGACGGCGTCTGCCGCGATCCGGCGGACGTCGACCGCAACGACACCGTCAAGCGCGACGCGCGCATCGCCGACGTGCTCCTGATCTCGGGCGCGGTCCTCGCGGTGGCCGGCGTCACCCTCTACGTCGTCGGTCGACCGGGTTCGTCGAAGGCCGTCGGCCTCAGCCCCGCCGTCGGCCCGCAGGGGCTCGGGTTCTCGCTGTCGGCGCGCTTCTGATCCTGGGCGCCTTCACTGGGCCGCGTCGACCGCCAGCGCGCTCGGCACCGCGGCGAGCGTCTCGCTCCCGACCTCTGCCAGCCGAGCCCCGAGCTTCGCCACATCGTCGAAGGCACCCGCCGCCGAGAGCTCCTCCACCTTCACGCACACCGCGTGCAAGCGTCGCGCGCCCACCGCGCCGCACGAGCCCTTCAGGCGGTGGGCGTGGGCCGCGATCGCCCCGCCGTCGCGGTCCGCGAGCGCCCGCTGCACGGCGTCGAGGAGCGGTGGCGTCCCCTCGAGGAACAGCTCGTAGAGCTGCGCCACGAGGTCGGGCAGGTCCCGCATGGGGGCGAGACAGCTGTCGTCGAGCAGAGGCTCCTCCGCGCCCACCGGGGCCTCTTGCGGCGCGCGGCGCACCCAGCGCTGGACGACCTCGGCCAGCTGCTCGATCGTGTAGGGCTTGCTGACGAAGTCGTTCATCGTGGCCTCGCGGCAGCGCGCCTGATCGCCCTCGAGCGCGTTCGCGGTCAGGGCGATGACCGGCAGGTCCGCGAGGCGCGGGTCTCGTCGGAGCTCGCGCGTCGCCGCGAGGCCGTCGAGCTCGGGCATCTGGCAGTCCATGAGCACGACGTCGAACGCCTGCTGCGCCGCGAGCGCGTCGCAGGCCTTGCGACCGTTGTCGACCGACACCACCGTGCAGCCGAGCAGCTCCAGCATGCCCTCCGCCACGAGGCGGTTGATGGGGTTGTCCTCGGCGAGCAGCACCCGCGCGTCGAGGCGAGGGATCGGCTTCAACGGCGGGCCGGTCACGATCGCGCTGCGGCGCGACACCTTGGAGCGCCCGTCGCGGAGGCGAACCAGCTGATCGCGCAAGCGTCGCCGGCCGATCGGCCGGACGAGCGCGAGATCCGCGAGTCCACGCGTGTGCTCCTCGCGCCCCACGTGCGTGAGCGTGACCACCCGCACCCCGAGCCTCCCGGCGGCGCTGGCGAGCGCGGGCGTCGCCGCGGCCGGATCGACGAAGAGGTACGCGGTGGAGGCCCCGGCGAGGAGCTCGATCGGACCGTCGAGGCAGTCGACCCCGAGGTCGAGCAGGTAGGCCTCGAGGCACGCGCGCGTCTCCGCGTGGGCGACCTGGACGACGGCGCGCGCACCCTCGAGAGGACGCTCTTGCTTCGAGCGAGGCTCCCCCGACGCGAGGCGCGCGGTGAAGCAGAACGCCGAGCCGCGGCTCGGCTCGCTCTCCACCGTGATCGTCCCCCCCATCATCTCGGTGAGCTGGCGCGCGATGGTCAGGCCGAGGCCGGTGCCCCCGTGCCGACGGGTCGTGGAGCCGTCCGCCTGACTGAACGACTCGAACACGCGCTGCTGCGCCTCGAGCGGGATGCCGATCCCCGTGTCGCGGACCACGAACCGGAGCAGCACGCTCTCGGGTTCCGAGGGCTCCTCGGTGACCCGCACCGAGACCTCGCCGGACTCGGTGAACTTGATCGCGTTGGCGACGAGGTTGGTGAGGATCTGGCGCAGGCGCCCGGGGTCACCGAGCAGCCGGTCCGGCAAGCCCGTGGCCACGTGGCAGGTGAGCTCCAGCCCCTTGTGGTGCGCGCTCTCGGCGAGCAGCGCGAGGGTCTCGTCGACGGCGTCGGTGAGCGAGAACTCGATGCACTCGAGCTCCAGCCGGCCCGCCTCGATCTTGGAGAAGTCGAGGATGCTGTTGATGATGGCGAGGAGCGACTGACCCGAGCGCTGGATCGTGTCGACCAGCTGCCGCTGGCGTTCGTTGAGCGCGGTCTGCAGCAGGAGGTCGGTCATCCCGAGCACCCCGTTCATGGGCGTGCGTATCTCGTGACTCATCGTGGCGAGGAAGTCGGACTTGGCCTGGTTGGCCGCGTCCGCCGCCTCCTTGGCCTCGACCAGCTCGCGGTTGGTTCGCTCGAGCGTGTGCAGGGTCCGATCCAGCGCCGCGGTGCGGACCCGCACCTCGGTCTCGAGCGCGGTCGCGGCCTGGAACAGCGAGAAGGCGCCGTCCTGCAGGTCCATGCCGCGCTCGACGCGCGCCATGAGCACCTGGTTCACCTTGCGGAGGCGCCCGATCTCCCGCTGGAGCCGCTCCTCTTCGCTGAGCTCCAGCTTGCGCGGCACCCTAGCCCCCGATCGCCACGCCGGTGAAGGTCTGGTTCACGTGCATGGCGTTGAACTGCTCGCCGTAGGTCGCGAACCCGATCACGTTGTTCTCCATGAAGATGCGGCCGATGGCCTCCTTGACGTTCTTCTGGCCGCACTCGATGTTGCGCAGGATGCAGTCGCACCCGAGGACGAGCGCCGGCGGCCCCACGGCCCGTCGCACCTCGCGGAACGCTTGCTCGAGGTTCTCGACGATGTCGATGCCGCGCGCGACCGTCAACACGATGCCCTCGTCGATCGCGCAGAAGAACGTCAGGCTCTCGTCGGGGTTCACCTTCTGGATCGAGCGTACGTAGGGCTGCCCACCGAGACGGACCACCACGGGGTAGGTCGCGAACACGAGCGGCGTGAGCTCCTCGATGTCGCTCAGGCCCACCGCGCGCGCGTACTCGCGGCCGGCGGGCTCCCCGTTGATCTCGGTCACGAGCCGCTGGCTCGGGCTCGCCTCGGTGACCACCATCTTCTCTTCCGAGGCCTCGAAGTGCTGGGTCTTGAACACCGAGAACGGGAAGTCGGTCTGGACCAGCGTGACGAGCGCCGCGTCTCGGTGGAACTCCCCCTCGTGGTAGACGAAGGTCTCGCCAAACCGCGTGCCGTCGGCCGCCGAGCCGCCGAACAGACGCACCTCGCCGAGGCCCCGCGACAGCGCGCTCACGAACGACTCCTCCTGGTTGCTGAGACCGTCGATGAGGAGCAACCCGAACGTGTCGTCGGCGCCGCGCGGCGGATAGCGGTGGCGGAAGCGGGTGAGGAGCTCGCGGGCGCTCCGCTCCCCTTCGGAGAACCGGAAGCTCGCGAGGTCGTCGGTCCGGTGGGTCAGCGCCACGAGGCGGGGCGAGGCGAGGCTCACCCCCGTGATGGCCCCGTCCAGATACCCGAGCGGCGTGATCTCGCCGGCCGTCGTGCACCCGATCAGCGGCGTCGCCCCGAACAGCCTCCGGAGCTCGCCCGCGAGCGCCTCCCGATCGAGATCGGCGCTGCAGAAGAAGATGGCGAGCGAGGTGTCCGGCTGCCCGATGGCGGCGTGGAGCTCGCGCGCGGCGACGACGGGGTCGCGCGCCTTCGAGACCCCCTTCCTGAGGTTCAGACCCGACACGAGAGCTCCCTCCGACGGTCCTGCATGGCGCTCGGACCACTGAACGGCCCCCCGCGTTCAGTCTGAAGAGGCAAAAATGGCTGGAGCCAGCCCCGAAGGACTGGCTCCACCCCGAGATCCGGTCGCGGAGGACCGGACGGACCTCAGCTCACTTGGTCACGATCTCGAAGTCGATGCGGCGGTTCTCCGCACGACCCTTGTCGGTCTTGTTGTCGGCCTTCGGCTTGGTGTCGCCGTAGCCCGCGGAGTCGAAGCGGCCCTCGTCGATGCCCTTGCTCGCGAAGTACTTCTTCACCGAGGCGGCGCGGTCCTCCGAGAGCTTCTGGTTCTTGTCGGCCTTGCCCACGTTGTCGGTGTGGCCGCTGATCTTGATGCGCAGGGTCGGGAACTCCTTGAGCACCTTGACCACCTCGTCGAGGAGCTTGAACGAGTTCGGGAGGATCTCGGCGCTGCCGGTCTTGAAGTTGATACCCTTGATGGAGCCCGTGAACTTCTTGGCCTTGGGCGGCAGGCAACCGCCGAACTCGGCGACGCCGGGCTCGTCGGGGCACTTGTCGTCGAGGTCGGGGATCGCGTCCTTGTCACGGTCCGGGCAGCCCTTGAGCTCCTTCGGTCCAGGCTCCTTCGGGCATCGGTCCTCGGAGTCCTGCACGCCGTCCTTGTCGGTGTCGGGGCAGCCCTCGAACTCCGCCACGCCGGCCACGTCGGGGCACTTGTCCTTGGCGTCGGCGATGCCGTCCTTGTCCTTGTCCGGGCAGCCCTTCAGCTCCTTGAGACCGGCCTCCTTGGGGCACTCGTCCTCGGAGTCCTGCACGCCGTCCTTGTCGGTGTCGGGGCAGCCCTGGAACTCGGGCAGGCCGGGCACGTCGGGGCACTTGTCGGTGGAGTCCGGGATGCCGTCCTTGTCCTTGTCCGCGGGCGCGGCCGGCGGCGGCGGCTTCACGGGCTCGGCGGGGCCGCCGAAGAAGTAGTCGATGCCGAGGGTGCCCTCGAGCAGGTAGGCGCCACTCGAGCTCCAGCCGTCGGTGGCGATGCCGCGGGCTTCGGCGCGGATGGCCCAGTTCGGCGCGAGGAGGCCGCGCACGCCGAGGCCGAGGTGCACACGCGGGTCGGCGTCCGCGACCAGCGGACCGTCGGCCAGGTAGTACATGCCGGCGCCGACGCTCGCGTACGGGGTCCAGGGGCCACGGAGGAAGTGGTAGAGCGCCGAGACCTCGAAGTGGAACGCGGTGTTGCTGGTCGAGGCGTTCGGGTCCTTGTCGTTCTTGTTCGAGATCGGCAGCCAGCCACCGGAGAGCTCGATGCCGAGCTGCGGGATGACCTGGTAGCCGACGCGGAGGCCGACGACCGGAGCGATGCTCTTCGGCTCGACGAGGTCCTTCCTGGCGCCCTTGCCCAGGTCCCAGCCGTTCAGCGGGGCCACGCCTCCGCCGAAGGCCCCGACGTAGACCGCGTTGCCGGGGAAGGTCTCCTCGGCGCGCGCGGCGCCGGCGCCGGAGGTGACGAGCGAGCCCACGGCCAAGGCCGAGAGCAAGAGGATGCGCGTGGTTCGCATGAAGTTCTCCTGTTTCATGTGGCTTGAATCCCCTGGCGGACAGATGCTCCCGACGAACAGGATGTGGCGGCACGCGGAGGTGCGGAGACCACGACTGGATCAGGAGCGCCGACTGCCGGCGGCAGGGCCGCCACTGCCCGCATCGTGTAGCTCTCTCTGCGCAGGAATTCGAGGCTCACGTGCAGAAGATCGCAGTGCGCTTCAGTGACGACGACGCCTGCTGATCATTCGTCGGAACGGCGTAGCTTGGTCTGGCCAGGCTCGTCCTTGGCGACTCGGTCTTTGTGATGGATTCGACTTCTCCGAGCGGCTGGTTACCATCGCGACGTCGTGATCGACGCGGCGCGGTTCGATCGGTACCTCGATGATCTCATAGCGGGCCGGAAGGACGCCTGTGAGGCGCAGGTGTCCCTCCTGGTCGAAGAGGGGGTGCCGCTGCGCGAGCTCTACGAGCTGCTGTTCCGCGACTCTCTCTACGAGGTCGGTAGGCGCTGGGAGGCGGGGGAGCTCTCCGTGGCCGTGGAGCACCAGGCCACCGCGATCACCGAGGGAATCCTCTCGGAGCTGTTCCCGGCGACCACCTCGCGCAAGGCGCTGGGGCGACGAGCGGTGGTCTCGGCGACGGCCGGCGAGTTCCACCAGGTCGGCGCGCGGATCGTCGCGGACTCGCTCGAGCTGCTCGGATGGGACGTCCACTTCGTCGGTGCTGGCGCCTCGGTCGACGAGCTACTCGAGGTCGTCACCGAAGGGCGCCCGGATCTCCTGGCATTGTCGGTGAGCCTCGACAGCAACTTGCCGACGGTCGTCACCACCGTCCAGCGCGTGCAGGCGCGCTGCCCCACCGTCCGCGTCGTGGTCGGTGGCCGAGCCGTCCGCGAGGGTCACGACGCCGAGCTGCGCGCGCTGCCCGGCACGACGGTTCTGCACTCGCTCACCGCGCTCGAGGACCTCGTGCGCCGGTACCCGTGGTGACCGCCCCTTCTCTCGACGCGGTCATCGCCCACTTCGTGCGGCACGAGCTGCCCGCGCTCTACCTGCTGCTCGACGCGGACGACGTGGTGGTCGAGACCAACCGGCAGACCCGCGAGCTGTTCGCGCACGACCTCGTCGGCACCCGCTTCGGCGACCTGCTGACGAGCTTCGACCGCGAGGCCACCCCCCTCGGGCTCGAGCGCGCCTCGGACACCGCGCGGCGGATGAACTTCGTCACGTTCACCGGTCTCCCGCAGACCTTCGTGTGCTGGTTCTCCCAGGTCGGCGACCAGCTCGCGGTGATCGGGGGCCTCGACGGCAAGACCCTCCAGACCCTGCAGCACGACCTCGTGCGCACCAACCAGGCGCTGCACGCGAAGGCCCGCGAGCTCGCCCGCGCGAACGCGGAGCTGGCTCGGCTCGCGACCCTCCGCGACACGTTCTTCGGGATGGCCGTCCACGACCTGCGCAGCCCCCTCTCGGCCATCCTCCAGAACGTCGAGCTGCTCGCCGAAGAGGGCGGCGACCCCACGGTCACCGCCGACCTGCAGACGGCGGCCGAGCTGATGCAGGGGGTGGTGGACGGCTTCCTGCGCATGGCGATCATCCACTCCGGACACCTCGACCTGAAGCGAGCGCCGACCATGCTCGCCGAGGCCGTCGAGCGGGGGCTCTCGGTCGTTCGTCCGGTGGCGCGCCACAAGGGGATCCCGCTGCGGTTCGTGCCGGGCCCAGCGCTCGAGCTGTCGCTCGATCGGGGCAAGATCGAGCAGGTGGTGGTCAACCTGGTGAAGAATGCCGTGGAGCACTCCCACGCGGGCGCCGAGGTCGTGGTGACCCTCGAGGCCGACACCGAGGGCGCGCTGCTCTCGGTGCGTGACCACGGGACCGGCATCGCGCCCACCGTGCTGGCGAACCTCTTCGAGGCCTACACGGGCGGCGACAACAAGACGGCTGGTGAGCGCAGCGTGGGGCTCGGCCTCGCGATCTCGAAGCTGATCGTCGAGGCGCACGGCGGCCGGATGCAGGTCGAGACGGAGGTCGGCAAGGGGACGACGTGGACGGTCTACCTGCCGCGCTGACGGTCACGTCGCCCGACCCCTCGGCCGACGAGGCAGAGGAGCGCGAGCAGTGCCCAGCCCGAACGCGTCCCTCCGCTGCCGACCCCGCACCCGCCCCCTGCGTCGCTCGTCGGGAAGACGCAGGTGTTGCTTTCGGGATCGCACAGGGCGCCCGGCGTACACGCCGTGCTCGAGGTGCAGCGATCGCCACAGGCGCCGCTGGTCGTGCACAGATACGGGCTGCAGCTCGTCGTCGTCCCGTCGGCCTTCTGCGACGAGATCGAAATCACCGTCGGAGAAAGCAGATGTGGGCAGGGGTGGTGCAAGGGCAGGCGCGACGTGTGACACGCATCCTGCCTCGAACGAGGCGGTGTGACGGCGCGGCCTCGGCCTGTGCGACGTGAGGCGAAGAGCCCGGTATCGTCGATCGCATGCGCGACGACGAGATCCTCCGACGCCGAGCCCGCTTCGTGAGCGCCGCCCTCCTGGTCGCCGGCTGCGCGCGGAGCGAAGGTCGCACCACCATCGAGCCCCTCGGCTCCACGGAGAAGGCGACGGGCCCGTCGACGCCGCCCTCCTCGGTGCCCGCCTCTCCGCCCCACGCGCCGAAGGTCGCGGCCCCGCCCGACCGCCCCGCCCGCACCGCGACGGTCAGCGCGACCGCCGCCGCGCGGCGGGACGCGATCGTCGCGCACGTCGACAAGATCCATCGGGCCATCGACGAGCTCGCCGCCCAGATCCCGGCGCTCTGCAAGGCGAGCGACCCCGCGTGCGTCGCCGCGTGGAAGGACTACTTCGCGCGCCTCGAGACGACCCGTGACCTGAACTTCGTCGCGCCCCACTGCCCGCCCAAGGGCGCCGACGAGCTCGAGCTCGGAAGGCTGCGCGACGTCCACGCCGCCTGGCACGACCGATGGCTCGCCAGCATCGACAAGGCGGTCGCGAAGGTGCTGGCCGAGTCCGCCGACGGGAAGGTCTTCGGGGACCTCTGGGGCGATGCTCGATCGGCCCACGCGCGCCCCTGCCTGTCCATCGCCTGCCCTCCCTGACCGATTGGAAGGTGCACGCTCGTCACCAATGCGCCGCGACGCCCCGGCTGGCTTCGTCCTGCCGGGCGCGATCGCGCGTTCGAGGAGCCCGTCACTTCGACGTCGCGCCGTTGCAGAGGCTCGCTTCCACCTGCTGGTAGAACACCGAATTGCACACGCCGGCATTGCAGTTCCACGACGCACACTCGACAGCGTCGGTGCACTTGGCGCCTCCCGCGAGACCCGCGCCGCACTTGTCGACGACGCAGGTCTTGGAGTAACCGCACGCGACGTAGTTGCTCGTGCTGCACGCGGCGCCCTCCGCCAGTTGCTTGCGACACGCCGAGGTCGCGCCGGTGAGGTCGCAGTAGAAGCCCTCGTCGCAGTACCGGAGCTGCGAGCCGGTGAAGTTGCACGGCGCCCCCTCGGCAACGATCGACGACGCCTTGCAGCGCTTGGTGGTGGTGTCGCAGTAGGCGACCGCGCCAGGTGGAGAATGGCACTCCGCGCTCGAGGCACACGCCGCGCCGGGAGTCGTGGTCCCGTTGAACAGCTGCGCGCACGCGCGCTGTGACCGCAAGTAGGGCACGAACTCGATCTGGCAGGCCGCGATGGCGGCGGACCAGTCCTTGGCGCAGGCCTCGAGTTGCGAGTCGTCGTAGACCGCCTTGCCGAGCCCGACCGCGTCGATGCGCGTCGTGCAGTACGACAGCGCAGCCTCGCGACAGCCGGCGCCCGCGAACGCGATCCCGACGGTCTTGCAGCACGTCTCGGTCGCGCTGCCACAAAGCGCATCCACGAGGCGCTTGCACGTGCGATCCTCGGTGGGGAGCACGGCGCCGTCGGAGGCGCCATCGGACGCGCCGTCGGCCTCGAGAGCGACGTCGGTCGGGGTGACGCCGGTGTCGACCGGCGCGGCCTGCGGATCGACCTTGCTCCCGCAACCGACGACGATCAGGAGAATCGGAAAGAACGCGGCGCTTCGCATGCGCCATGATCGCATGCTTCCGTCAGTCGCTCCACCCGCCGGGCACGAGCACCCAGCCGCCGCCGATCGACACGTACGTGCTCACCTTCCACTTCGCGCCGGGCGTGGGCGGCATGCGCCACGCGCCGCCGATCCAGATCCAGCCCTCGACGGCGAAGAACCAGTAGCCCTCGGTCCACACCATTCCTGGCGCCGGCGCTGGCGGCGGCACCTCCTTCTTCGAGGCGGGCGCCGCGCTCGGCGCCTTCGCCGTCTTGCCCTCGTCGACGTCCTTCTTGGGCACCTTCCACGTGCCAGGTGACCAGACCCACGACGTGTGCCAGGTGTAGCTGCCCGACACCCAGACGGCGTTGTCACTGGGCTTCGGCGGCGGCGTCTCGGCGGGTGGCGGCGGGGGCTTGCCGTAGGGGGTCGTGGCCCCGGGCTTTGGGCTGCCCTTGGGATCGGGACCGTCGCCGAACTCCTTGCGGCAGGCATCCGACCACACCTTCTTGGCCTTCCACGCGTCCCAGCACGCCTTGCTGCGAGCGTCGCGCTCGGGGACGTCGCCGGCGAGGCTCCGGCACTCGTCGGGCCAGACCTTGGACGCGTAGTAGTTCTTGAAGCAGAGGTTGATGGCCGCGCTCTTGTCCATCGACTTCTTCTTGTTCGCCTCGCGCTCCTCGACCTTCTTGCCGACCTCGATCTTCCACGCGGGCACGTCGACCGGCGCATACACCCCCTGCTCCACCTCGATGTACGCGTCGTCGCCGAAATCGAGCGCGACCTCGCTCCACACGGTGAGATCGACCCGCCCGGTCGGCGGCTTCGTGTAGTCGAAGTGAACGGTGAACTTGGCGTTGGGGGGCAGCTTCACCTTCGGCGCCGGCACCTCGACGATCAGGTCGACCTTGCCACCGAAGGACCCGCCCGGCCCGCCCGATCCGACGGGGGGCGGCGGCGGCGGTGTGCCCTTCGGCTTGCCCGGGCCGCTGCCGATCGGCGTGGGCCCGGGAGGCGTCGGCTCGAGCTTGCAGAACGCGTTGTCGGGCTCCTTCACCCACTGGTTGTCGGCCCCGAGCGTGTAGAACAAGCTGCTCGTGACGCCGGCGTAGCCACCGCCCTTGAACTCCCAGCGACCCGTCATGGCCTTGCCGCCGTGGATGGTGACCAAGACGTATTCACTGAACTCGCCGCCGAGCGGGTCGATGGCGAAGTCGAAGGGCCCCTGCGCGCAGCGTCGCGTCAGCGCGAAGATGCGCGTGCGCTTCGGGACCATGTCGGCCTGGGCCGTCCCGACCAGGATGCGGCGGTAGAGCGGCGGCGGATTGTACGCTGGCGGAGGTGTCTGGGCGGTCGGACCGGGCGAAGGGCGCGGGGCGGCGCTGCAGGCTGACAGGGCCACCGAGAGGACGAGGAGGGAGCAGGACCGCATCGATGGGCAGACGGCGCAGGCGTCCGCCGATTCACTCGGTCGTCAGGGCAGCGGCGTCCGGCGCTCGAACACGTACCCGCCCTTGGTCGCGCCCCACTTCTGCACGCCGGCGTCGTCGAAGCCGCGGTCCCACGACTTCATGCCTGCCGCGTCGATGGTGACCTCGCTCGTCGCGTAGGTCGCGCCGCTGAGATCGCTCGGGCAGTCCCTGCCGTTGGTGCCGCCGACGAAGCGATCGGTCTCCCAGTTCACGACCACCGCGCAACCCGCCCGCTCCGTCACCATCGTCGGGTCGAACGCGATCCGCGACGGGTCCTTGCAGAGCCCCTTCGCCTTGACCGGCGAGACGAGCTCGAACACGCGGGACACCGCGCCCGCGCCCTTCTTCTCGATCACGTAGAGCCGCTGCCGGTAGGGGGCGCTCAGCGTGTCCATGCGCGCCTGCTCGACGTAGAGCACGTGCGCGCCGAGGGCGGGCGCTTCGACCTTGCAGGTCTGCAGCTGGATCTCGAAGTAGGAGAGATCGGCCTTGGCCTGGGTGACCGAGTCGAAGCGGCCCGTGAGGTAGCGCTCGAGCTCCACCGCGAGGTCCTTCTCGGCGACCTCGGCGCCGCCGGTGTCACCCGCCTCCTCGACGCCACCGGCGTCCGTCGTCGGCGCGAGCGGCGCCTCGCTCCCGCAGGCGGCGAGGAACAGCGAGCCGAGGATGAGGGAGCAGAGGCTCAGGGCACGAAGATCGCGGAGCATCACTTCCCCGCCTTTCCGCTGCAGAAGGTCTTGCTGCCACACTTGCCGCCCGCGCCCACCGGGTCGAACGGCGAGCACGAGAACGGCCACGCCGACTTGCACTCGTAGTTCCAGTGGCAGGCCTCTCCGTCGGCCTTGGTCGCGGTGCACTTCATGGTGGCGTCGTCGCAGTAGGTGCCGACGTCGCACTCGTCGATGGGCCCCGTGTCCTGCCCGCACGCGGCACCGAGCGCGAGCTTCTTGCCGAGGCGAGAACACGTGCCGGGCTTGCTCGGCGACGAGCCGTCGCAGCTCGACCCGTTGCGGGTGTCGCAGAACCACCAGAGCGGCACCGCCGAGCACTGCTCACCCGGCTTGCGCCAGGCCACGCACTTGCGGTCGGTCACCTTGCTGGGGGGCCCGTCGCAGTAGCCTTGCGCCGGATCGCACTCGCCGTTGAAGGTCGTGTCGCCGATGTCCTGGCACGGCGAGCCCACCTTGGCGACCTTGGTGAACACCTCCGTCGCGCGGACGTCGCTGCACTTCGGGTCGAACAGCGCGGAGGAGAGATCCACCCCGCAGGCCGCCTTGCCGATCGCCGTGACGCACTCTGCCCCCTTCTTCGCGTCGAAGGTCATGCGACCCCGCTCGATCGAGGGGAGCCACTTGCCATGGAGGACGGAGAGCTGCGCCGTGAGGGTGGCGACACACTCCGCCGCGGTCGGTACCTTGCCCGCGGGCAGCGTGTAGGGCGCCGCCTGGTACGCGCGGAAGTACGTGCCCACGTCGGCGTCGCTGCAGCACGCGGCGAGCTTGGCGCAGGCGGCCTCGGCGTAGGCCTTGGCGAAGGCCGCGACGTCCTTCTTCGGGTCGCCCGCGTCCGCGGGCCCACCCGTCTCGACCACATCGGGCGCCCCGGTCTCGACGATCGTCTCCTCGACCCCGCTCTCGATCAGGGCCTCGACCCCGCCGTCGTCGGAGCCCGTGTCCGGCGCGGCTTCCGTCGAGGAAGAGCACCCGAGCGCCCATACCCACCCCAGCAACAGCGAGACCTTGTGCATGGGCCAGCCCTCCAGCACCCGTCGTGCCAGCCAAGTGACGGCGGTTTCTCGGGGTTCTGGCGGCGCGGTGACGGCGCGCTATGCTCCAGGACGAGACATGTCCCAATCCGAGACATCCGCGATGGCCGTCGAGGCGGCGCTCGATCGGGGAGAGCTCGCCCTGGCAGACGCGCTGCTCGCGGCGCTCGACACGGCGGATCGTGCCGGCGATCCGACCCTGCTCGGCCTCCACCGACGCATCGAGGAGGGTCGCGGCACCCGCCTCGCCCAGCTCGGCCACGTGCAGGCCTTCGTCGCGCGACACCCCGCGCTGGCCGCCCACCCGCGGGTTCTCGTCGAGAAGGGGCTCGCCCTGCGCGCGCACGGGGCGATGCCCGAGGCGCGCGCCGAGCTGCTCCGGGCGCTCGACGCCCTCGATCGCGGCCCGGACGACGCATGGACCCGCGCCACGGCGCTGGCCGGCATCGGGCTCACGCACTTTGCGCCGCTCGACGCCGAGCGCGCGCGGAGGTCGCTCACCGAGGCCCGAGCGGTCGCCGCGCGGGCCGGCCTCCTCGAGCGCGTCTGTCACGCCGATCTCTACCTGGCCCACGTCGAGATCGAGGCCGGAGAGGTCGACCGAGCGGCCCACGCCTATCGGCGCGCGGTCACGACGTACGAGCAGCTCGGCGACGAGGCCGGCGTGCGCCACGCCTCCTACAACCTCGGCATGTGCCTGAGCGACCTCGGCCGCGACCGTTCGGCCCGCAAGCACCTGCTCCGCTGCAAGGCGATCGCCGAACGCCGCAACGAGGGCTGGTGGGCGGCGTGGGCCACGATCATCCTCGGCGAGCTCGACCGCAAGGCCGGGCGCGCCGACGAAGCGCGCGCGGCGTGGGACCGGGCCGAAGCAGCGTTCCGCGCGATCGGAGGGCCCACGCCGACCGAGCGGGCGTGGCTCGAGGTGCGGCGTGGCGAGCTCGCGCTCGACCTCGGAGATCTGCGCCTCGCCGAGGCGTCCGCGCGGGCGATCCACGCCGAAGGGGTCGAGCCCACACCGCGCATGTACGGCCGCCTCATCCTCGCCATCGTGCGCGCCCGCCGGCGCCCCGCCTCCGGGGCCGTCGAGCGTACCCTCACCGAGATCGCCGTGGACGCGGAGGGGCAAGCGCTCAACGAGATCGCGTGGCGTGCACGGTCGCTCGCGGCTGCCGTCGCTGCCCGCCGCCACGCCGAGCAACGGCTCGACGGCGCGCCGCTCGACCCCCGACGGCTCGAGACCACCCGCGACCACGTGCGCCGCGCGATCGCGACGCTGGAAGGCACCATGGGTTCGATGGCGCGCGCCGCGCGCCGTTCGTACCTCTGCGATCACGTTCGCCGCGAGGACGCCCGGGAGCTGTTCCGCAACGAGGCTCTCCTGGCTGCGGCCTCTGCCCCGCTGCTCACGCCGTCGCTCGCCGCCCGATCGGCCTGGCTGCGGCTGCTCGGCGCGATCGCCCAGATGGGGGCTGCGGAGGAGCCGGTCGACGTGCTTCGCCGCGGCCTCGACGCGGTGATCGAGCTCTCTTCGGTCGAGCGGGCGTGGATCTGGCTGGGCGGCGAGACCGACCTCGCCCTCGGTCGCGACCGGGCGGGGCGGGACCTGCCAGGTCGCGCCGAGAGCGCCGACGCGCGGGTGGTCGCCCATGGGCGCGCGTCTTCGGCCCGCGTGTTCCTCGATGGCGTGGTCGACGCGGAGCTCGCCGAGCTCGTCGATGCGCTCGTCGCGGTGGCCGGGGTGCTCTGCGACGCCGCCGCCGCTCGCGCGCGCTGGAAGGAGAGGAGCGTCCGCACGGAGGCGGAGGCCGAGGCGCTCGCCACCGAGCTCGCGCGCACCGAGGCTGCCCTCGGCGAGGCGCGCACGCGACTGCCCCTCGAGTCGCGCGAGACGCGGCGCGGGCTCCTCGGCAAGAGCGCGCCGATCCGCGAGCTGCACCTGCGCCTCGACCGGCTGCAGAAGACCGCGCTGCCGGTGCTCGTGACGGGCGAGAGCGGCACGGGCAAGGAGCTGGTCGCGCGCATCGTCCACGACGAGAGCCCGAGAGCGCGAGGGCCGTTCGTCGCGGTCAACTGCGGCGCCCTCTCCGAGAGCCTCCTCGAGAGCGAGCTGTTCGGCCACGTGCGCGGCGCCTTCAGCGGCGCCCACCGTGACGCCCCTGGCCTCTTCACGGTCGCCCACGGGGGCACGCTGCTGCTCGACGAGGTCGGCGAGATGTCGCTCGGCATGCAGACCAAGCTGCTCCGCGTTCTGCAGGAGGGCGAGGTGCGACCGGTGGGCGGCGAGCGAGCCCGCAAGGTCGACGTGAGGGTCATCGCCGCGACGCACCGGGCACTCGAACGGATGGTCGAGGCCGGCTCGTTCCGACAGGACCTCTACTACCGGTTGCACGTCTTGCCCGTGCACGTGCCCCCGCTCCGCGTACGGGGCGACGACACGCTGCTCCTGGCGCGCGCTCTCCTCTCCGAGGTCGCGCCACGGAAGCGGCTGTCTCCCGAGGCCGCGGCCTGGCTCGTCGCACAGCCGTGGCCGGGCAACGTGCGCGAGCTGCGGGCCGTGATCGAGTCTGCTGCGGTGCTCGGCGAGGGCGACGTGCTCCACCAGCGCGACCTCGTTCCGAGGGCGCCCGGACGCGTGCGCATGACCGCCGGACTGCCCGAACGCCTCGACGATCTCGAGGCCTGGGCGATCGCGCGCGCCCTCGAACGCCACGGGTCGCGCGTCGCCGCGGCGCGTGCGCTCGGCATCGGTCGCGCCACGCTCTATCGGAAGATGACCGAGTACGGCCTCGCCGGCTGACCGAGCCTCAGGGCGCGGCGGTGAGCACGATGTGCTCGCGCTTGCTCACGACCACGCCGCCGGGGGGCTCCACCGTGATCGCGAACAGCTTGGCCTTGCCCGCGCGGATCTTGGCGCGGATCGGCACGACGACCTCCTCTGCCTGCGGCGGCACGTCGAACACGCCACCGTCGACCGGGTATTTGTCGTCGCGCTCGGCGTCGAAGATCCAGAGCTGGTACTGGCGGACCTTGGGATCGTTCGGTCGCAGCCCGCGGAAGGTCATGTAGCCCTCCTGGGCGTCGCTGCTCCACACGACGTCGCCGCTCGCACCTGCTGCGCCGGGGTCCTTGGTGGCGCTCCACGGCACTCGCTTCGCATCCGGCCGCTTGGCGAGGAGCTCCGCGCGCTGCTGCGACGGCGTGGGCGGTACGACCGATGGCGGCGCGGGTGGTGTCGACGTGCTCACCGGCGGGGCGGTGCTCGCGACCCCCGCCACCTTCGGCGGCTCGCGGAAGCGGTCGAGCCAGCCGAACACCGCGAGCACGCCGAAGGCCGCTGCGAGCGCCCAGGGGACGAAGGCCGAGGCGCGGCGCTTCTTCGGGACGGGCGCCGGTGCTCGTGGGGGCACCACGACCGGCGCGAACACGCGATCGGCGTCGGCGCGCAGGCGCGCGGCGAGACCGGCCGGCAGCGGCTCGAGGGCACCGAGCGTGGCGAGGTCGACGGCGACGGCCGCGCGCAGGGTGTCGTCGTCGTCGGTCACGGCGTGGCCGAGCAGGGCGACGAGCTCTGCTTCCTCGGTCGAGTCGAGGCCGAAGAGCGCGCGATCACAGAGGAGCTCGTCGAGCCGTTCGATGGACTGCGTGACGTCGGTCATGGGCGCACCTCCCGAGGGGGCGTCGAAGCGGGGACCTCTGCTTCTACGAGCAGGGCGCGCACCCGGATCAGACCGCGGCGCGCGTGGGCCTTCACGGTGCCGAGCGGCAGGCCGCGCTGCTCGGCGATCTCCTCGTGCGAGAAGCCCTGCGTCGCGAGGAGGAGGACCTCGCGCTGTTCGGGGCGCAGCTGCTCGAGCGCCGCGGCCGCCCGCGTCGCCTCGATGCAACGATCCGCCGGCGGCGCGTCGGTGCTGACCTTCGGCTCGGACGAGAGCGGGTCGGTGGCGGGTCTCCGGCGTCGCGCGCGCGCGCGATCGACGAGGCGTCGGCGGGCGATCGTGGCGACGAACGCCGTCTCGGATGCGACCGCCGGATCGTACCGGCTCGCGCTCCGCCACAGGTCGAGGAAGATGTCTTGCACGGCGTCTTCGGCGTCTTCGCGGGTGGGAGAGGCGCGGCGCGCGAGAGTCCACACGAGCCCACCGAACGCCTCGAGGCAGGCGCGGCTCGCGTTGGGCTCGCCCTGGGCGACGCGGCGGAGGAGGGGCGCGGTCACGCGGTCAGGCGGTCTCGCGCAGCTCGCGCATGGTGTCCTCTGCGTGGTCGTCGAGGAAGCGCCGGAGTCGTGCCTCGTCGGCGTCGTCGCTCCCCCACTGGGGCACGAGCAAGCGATCGATGGGGACGAGCAGGCCGTTGCGGCACACCCGGGGCAGGCCGACGATCTTCGCCCGCGCGATGCGCGGCGCACGGACCACGACCGACTCGCCCTGCAGGGTCGAGCTCGCGCCGTCGCGCAGCGCCTCGCCCCGGAGCAGGTGATGCTCCGCGACCTCGAAGGCAAGCTCGACAGGACCCGAGAAGAGCGCGCTGGCGAGCTCTTCCGGCAGGTCCTCGAAGGCAGCCTCGGTCGGGACGACCACGGTGAAGGGCTCGTCTCCATCGAGCTCCTCGAGGAGTCCCGCGCGGACCACGAGGGCGAAGAACGAAGGGAAACGCGCTGCCTCACAGAGCAAGGACGGAGCGGGGCACGGATGGATGCGTTGGTCCATGCCTCGTCCATTCGCTCGGGAGCTGGATCTGGATGCAGGACCTTCGACGATTTCTGAGGGCCGGCGGAGCTTCATCATCGCGAAGGCCTGTCTCGTATCACGACTAGACAAAACGGGCCACGGCCCTCTCTTTCGAGGGGCCGTGCCGCTCCGACGAACGAACCGCGGGGCGCTAGAGGATCCCGGCCGGGACGAGCACCTTGTCGATGACGTGGATCACGCCGTTGCTGTTCGGCAGATCGGTGAGCACCACGTTGGCCGCGGTCGTGGTGGTGTCGCCGATGGTGACCTTGCCGCTCGCGACGGTGAGCTTGATCTTCGAGCCCTCGAGGGTGGTGACGTCGCCCGAGGTGACGTCCTTGCCGTACGCGACGGCGCCGAGCACGTGGTACTTGAGGACCTTCGCGAGCTTCACCTTGTCGGCGAGCAAGCCGGCGAAGACGGTGTCGCCGAGCTTGGTCTTGAGGTCCGCGAACGCCTTGTCGGTCGGCGCGAACACCGTGAAGGTCCCCGGGCCGCTGAGCGTCGGGGCGAGGTCGGCGGCCGTGACGGCGGTGACCAGCGTGGAGAACTTGGTCGTGCCGTCGTCGTAGCCGACCGCGGTGTCGACGATGGTCGGGAGCAGCACCGCGTCGAGCACGTGGATGAGGCCGTTCGACGCTCCGATGTCGGCCGTGGTGACGGTGGCGCCGCCGTTGATCACGACCTTGCCGGAGGTGCCGTCGACGGAGAGCTTGGCGCCGAGCACGGTGCTCGGGGTCGACTTCTTGCCGAGCACGTCGGCCGCCTTCACCGAGCCCGAGAGCACGTGGTACTTCAGGATCAGCGCGAGCTCGGTCTTGTAGGGCGCCGTCGTCAGCTGGGTGAGGAGGAAGTCAGGGACGCTCTTCTTGAACGCGGCGTCGTCGGGGGCGAACACCGTGAAGGGCCCGGCCCCGCGCAGGGTGGACTCGAGACCGGCGGCCTGCACCGCGGCGACGAGCGTCTTGAACGTGCCGGCGCCGACGGCCGTGTCGACGATGTCCTTCGCGGCGGTGGTGTCACCCCCGGTGTCGGCCGGAGAGCCGGTGTCCGTCGGGCTGGTGCCCGTGTCGGTCGGGGTCGTGCCCGTGTCGGCCGCCGTGGCGGGCGCGGGGTCGTCGCTGCCGCAACCGGCGAGGGCGAGCGGGACGGCGACGAAGAGGGCGAGAGCGCTGCGCGAAGAAAGGTTCATGAGAGCCTCCGTGGAGTGGATTGCCGTGTCGGCTCCCCACAGATGGCGCCAGCCGCCCGGACGTCACAAGGTTTGTCTCATCTTTGTTTATAGTTTGCCAAACCTCTGCCGTGGACGACCTCTGTCCGTTATACCGAACACACCTTCGCCAAGCAAAGCGGTGGGCGACGGGCACCCACGACCGCAGCCTCGGTCGGCCGCGAAGGCACCAGCGCCGGCGCACCCGCGCTAGGAGCACCGCCATGGCCAAGATCACCTTCAAGGGCAACCCCATCGAGACCAGCGGCGAGCTCCCCGCCGTGGGCAGCAAGGCCCCCGCGCTCGAGCTCACCAAGACCGACCTCTCCGACGTCACGCTGTCCGCGTTCGCCGGCAAGAAGAAGCTCCTCACGATCAACCCGAGCCTCGACACCGGCGTGTGCCAGGCCACGGTCCGCAACTTCAACAAGAAGGCGGTCGAGCGCGGCGACACCGTCGTGCTGTCCATCAGCTCCGACCTCCCCTTCGCGGCCAAGCGGTTCTGCACCGCCGAGGGCATCGAGGCGGTCGTGCCGCTCTCGCTCATGCGCTCACGCAAGTTCGCGAAGGACTGGGGCCTCCTCATGACCAGCGGCCCCCTCGCGGGCCTCGTCGCGCGCGCGGTCGTGGTGCTCGACGAGAACGACGTCGTGAAGTACGTCGAGCTCGTCCCCGAGATCGCCCAGGAGCCGAACTACGACGCCGCCCTCGCGGCGCTCTAGTCGGAGACCGTCGGCCCGTAGAGGTCCCGGCGCGAAGCCCGGGCTCGGTGGTCGGCGCCCGCGTCGTCGCTAACCCGGCAGACAGTCGTCGACGAACCGCAGGAGCTCGATGCGCCTGCGGATCAACGTGCTCGTCCCGTCGAGCAACTTGCTCGTCTCCTCGAGCGCCTCGCCGATCGGCACGCGGCGCACGCTCGGATCCATGGTCTCGGCGCCCACCTGGAACGGGGGCTCCCACGCGAGCATCGTGTCGGTGATGCCGGCCTCGAGCGCCATCACCGCCGAGAACCCGAGCCGCAGCGCGATGGTGCGATCGAGCGCGGTCGGCGATCCGCCGCGCACGATGTGACCGAGCACGGTCTCGCGCACGTCCACGCCGGGCGCGTCCTCGTCGAGGTAGGCCTGCAAGTGGTCGCGGATCGCGTGGGCCGAGATCGGACACCCCTCGCTCTTGACGATCAGGGCCCGCTTCTTGTCGCTACGCTCCACGAAGCACCGGCGCAGCACCTCGCGCAGGTGCGCGAACGTGGCCTCCTCGGTCGCGTGCGACTCGCCGTAGAGGATCGCGTCGGCCTCGGCCGCGAGCCCCGCGCGCATGGCGAGGAAGCCGCAGTTGCGCCCCATCACCTCGACCACGAACGCGCGGCGGTGGGCGCGCGCGGTGTCGGAGATGCGGTCGCACGCCTCGACGATGGTGTTGACCGCGGTGTCGACGCCGATGGCGAGGCCCGCGTGCCCCACGTCGTTGTCGATGGACGCGGGCAGGCCCACGATCTTGCACGCGGTGCGCGGCGCGAGCACGTGGGCGCCGGTGAGCGACCCGTTGCCGCCCACGACGCACAGGCCCTCGATCCCGAGCTCCGCGAGGGCGGCGAGCGCCCGCGCCTGCCCCTCTTCACGCATCATCTCGAGGCACCGCGACGAGCCGAGCAGCGTGCCGCCCTGCCGGGTGAGCCGCTCGGTGGACTCGCGGGTGAGGGTCTCGAGGTTCCGCGCGAGGAGCCCCGCGTAGCCGTCCCGCACGCCGAGCACCTCGTGCCCGCGACGCAGTCCGACGACGGTGAAGGCGCGCACGGCGGCGTTCATGCCGGGGGCGTCGCCGCCCGAGGTGAGGATCGCGATCCGCATGACCGCGAGGCTATCTCAGGGCGCGGTCTTCTTCAGCACCGCGACGAACTGGTCGAGGATCTTCAGGTCGTCGACCAGGTCCTCGTCCGTCGTGGCGATCTTCGGCTCGATCTTGGCCTTGAAGGCGGTGAGGAGGTCGATCGCCTCCTTGACCTTGCCGCTCGTCGCCGACTTGGAGGCCTCCTGGAAGGCGAGGAAGAACGAGAGCACGAGCGTGTTCTTCTTCACGCCGTCGGTCTCGTAGTACCCGCCCTCGGGGGCCACGCCCGGGATGCCGTCGTGCGTCACGGTGACGTCCTGTGTCTCGTAGGTGCTCGTGCCGGGCAACCGGTAGCGCAGCGAGAGCTTGGCCACGTCGTGCTTGGCCGCGGCGTCGAGCTTGGTCTTGGCCGCCAGGTCCGCGAGGATCGCCGACCCACCGCCGCGCCGCCCACCGGTGGGACCGGGCTTGGTCGAGGTGCGCGAGACGAGGAACACGCTCGGGATCTGGATGGTGCCCCCGCCGCCGCCGGCCACCGGCTCGAACAGGTTCGATCCGTAGACCTTGTTCACCGCGTAGTTCGGCACCTCGGTGAGGGTGAGCGTGAGGTCGTAGGCGATCGGCGCGACGAAGAACGCGAGCTCCTCGGTGAACACCTCGGTGACCGCGGCCGCCTTCTCGACGAAGTAGTAGTTGCCGCCGCCCTTCTCCGCGAGCCCCTGCAGGAGCGGCCCGTTCACGTCGCCGCCGAGCCCGATCGTGGTGAGGCCGAGGCCCTTCTTGTTGTACCCCGCCGACATCGCCGCGATGGCCTTGGGGTCCGTGTTGCCGGCGGTCGCGACGCCGTCGGTGAGGAAGATCACGCGGCGCTGGGTCTGCTCGGGGCTCGACTGGATCGCCTTGTAACCAGCCTCGATCCCGTCGTACAGGTTGGTGCCACCCGCCGGGCCGACCTTGTCGACGAGCGCCTTCACGGCGGCCTTGTCGGTCACCGGCGCGGGCCCGAACAGCGTCTGCGCGGTGTCGTCGAAGATCACGAACGTGAGCCGGTCCTCGGGGCCGAGGGCATCGACCAGCAGCTTCACGCCATCGCGCGCATACGTGAGCTTGTCGGCGCCCGCCATCGAGCCCGAGTGGTCGAGGACCACGGCGAGATCGAGCGCTGGCTTCTTCACCGTCGCGGGGTCGATCGGCGAGTTCATCGCCATCTGCAGCAGCGTCCAGTCGCCGCCGCGCACGAGGTCGGGCGCGACCGAGACCAGGCCGTGGAGACAGAAGGTCTTGCCGCACGTGGGCGGCGGCAGCGAGGTGAAGTGCTCGGCGAAGAAACCCGCCGCGTCGAGCGTCGAAGGATCGGGGATCTTGCCGGCGTCGAGCGCCTTGCGGAAGGCGGCGAAGTCCTGCGCGCCGCCGGTGCCGACGCCGCCGAAAGAGCCGCCCGCGTCGGCCGTGGGGCTGCCGCCCGTGTCGGACCAGATCCCGCCGTCGCTCGTGAAGCCCGCGTCGGCGTACCTCCCCTCGTCGGTTCCAGGAGCCGACGAGGGATCACCGCTGCTGGAGCCGCAGCCGACGAGGGTGGCGAGCCAGACCGCGGGGAGGAGGGCGAGGAGTCGACGCATGGACGTGCCTTCAGCAGGGGCCATGCCATCGAAACGACGCGACGATCGCGGCTTCCAAGCGTTTCGGGGCACAGTCCGGCACGGTCGAGAGGCGTGCCGACCGACGTTCGTGTCAGGTGAGAAAAGCTGGCACCACGGGATCCAGATGACGACATTGGCGGGCATGTCCGTCGCGATCGCCTTGCTCGTCGCGGCGGTGGCCGCGCCGCCTGCCACGACCCTCTTCGAGGACCGCCTCCACGCGAGCGTCGGCGCGAGCGGGGTCTCGTCGGTGAAGTACGGCGACGACGGCTACTTCCAGTACGGCAAGGATCACTTCGTCGAGCTCGAGGTCGGCTGGGCGCGCGCCCTCGGGGAGCACCTCGAGCTCGGCCTCGCCTACACGCTCGCGTTGCTCCCGAGCCTCGCGACCCTGCACCGTGTGCCGTTCTCGGCGCGGTACACGGTTCCCCTCGGGTACGACACCGAGCTCGGCATCGCGCTGCGCCTCGCGCCGATGTTCGCGAGCTCCGACCGCATCACCCCCATGCGTGCGTGGGGCGCCAGCGTGGGACCGCGCCTCGATCTGCGCCACTGGTTCGGGGGGCAGCAGGCGGGCGAGGGCTGGGCCAAGACGGCCAAGGAGCGGCCCGGGCAGTTCGGGCTCGTCCTCGCCGTGGAGACCTGGTGGGCCCTCGCCTCCGTGAGCGCCATCGATCCGCCCACCGCCTCGCCGCACCTCGGCAAGTCGATGACCGCCTACTCGCTCCCCACCGTGAGCCTCGGCGGAATCGTGCGCTTCTGACGCCTACGCACGGTCTTGCGCGCGGCCCGGCGGTGCGCACGATGGAGGCATGCTCGGTGCGTTGCTCCTCGCAGCGGCGCTGACCCAGGATCCGGCGTTCGACGAGCGCGTTCACCTGGGCGTCGGCGTGAGTGGACTCTCGTACCTGGTCTACGGAAGCGACAGCTACTTCCGCTACAAAGGCGAGCACCCCATCGAGTTCGAGGTCGGCTTCGCCCACCGCCTCGGCCGGTACTTCGAGATCGGTGCCAGCTACGCGCTGGTCCGCTTCGCGAACCTCGCGGTGCTGCATCGGGTTCCCGTCTCCGCGAGGGTCATGCTCCCGCTCGGTAGCCGTACCGAGCTCGGGCTGAGTGCTCGCTTCGGACCGCTCTATGTGACGGCCGATCGGATGGGCACCCCGGTGCACATGTGGGGGTGGGCCGGCGGCCCACGCCTCGACCTGCGCCACTGGTTCGATCACCGGTTCGGTATGGTCTTCGCCGCAGAAGCGTGGTGGGCCCGCGGCGACGTCGTGGCCGAGCAGCCCGAGAGCGCCTCGCCGTACCTCAACCCGACCATGTTCGCGCTCTCGGTGCCCACCGCGAGCGTTGCCGGGATCGTGCGCTTCTGATTGGCCTGTGACGGCCTACGCGAGCGCCGCGTCGACCGCCGCGAGGAACGTCCCGCGCTCGATCTCCTCGGCGACCCACTCGATCTCGCCGTGCAGCGGCCGATCGTCGGTCAACGCGGGGAATTGCGCCCGCACGAAGGCGTGCGCCGCGGCGACGCCGGAGCTCGGGCGCAGCGGCAGCCGCTGGTCGAGGCCCGCGGTCGCGACGAGGATCTCGATGGCGAGCCCCCGCCGCACGTTGTCGACCACCGACAAGAGCTTGCGCGCGCTGATCGACCCCATCGACACGTGGTCCTCCTTGCCCGCCGAAGACGGGATCGAGTCCACGCTGGCCGGGTGGCAGAGCACCTTGTTCTCGCTGACCAGCGAGGCCGCCGCGACCTGCGCGATCATGAAGCCCGAGTGCAGCCCGCTGTTCGGCGCGAGGAACGGCGTGAGCCCGCCCGAGAGGTGCGGGTTCACGAGCTGCTCCACGCGACGCTCGCTGATGTTGGCGAGCTCGGCGAGCGCGATGGCCGAGAAATCCAGGGACATGGCGAGGTATTCGCCGTGGAAGTTGCCGCCGCTGATCAGGTCGGCGGTGCCGTCGCGCAGGAACACGAGCGGGTTGTCGGTCACCGAGTTGACCTCGACCTCCAGCACGCGCCGCGCGAACCCGAGGGTGTCGCGGGTGGCGCCGTGCACCTGCGGCATGCAGCGCAGCGAATAGGCGTCCTGCACCTTGCTGCAGTGCAGGTGGCTCTGCCCGATGCCGCTGCCCTCGACTGGCCCGAGCAACGAGCGGAGCAGCGCCGCCGACGCCGCCTGCCCCGGGTGGGGGCGCACCTGCATGAGCCGCTCGTCGAACGGTCGCCGCGACCCGAGCAGGGCCTCGACGCTCATCGCGCCGGCCACGTCGGCGACCTTGGCGAGCCGCTCGCCCGCGAGCAGGCACAGCGCGCCGATGCCGGCCATGTACTGGGTGCCGTTGATGAGCGCGAGCCCCTCCTTGGCCTCGAGCTCGATCGGCGCGAGCCCCGCGCGTGAGAGCGCCTCTGCCGAAGGGAGCCGCGTGCCGCCGTGCTCGGCCTCTCCCTCGCCGATCAGCGTCAGCGCGAGGTGGGCGAGCGGCGCGAGATCGCCCGAGGCGCCGACCGAGCCCTGCGACGGCACGCGCGGGTGCACGCCGGCGTCGAGCATGCCGCACAGGCGATCGATGACCAGATCGCGCACGCCGCTGTGCCCCATCGCCAGCACCTGCGCGCGCAGCAGCAGCATCGCGCGCACGATCGAGGTGGGCAGCGGGGCGCCGACGCCGCACGCGTGGCTGCGGATCAGGTTGCGCTGCAGGCGTCGGATGTCGGCGGCGCCGATCCGGGTCTCGCTCAGCGCGCCGAAACCGGTGTTCACGCCGTAGACGTTGGGCGCGGAGTCTCCCCCGGCGGCGAGCGCGTCGATCGCGGCGCGGGCCGCCCGGACCTTCTCGCGGGCCTCGGGCGCGAGCGACACCTTGCGGTTTCGCAGCGCGACGTCTTCGAGATCTTCGAGGGACAGCGGTCGGCCGAGGAGGACGGGTTCCATCGCGGGCGCGACGCTAGCACGGTCGGCTCGCGCTTCGAGGCCGCGCGCGGTGGCGGCGCGCACGCTCGCACGGTAATCGGCCACCCATGTCGACCTTCCGCACGCGGGCTCCCGGCGCGTTCCTCGTCACCGGCGCGGCCAGCGGCTTCGGCCGCACCTTCGCGGGGCGTCTCGCAGGCATGGGCCGCGATCTCGTGCTCTGGGATCGCGACGCCGCCGGGCTCGAGCGCGTCCGCGCGTCGCTCACCGGCCGCGTCCACGTCCACACCGACGTGGTCGACGTGACCGACCCCGACGCCGTGATCGCGGCGACCACCCGGGCCCCGGGCGTGGCCCACGTCGTCCACTGCGCCGGCATCCTCCGGGTGGGCCCCGCGGTCGACATGTCCGCGCGCGACTACGCCGCGATGATGCAGGTGAACTACCTCGGCACGGTGCACGTCGCGACCGCGTGGGTCCCCACGTTGCAGAAGGCAGCGCGGGGGAAGAAGGAGCGCTCGACCCTGATGCTCGTCGCCTCGGTCGCCGGGCTGCGCGGCTTCCCCGAGCTGGCCGGGTACTGCGCCAGCAAGCACGCGGTGATCGGCTTCGCGCAGGCGCTCGCCGACGAGCTCTCCCCTGCCCCGCTCGACGTCAAGGTGCTGTGCCCTCCGCCGGGCGACACCCCGATGGTCCGCGATCTGCCGAAGCTCCCGCCCGTCTACAAGCTCTCGCCGATGTTCTCCGCCGAGCAGGTGGTCGATGCCGCGCTGCGCGATCTCGAGAAGCCGGGGTTGATCCAGCTCGTGGATCTGCGGAGCAAGATCACCTGGCGCGCGAACCGCTTCCTGCCCGGACTCGTGGAGCGCGTGGTGCGTCTCTCGAGCCGCTGAGGGCACCGATTCGGCTACAGCGAGGACCTCGAACCCGGCTTCACCCGACGGCCCATGTCGACGAACGCGTCCTGACGCGCACGTCGGACCACGAAAGCCGCTATTCTTCCTTCATGGGCGACGCGGAGGAGCGCAAACGAGCGAGGGCTGCCTGGACGGGGCAGGTCTTCCGTGGGCCGGGCAGCCTCGGCGCGCTCGAAGCCGAGGCGCTGTCTGCCTGGGCGGCGATGGCTCCGCTCGACCGGCTCGCGCTGACCTGGGAGCTGAGCCTCGAGCAGTACGGAGGGAGCGATGGCACGACGATGGAGCCCCGACTTCCTCGATCTGCTTACCGCCTTGAACGCCGCTGAGGCTCGCTACCTCCTCGTCGGCGGGCACGCTGTCGGCCTGAGTCTCGCGCCGTCGCGGGTTCACAGAACACGTGAACGGCCAGGAGGTGGCGATGGGCCGCTTGCGCGACATCAAAGCAGGGAGTCACCGCGTCGACAGGTATGCGACGAGGTCGTCGATCTGGGTCGCGGAGAGCCCGCTCGTCTTGCCGTGGAGGTCTCCGCCGGCGCAGCCCGCGGTGAAGCGGTCGGCGAGGGTCTGCACGCACCCCGTGTGCATGTACGGCGCGCGATAGAACACGCCGCGCAGCGACGGCACCTGGAACGCGCCGCCGGTCCCGACGTCGACGTTCGCGTTGGTCGTCGTCGCCGCGCCAGCGTGGCACTTGGCGCAGCCCCGATCCGCGAACAGCGTCGCGCCCGCGTCGACCGAGCCCTTGGTCACCGTGGGCGTGGGCAGGGCCGGCACGGCGTCGAGCCACGCGCCGAGCGCGTCGAGCTGCCCCGCGTCGAGCTTGGGTCCGCTCATGCGACCGGTGAGCACGCTGTCCGTGAGGGCGCGCAGGTCGCGCATGTCGCCGTCCCAGTGGAACGGCGCGGTCTTGAGGAAGCCGCCGCGGAACGACTGCGTGCGCCGCGGACCGAGGTCCGCGAAGTTCCACGTGCGACCGTCGTCGCCGCCCTCGGGGTGACACGAGGCGCACGCGAGGAAGTTGCCGCTGTTGGCGTGGAAGATCACGTGCCCCGTGTCCGCGAAGGAGTCGCTCGCGAGCGAGATCGTCGCGGGCGCCTTGGTGACGTCGGCCTCGTAGACGTGGATGGCCGCGGGCTCGCGGGTCTGCACGAACCACCGCTCGCCCCCGAACGCTACCGCGACCGCCTGCCCCGGGGGCGCGGCCATCGGGAGCCCCTTCTCGCAGAAGGCGCTGGACCCGCTGGTCCGCACCCGGATCAGCTGGGGCGTGTCGCGGTTCTTCGCGTTGCCGGCGGCGACCAGCACGAGCTCGCTGCTGCTGGCGGCCACGTCGACGGGGAGCACCGCCGCGGGGATGGGAGAGAAGAACCGCGAGCCCGCGCCACCGACGACGCTGAGCTGGCTCTGGACGATGCTGCCCGTGCAGTCCTTCTGATCACCGCCGCCATAGCCACCCGGGCCGGTCGACACCGGCATGCCGGGGTCGAGCGCGATCTGGTGTACGAGCACGGCGCCCCCCTCGAAGGGACGCATGCGCCAGCCGACGCTCGCCGTCATCGGGCCGAGTGGGGTCTTGAACATCGCCATCGGCAGCGGACTCGGCAACGGATCGGAAGCACCCGGCGTCAGCTCGTAGACCTGCGCCGCCCGGAAGGTGCTCACGAAGGTCTTGGTGGGGGTGACGACGACGTCACGGAGATCGGGCACCATGCGCACGCGGAGCTTGGCGGCCTGCGCGACGTCGAGCGGCAGGTCCACCACCTCGCCGCCGACGCACACGACGACGAACTGCTTCGACGCCGGGTCCAGCGCGATCCCGCGCGGCGCAGGGCACACCGGGCGCTTGGCCTCGACCACGCCGTCCGAGAGCCGAACGGTCGCCACCGCCCCCGCGCGACGCAGCGCCACGTGCACGCGACCCGCCTCGTCCTCCACGATGCGACCTGGCTCGGCTTGCGCGCCGAAGGGCACGTGGCGGACGGCGCGCGTGGCCAGCTCGACGATGCTCAGGCGATCGCGCTCGGGGTCCGCGACCACCGCGAAGGCTCCGTCCTTGGTCACGTGCAGCGTGCCACCCGAGATCGGCGGAGGCGGCGTGGCGGCGCGCACCGTGGGGCCGTAGTCGGGCGGCGAGCCCAGCGGCTTCGACGTCGGCGGCACGGGCTCGAGGATGTCGTCGCCCTCCGTCTTGTCGCACGCACCGACCGCGAGGACGGCCACCAGCAAGAAAGCGAGCTTGCGCATCGCCTCAATCAAGCAGGATTGTCAGGACGTGCAAACGCGCTTTGCGCTTCCGCCGCGCTCAGCGGACGAACGCGGCGACGCGGTGCCGCAGGTCAGAGCGCGAGGTTCTTCATCACGCCGTTGATCGCGGCGGCGCTCTGCATCACGTAGAAGTGGAGGCTCGGCACCCCGCGGTCGAGGAGCCCCCGTGCCTGCGCGGTGGCCCACTTGATCCCGATCTCCCGCACGTGCTCGGGCTTGGTCGCCGCCGCGACCTCGTCGGAGAGCTCGCTCGGGATCTCGCAGTGAAACGTGCGCGGGATCGACACCACCTGATCGCGCCCCGTGAGCACCTTGAGGCCGGGGATGATCGGCACGGTGATGCCGCTGGCGCGACACGCATCGACGAAGCGAAAATAGTACTCGTTCTTGAAGAACATCTGGGTCACGACGTACTCGGCGCCGGCCTCGACCTTCTCCTTCACGCGACGCAGATCGGTCTCGAGGTTCGGCGCCTCGAAGTGCTTCTCCGGGTACCCGGAGACGCCGACGCAGAAGCTCGTGGGGGCGTTGTCCGCCTCCTCGTCCACGTAGACCCCCTGGTTCATGCGCGTGATCTGGCGCACGAGGTCGGCCGCGTAGTCGTTGGACGTGCGCCCATGGGCGAGGACCTTCTGGAAGCCCTTGTCGTCGCCGCGCACCGCGAGGACGTTCTCGATGCCGAGGTAGCGGAGCTCGATGAGGAAGTCCTCGGTCTCTTCGCGGGAGAAGCCGCGACAGAGCACGTGCGGGACGGCGTCGACCTCGTACTTGTTCTGGATGAGGGCGCAGACCCCGAGGGTGCCGGGGCGCTTGCGCACCACGCGCCGCTGGATGCCCGTCTCGGTGTCCTTGTAGACGATCTCGGCGGGGTGGCTCGTGATGTCGATGTACGGCGGGCGGTGCTTGACCAGGTCTTCGACCAGGGACATCAGCGCGCGGACGTCGCCGCCGCGGCGCGGGGGGATGATCTCGAAGCTGATGAGCGGGCGCTTCGCCTGTGCGAGGTGCTCGGTGACCTTCATGGGGGGACTGCGTCATAGACCGTCCGCCCCCGAAGGCATAGGCGTTCGCGCGCGAGCGGCCTCAGCCGCCGGGGGTGCCGCCACCCGTCCCCGCGCAGGGCGGGGTGAGGCAGGCCCAGCGACCGTCGTCGGCGCAGAAGCACTGCGTCGTGCAGCTCGTGCCCGCGATGGCGATGTACTGGCAGGAGCCGCCCGTCGGGAGCGGCTTGCACGCCGCGCCACCGACCGGCTTGCTGCTGGGGCAGCCGGGGACGCAGCCGGGCTCCTTCATGTTCCAGTACTTGCCGTCGCAGTAGCCGTAGGTGATGTTGCCGCAGCCGTTGTTCCAGCTGCAGTTGCTGAGGCCCGTGCAGGCGGAGAACGGCGCCGGCTTGAGGGTCGGGCACGAGGGCGGAGGCGGAGGTGGAGGCGGCGGGCAATCGCCGCGCGCGATCTTCCAGTACGGCGTCACGTCGCAGTACGCGGTGTCGAAGCCGCCGCACGCGTTGGTGTACCCGCACTTGAGGGGGCCCTTGCAGGGCGTGCCCTCGATGGGCTCGGCCTTGGGGCAGGTGGGCGAGGAGCAGGGCTCCGACTTCACGGCCCAGCGGGTGCCGGTGCAATACGCGTAGGTCGTGCCGCCGCAGCCGTTCGAGTAGGTGCAGTCGACGACGCCGCTGCAGGCCGTACCGTCGAGGGGCACGTACGACGGGCAGAGAGGAGGCGGGGGCGGGGGCGGACCGCTGTCGCCGCACCACATCGCGGTGCAGCTGTACGTGCCACCGGAGCAGTAGCAAGTGTTGCAGGAATCGGGGCGACAGCTCGTGCCCGAGGTGCACGCGTAGCCGGGACCACAGCCCGTCGGCGCCGTGTCCGGATAGGTGTCGGGGTCTCCGATCGAGTCGGTGCTCGAGTCGACGAGGCCCGTGTCGCCACCGTCGACACACCGGTCGTCGGGACACCCGTCGTCGGGGTTGAGGCGCCCGCCGCAGCCGATCGCGACCCACGACAGGGTCAGGGCCACTGCCGCCGAGGAGAACCGAGACGAGAAGAGCGCGCGCATGGGAAGCCTCCGAGGTGTGCAGCATGCACGATCGGGACCGATGCGGCCAACCTCGGCGATCGGGGATTGTCGGTGGGGAGCGGTGCGCGGCTGCGCCAGCCTGCGCCAGGCGTGTTGTCCGTGTCGGTCCGTGCTCGCCCGGTGCTCGCTGCGGAATCAGCGCCGAACGCTGCTCGGCGGGGGTCCCTCGAAGGGGAACGTCAGGACGAACACGCTGCCGACGCCGTCCTCACCCGCTTCGACCCGCACGTCGCCCTGGTGCGCCTCCATGACGCTGGCGACGAGCGAGAGCCCGATGCCGCTGCCGCGCACCTGCCGGCCGTCGGGCTGCTTGCCGCGGTAGAAGCGCTCGAACACGCGTTCGCGATCCTCGGGCGGAATCCCCGGACCTCGATCGCGCACGCGCACCACGGCGGCGCCCTTCTCCCGGCCCACCGAGACGTTCACGACCTCGGAGGCCGGCGCGTACTTCACCGCGTTCTCGACCAGGTTGATGACCGCGAGCTGCACGGCGCGCTCGTCGACGCGCGCGAACACCTCGGGCTCGGTCTCGAGCTCGAGCCGCATGCCCTCCGTGTCGGCGCGGTAGCGGCACGCCTCGACGGCCTTGCCGACCAGCGCCCCGAGCTCCGCGTCGGCGAACTCGTAAGCGACCTTCTTGCCGCGCTCGACACGGGCAAAATCGAGCACGTTCTCGATCAGCGCCGAGAGCCGCTCCGACTCGCGCACGATGGTGCCGAGGTACTGCTGCTTCTTCTCCTCGGTGGGCACGCGCCCCGAGGCGAGGAGCTCGCCGTACATGCGCACGATGGCGAGCGGGGTCTTGAGCTCGTGCGAGACGTTGGCGACGAACTCGCTCCGCAGCGCGTTGAGGCGGCGCTCCTGCGCGGTCGCGAGCAGGAGCACGATGGCCCCGGCCACGACCACCAGCGCCGACATGGCGAGGAGGGACATCTCGAGGAAGCGTCGGCGGCGGGCCTTCTCGGCCAGCCCCTCGCTGCTCGTCGGCGCGACCTGCAGGCGCCAGGCGTAGAGCGTCGTCGGGAAGCGCTTCTGCACCACCAGATCGCTCTTGCCGAGCGGCTGGCCGAAGATGATGCGGCCCTCGTCGTCGACGACGTTCACGCGGGCGCTCGCGGCGCGCGGCTCGGGCACCACCTGCTCGAGCAACTCCCGGCGCACCGAGTCCACGTCGTGGTGGAGCACCACGAGGCGCTCGTCGTACGTGCCGTCGGGCCGCAGGTGCTGGGCGCGGAAGTAGGTGAGCAAGAGGAACGTGCCGTCGTACGCGCGGTGCAGGTGCTTGATCTGCGACATCGGCAGCGTCGACAGATCGAGGTCGGGGAGCACCCGGCGGAGGAGCAGCAAGCGGAACGCGTCGTCGAGCGGGCCCGGGTTGCGCGAGGCGAACCCGATCACGTTCCGTGTCGGCGAGGCGTCGAGGACGATCACGTGGGCCACCGTGGGCGTCGCGCGGGCGAGGGCCCCGAAGCGGCGCGGCACCTCGTCGGCGCGCCCCCCCTCACCGAGCGCGAGGATGGCGTCGTCCGACTCGACGATGGCGCGGTCCACGCGGTCGACCTTCTCGTCGGCGAGGCCGAGGGTCGCCTGGAAGAGCGCCTGGGCGCGGAGCGACTCGAGCTGGAACGCCGCGCGGTAGGTGACGACCGCGAGCACCACGGCGGCCACGATGATCGCGACGAACACCGTGCCGGTGAGCAGGCGGCGTCGACTCTCCGAGCGCGATCCCACGGGTCCGGCGCCCTTCCCCGACGCCGCGCCGCTCAGCGCCGACGCGCCGTGATGGGCTCGAGCGCGTGGAAGTTGCCGGTGTCACCCGCCGCGAGCTTGAGGCCGCGCTCCGCCGCGAACTCGGCGAACTGCTCGGCGACGTAGACGACCGCGTGCTCCTCGGCCTCGGTGAACGGCTTCTGGTCGAGGTGGTCGGCCAGCTCGATGAGCCCGAGGTAGCGACGGTGCTGGCGGATCGGCACGACGAGGATCTCGCGCGGTTCCGCGTGGCCGATCGCCGCGTAGCGAGGGCGCGACCAGCCCGGCTCCGCTGCGGCGTCGCGCACGTGCTTCGCCTTGCCGGAGCGGAGCACCGCGCCGAGGAATGGATCGGCCTCCGGCGTGCGCTGGCCGAGCACGGCCATGTGGTTCGGCCCGCGCGACTTGACGACGACGAGCTCCTTCGTGTTCATGTCGAAGAAGTAGAGGAGCGCGCAGCGGGTCGGCAGCTTCTCCTTCAACAGCTCGAGGACGAAGTCGGCGCCGTCGAGCGAGTCCTGCATGAAGTGGACGTCGTGCATCGCCTCGAACACCTCGCCGATGAGGTCGGCGGGACGTCCGGGGTAGGCCGCGGCGCCGAGGGGCGTGGGCGGGCGACGCACGGAGCTGCCGGAGGCCATCGACGGGGCCGCGACGGGCGCCGCGATCGCGGGCGCCGCAACGGCCGCCGCAACGGGAGCAGGCTGAGCGACGACGGGAGCAGCCACGACAGGAGCAGCCACGACGGGAGCAATGGGCGCGGCGACGGCTGCCGGAGCCACCGGGGCTGCCGGGGGAGCGGCCGGGGGAGCGGCCGGGGGAGCGGCCGGGCGCGCGACGACGGCTTCGATGGCCGCCGGCACGTCGACCTTCGCCGGGGCGACGGCGGCGGGCCGGGCAGCCTCGACCGCGGCCGAGATCTCGCCGGCGACGCCACGCGGGTCGACCGCGCGCATGGTCCCACTCGGCGACGACACACTGCTCGGCGCCCCGGTCAGCATGCTGACGGGACCCGCCGAGGCGACCTTCAGCTCGGGCTCGCCGCGCCAGTCCTTCCACGTGAGCTTGACGATGGGCGCGCGCTCGGGGCGACCGCTCCACTCGTGGTCGAACACCGCGAGCTGCACGAAGCGACCGGGCGGCGCCGAGGCGAGCTCCGCCTGCATCGCCGCGAGGTGCGCCCGCGCGATGTCGACGGCGACGGGCTCCGGGGTCGTGTCGGCGACCGCGATGGCGAGCTCGCGGTAGGTCAGCGGCGAACGCGCGCCCGGCTCTTCGGCGCGACGTTGCAGCACCTTGCCGGGGAGCGTCGCCGTGGACGCCACCACGGGCACCATCACCGGCGCAGCGACGACGGGGGCAGCGACGACGGGGGCAGCGACGACGGGGGCAGCCGCGACGGGGGCAGCCGCGACGGGGGCAGCCGCGACGGCCGGCGCCTTCGGGCTCTCGCCCATCGTCATCATCGTCTTGGCGGGCTTGTTCCGCGCGAGCGCGCTCGCCGCCGACACGGCCGGTGAAGACGAAGGCGGTGGAACGCTCTGCTTGCTCGCGCTCGGGGCCGGCTGGATGGTGATCTGCGCGTCGTCGGGCGCCTTGCTCACGACGTAGCGGGTGCGGGCCAGCGCGTTGGTCGCGCGGTATCCGTCCGGCAGCACCTCGATCGTGAAGTTGGCGAGGGGACCGGTGTCGCCACCGGCGCTGCGGGCCTGGGCGAGGGCCCCTTGCCACGTGGCGGCTTCGACCGTGTGCCGCCGATCGGCTGCGCCGGCGTTGGCGCTCAAGGAAGAGACTTCGACGAACCAGCGCATGAGTGCCTCGCGAACCTACCTCAAGACCCCCCCGACTCCTAGGGCGTAGTCGCGCGAGATTTCTGGAGAGTGCGGGCGCGCGCGCCGATGTCGCGGCGGTGCTGCGACCCGGCGAAACGCACGCGATCGACGGCCGTGTAGGCGGCGTCTGCGGCGGCATCGAGGTCGGCTGCGTGGGCGGTGATGCACAGCACACGTCCCCCTGCGGTAAGGAACTTTCCGTCCTCGCGCCGCGTGCCCGCATGCAGGACGGACACCGTCGGCACGGCCGCTGCGTCGTCCAGCCCCTCGATCGCGTCTCCGGTGCGGGGCGATTCGGGATAGCCCGCCGCCGCCATGACGACGGCGAGGGCTGGACCGCTCCGCACGGGAGGCGTGCGATCCGCCAGGGGGCCGAGGTCGCCGCGGGCCGCGGCCTCGAGGTACGGCAGCAGGGAGCCGTCCAGGCGCGCGAGCAGGACGGCCGTCTCCGGGTCGCCGAAGCGGACGTTGAACTCGAGCACCGAGAGTTCGCCTCGCTCCCCGATCATCAGGCCGGCGAACAGGACCCCGCGGAACGGGCGCCCCTCCTTCGCCATGCCCTCGACCGTCGGGCGAATGACCTCGGCGAGGATCCGCGCCTCGAGCGCCGGGGTGACGACGGGGGGCGGCGAATACGCGCCCATGCCGCCGGTGTTCGGGCCCCGATCGCCGTCCTCGAGGCGCTTGTGGTCCTGGGCGGCCGCGAGCGGCACGAAGCGCGCGCCGTCGCAGATGGCGTGGAAGGAGACCTCTTGCCCCGTCACCTTGTCCTCGAGCACCACCTTGCGGCCGGCGGCGCCGAACACGCCCTCGCGCATGAAGGCGTGGATGGCGGCGCAGGTCTCCTCGACGCTGCTCGCCACGACGACCCCCTTCCCCGCCGCGAGACCGTCTGCCTTCACGACGAGGGGACGACCGATCGCCCGAGCGTGGGCCTCGGCCGCGTCGGCGTCCTCGAACACCGCGTAGTCGCTGGTCGGGATGCCGTGGCGCTTCATGAAGTCCTTGCAGAAGGACTTCGAGGCCTCGAGCTCGGCCGCCGCGCGCGACGGCCCGAACACGAGGAAGCCGGCCTCGACGAGCGCGTCGGTCACGCCGGCGCAGAGCGGGGCCTCGGGGCCGACCACGACCAGCTGGGCGAGGGAGGCCCGCGCGGCCGCCACCACCGCGGGCACGTCGTCCGCCTTGCCCGGGAGCGTGGCCGCTTCGGCGGCGATCCCCGCGTTGCCGGGCATCACGGTCACCTCGGCCTCCGCGGAGAGCGCCCGACACAGCGCGTGCTCGCGCGCCCCGGACCCGAGCACCAGCACCTTCTTGCGGGCCATGCGCGCGTCGTTAGCACGTGGTGCCATTCGTAGGTTAAGCTCCGCTCGTGGACTCCCGCGCACACGAGCGTTTCCGCGTCTGGCTGCCGATCCAGGTGTCGTCCGACACCATCGAGGGCGCCATCGGCGTCACCAAGGACGCGAGCCAGGGGGGCCTCTTGATGGCCGCGACGGAGCCGCTCGCCGTCGACAGCGTCGTCAGCCTCACGTTCACCCTGCCCGACGAGACCGAGCGCGTGGTGCGCGGCAAGATCGTCCGCATGGAGCGCAACGCCGACGACCCCCACGGGCCGTGGCCGTTCCGCATCGCCGTCCAGTTCGTCGATCCGCTCGACGACCTCGACGACATGCTGCGCGCGATCGGCGAACGCCTCTCGCAGATCCGGTGACGCCGCCCGTTAGCCGCTTGCTCCTGCGGTGCAGGGCATACATGGGCACCGTGCGCGACGAAGTGTCGGCCGTTATCCTCTGACGGATGCGCATCCCGTTCGGCCGGCTGACCGCCGTCCTCGTGCTCGGCTCGGCCGGCTGTTCGTCCACCACCAACGACGCGACCCCGAACGACGGCGGCACCGACGTCACGACCGAGACGACGCCCGCGCTGCACGACCTGCCCTGCGAGGTCGACGCGATCCTCGAGGCGAACTGTCGCAAGTGTCACTCCGATCCGCCCAAGTTCGGCGCCCCGATGCCGCTGGTCTCCCACGCGCAGGTGCACGCCAAGGCCCCGAGCGATCCGTCGTTCGAGGTGTGGCAGTTGATGAAGACCCGCGTCCACGACCCGGTGAAGCAGATGCCGCCGGCGCCGAACCCGCCGCTCTCGACCGCCGACAAGGCGACGATGGACGCGTGGTTCGCCAAGTCCGCGCCGAAGGGCGACGTGCCGTGTGGCGGCAGCGACAGCGGCACGGACGGCAGCATCCTCCCCACCGTCAAGTGCACCCCGGACCTCGACCTGAAGCCCGCGACCCCGTGGGTCATGCCCAAGGACACGACCGATCAGTACGTGTGCTTCGGCATCGACATCAAGAACGACACCGGCAAGAAGCGACAGCTCACGGCGATCATCCCGAAGCCCGACAACACCAAGATCGTCCACCACATCGTCCTCGCCGAGAGCACGAGCAAGGTCGACCCGAACCCCGTGCCCTGCAAGGCAGGCGCGATCGCGACGATGCGCATGGTCTACGCGTGGGCGCCCGGCGGCTCGGCGTTCGAGCTGCCGAAAGAGGCTGGGTTCCCCGTCGAGCCGGGCGAGAAGCACTACATGGTGCAGATGCACTACAACAACGTGACCCACCTCGAGGGCGAGAAGGACTCGAGCGGGTTCGCGTTCTGCTCCACGGGCGACCTCCGCCCCAACGACGCGGACGTGATGGCGTTCGGCAGCCAGAAGTTCACGATCCCCGCCAAGACCAAGTACACGCTCGACTGTTCGCTGAAGATCCCCGGCGCGTTCGGCGAGGTGACCGTCATCGGCGCCTTCCCCCACATGCACAAGCTCGGGCGCGCCATGAGCAACATGCTCGAGCCCGCGGGCGGCGGCGCGCCGATCGACATCGGCACCAACGCGGCGTTCGACTTCAACGCGCAGTACTGGTTCGACATCCCCGACACCAAGGTGAAGCCCGGGGACACCGTGCGCACCCGCTGCACGTGGGACAACACGACCGATGCACCCGTCAGCCAGGGCGAGAACACCGACGACGAGATGTGTTACGGGTTCACGATCTACTACCCGAAGGTCACGAGCGCGCTCTGGAGCTGGGCGCTCCCCGCCTACACCGCGACCTGCAAGTGACGGGTCTTTGTTCTCCGGCCTGCGGCCGGGTTGCGCGCCCATGGGGGCGCGTCCCGAGCGAAACTGTTTCGCTCGGGTCCCTGCTCCGGCCTGCGGCCGGGTTGCGCGCCCATGGGGGCGCGTCGGGCTACATGCCGCCGAGGATCTTGAACGAGTCGCCGTCGCGCACGAGCTGCAGGCGGTTGTCGCGGACCGCGCGGTGCCACTGGTCGCCGCTCGACGTGGGGACCTGGAACGACGCCGTGTACGTGTAGTCGACGTGGATGACCTTGGCCTCGGTCTCGGTGATCCGGCGGTAGCGGATCTCGTAGCGGATGGCCTTGGTCTGCTTGAACTTGGTGGTCAGGTAGAGGTGGAGGCCCTGGTAGTCGATGTCGTCGTTCGACTTCGCGTTGCCGCCGGTCTCGAAGTAGCGAGGGGACGCCATGGCGTAGAGCGCGTCGACGTCGCGCTCCTCGACCGCGTGGCGGTACTTCTCGCAGAACGTGACGACCTTGCGGTTGTCGTTGCTGTCCTCGACGTCGGTGTTGGGGATGTTGGTCTTGGTGCAACCGGAGGCCCCCGAGAAGAGGCCGAGGGCGAGGGGGACCACGACGAGGAGCTGGGCGAGCGGCTTCATGGGGCGAGACATCGGGCTTTCGGAGGGGAACGCCCGGTGAGGCGGGCGCCATTCCCAGCCTAGCGAGGTGACGGCGGCGCGGACAAGTGGTTGGGACCGCGGTAGCCTCGGGGCCCCGTGTCCGATCGTCTGCCGGCGCTCCTCGTCCCGCTCGGTTCCTCGCGACCGGTCCTCGGAGACGCCGCGATGGGGACCGCCCTGCTCCGCGCCGTGGAGCCCGGCACCTGCCTCGAGGAGCTGTCGGTCGTCCGCCCCGCGCTCGTCCGCGACGTGCATCTGGGCCACCTCGCCGCGGGGGCCCGGCTCGTGCGCACCAACACCTTCGGCGCCTCCCGGGCCCGGCTCGCGACCCACGAGCTCGTCGACGTCGCCTCGATCAACGCCGCCGCGGTCGCGCGGGCGCGGGAGGCCATCGCCGCCTCCGACCGGGGCCCCGTCGTCGTGGCGGGCGTCCTCGGCCCCGGCGCCGACCGGGAGCAGGCCGAGGCGCTCGCGGCGGCAGGGGTCGATCTGTTCTTGATCGAGACCGCGCGCACGGTGGCGGAGGCGGGCGCGATCCTCTCGATCGCCCTGGATCTCGGGCCCGTCGTGGTGTCCTTCTCGCCCGAGGCGAACGGGCGCCTCGCCGACGGCGCGCCCCTCGGCGAAGCCTGCCGTGCCCTCCCCCAGGCCGACGGCGTGGGCCTCAACTGCGGTCAGGGCGCACGCGCGATGGTCACCTCGTTCGCCGAGCTGCCGGCCGATCGGCCGCGGTTCGTGTTCCCGAGCGCGGGGCTCCCGACGGCTCCGAGCGGCGAGCCCCTCGTCTGGCCGGAGGCCCCCGCGACCTTCGCCGCCGCGGCCGGGCGCATGCGCGGGGCCTCGGTCCTCGGGGGCTGTTGCGGCACCACGGCGGCGCACCTCGCCGCCCTCGGCGACCTGCTCGGCGCCGCGACGAAGGGGGACGCTTGACGCGGGACCACGGCAGCCCGACCGGGCAGGCGATGCGCGATCCGCTCGGGCTCGTCGGCACGACGATCGACCGCCGCTACGAGGTGCGTCGAATCGTGGCCGAAGGCGGCTTCGGGCTCGTCTACGAGGCCGAGGCCGTGGCGCTCGGCGTCCCCGTCGCCATCAAGGTGCTGCGCGCCGAGCTCCTCGAGTCGAGCCCCGAGGCGCGCGCGCGGTTCGGCCAGGAGGCCAAGCTCCTCGTGCGCATGCGCCACCCGGCGATCGTCCAGCTCTCCGACGCCGCGCACCTCGACGACGGCACGCCCTATCTCGTGCTCGAGTGGATAGAGGGCGAGACCCTCGACGCCTTCCTCGCCCGCGTCGGCCCCCTGCCCCTCGAGGACACGCTCGGCCTGCTCGGGCCGGTCGCGAGCGCCATCTCGTACGCCCACGGCGAGGGCGTGATCCACCGCGATCTCAAGCCGAGCAACGTCATGGTCGGTCGCGACCGCGCGGTGAAGGTGCTCGACTTCGGCGTCGCGCGGTGGAGCCACGACTCGGGCGTCAAGACGACCACCCTCAAGAGCACGGGCCTCTCCGTCGGCTTCGCGGCGCCCGAGCAGTACGCGCGCGACTTCGGCGTGGTCGACCACCGCGCCGACCAGTTCGCGCTCGCGGCGATCGTGTTCTCGGCGCTCACCGGCGAGGCGCCGTTCGCGGGCGAATCCCTGCGCGAGGTGATGTTCGCGACCTGCATGGCCACCGAGCGACCCTCGGTGCGCAAGCACCGCGACGACCTCTCGAGCGCGGTCGACAACGTGGTCAAGAGGGGCCTCGCGATCCGCCCCGAGGCCAGGTATCCGGACGTGCGCGCGTTCTTCTCGGCGCTCGTGCAGGCCTCGCAGGGCCATGTCGAGCCACAGGAGGAGGCCGCGACCACACGCCCGAACGACGCGCCCGCGGCGAGCCCCGCCACGATGGCGCGACCGCTGTCGCCAGCCACCCTGCCCTCACCGCAGCTCCCGCCCGCGCCGCGCACCGAGAAGGCCGCGGCGTCGCTGCCGTTCGCGCCCACGCAGCGCAACCACGAGGGCGCGATGACGGAGAAGACCGGCGCCGGACCGCGTCGTCCACCGCCGCCCCCGCCGGAGAGCGCGCCCGCGTCGTCGGTGGCCGCGGGCAGCGGCGCGACCAAGTGGATCGCCTTCCTCGCGCTCGGCGGGATCGTCGGCGGCGCCGCGTTCCTCGTGCAGCCGCTGTTCTCGCCGCGCCCGCTGTCGTCGGCCAAGCCGCTCGCGTCGCACTCCACGTCGATCAGCACGGTGCCGACCACGAGCGCCTCGCCCTCCACGTCGGCGAGCGCCGAGAAGACCCCGTGCGGAGAGCTGCAGCCGCACGAGGCGTGCATCCTCGGCGGCAAGCTCCGTCGCGGCCCGCCCGACTGCAACGTCGACGACCCGGCACACAAGGCGGCGTGCCCCGGCGAGACGCTCACGGTGAAGACCTTCGTGCTCGATCGCGAGGAGGTGTCCGGCAAGCGCTGGGACGCGTGCGTCGCGATCGGCAAGTGCCGCAAGGTCGACGTGTCGCCGACCCTGCCCGTCACCTCGGTGACCGCCAAGGAGGCCGAGGCGTTCTGCGCGTTCGAGAAGGCGCGGCTGCCCACCGACGCCGAGTGGGAGCTCGCCGCCGCGGGCCTCGCGGGTCGCGCGTTCCCGTGGGGCAACGCCAAGCCCGGCGCCGCCAACGCGGTGTTCACCGACGACCCGAGCAAGGCGCCCGCGGGCCCCGTCGCGACCGACGCCGCGCCGACCGGCGAGAACCCCGAGGGCGTCGTGCACCTCGCGGGCAACGTCGCCGAGTGGACCTCGACGCCCGCGCCCAAGACCGCGCCCTGGCCCGAGATCATGGACGACGACGACCAGCCGCGTCGCTGGGTGCGCGGCGGCTCGTTCCGCCACGACTGGGACGCGCTGCGGGCGTGGGCGCGCGAGGCGTGGCCCGAGTCCCGGCGCGACCCGCGCATCGGTTTCCGCTGCGCGAAGGCCCCGAGGAAGACGTGACCGACCTCCGCGCAGAGGGCGCGGCCGTCGAACGCACGCCCGGGTCTCCCCTCGGCGCCATCTCGCTCTACGCACCGGTCGCCTACGTCGGCGCGCTGATCGTGCGCGACGGTCAGACCGGCAGCGTCGGGGTGCGGCTCGCGATCGCGATCGCGCCCCTCCTCTTGCTGCGCCTCCTCGCGCCCGCGATCGACGACCTGCCGAAGGCACCACGGCGCCTCTCTCGCGCCACCCTCGCGGCCCTGACCATCGCGTTCCTCCCCTGGGTCACGCGCGTCGATCGCCCGTGGGTCGTCGCCGCCAGCTCCGCGGCGGGGGCGCTCGCCGGCGCGCTCGGCGTGCGCCTCCTCGCGAGCATCACCGGGCTCGGCGGGGTCGGCGCAGCGGGTCTCCCGCGCGCGACCGCGGGGGCGAATGCCGTGGTCGGCCTCTACGCGCTCGGCGCGCTGCAGGCCGGCGTGCACGCGGTGGCCCGCGACGCGCGGTTCGGCGCCCGGCAGGTCGAGCTCGGGCTCGTCGTCGCGATCGTCCTCGCGACGGTGGTGCTCGTGGCGCGGAACGCCGCGAGGAACCGCCTCGAGCTCGGCGCGCGCGAGCGCTACGACCTCTTGCTGATCGCGGCGCCCCTCACCTTCGCGAGCCTGCTCGCGCTGACGGTGGCGGGGCCGCTGCCCGTCCCCTCGGCCGCCGCCGGCGTGGGCGCGAGCCTCGCGCTCGCGGCGCTCGTGGCGCTCCTGGCGCGCGACCCCATCGGCTCGTTCGCGCGCGTGACGGGTGCGTGGGCGCTGCTGGTGTTCGGGGCTCTCGCGGTCGAACTATCGGCCTTCTCGCCCGCGGGATGGCAGGGGCGCATCGGGGTCCTGCTCGGCGCCGTGCTCGGGCTCTCGTGGCTCGGTCTGTCGCGGCTCCTGCTGGGTCGCCCGCCCGCGCTCGCGGCGCTGGCCTCGGCGGAGGCCGCGGCCCACGCGACCGACGAGCGCGACCTCGCGCGCGCCACGCTACGCGGGCTACGGGTGCTCGCGGGGCCTTCCGCGGACCCGCGGCACGTGGCGACGCCCCGTCTGCTCCTCGTGTCGCCGCTGCGCGAGATCACGCTCGACGCGGCCGGCGAGCCCCGCACGCGGACGCCGCGCGACGCCGACCTCGACCCCGACGCGCCCTCGGAGATCGCGCGCATCGTGCCCACGGCGCTGCTCGATCTGCTGGCGCGCGAGCCGCTCGGCGTGCTGCGCGTCGAGGTGCTCGAGGCCCGCCAGGTGCGGGGCGCCGACCTCCGCGTCGCGCTCGCGTGGTGCCAGGCGCAGGAGGCGGCCGCGGTGGTCGCGGCGAGCGAGGGCGGCGACCTCGAGGGCCTGCTCGTGCTGCCGGACGGCGTCGACGCGCGCCACCTCGGCCTGCGCGAGGTGCGCGTGCTCCGCGCGATGGCCGACGCCGTGACCGCGCGGGTCGCGCTCGCAGGTGCGCTCGCCCGCGCGAACGCCCGCGCCGAGCACCGCGACCGCCACGCGCGCGAGCTGGAGACGCTGCTCGATCGCGCGCAGGACCGCGCCGCCCGCGCCGAGCACGCGCTCGCGGGGGCCTCGGCGCCGCTCGCGGAGCCGCTCGCGGTGGGCGGCTACGCGCCCGGATCGCGCGCCGCCCTCGACGTGCTCGACCGGCAGGCCAAGGAGCGCACCCACCTCGCGATCGCCCACGCTCCGGGCGCCGATCCCCTGCCGTGGATCGCGCGCCTGCACGCGCGGAGCGGCCTGCCCGGGCCCCTCCACGTGGTCGACGCGGCCACCCACGAGTTCGGCGAGTCACGCTTCACGGGCCGCCCTTCGGCCCTCGAGCTCGCCGACCGGGGGACGTTGCTCGTGCTCTCGGCGCCCCGCCTCGCGGGGGCCGCGGTCGATGCGCTCGCGCACGCCCTCGCCTTCCGGGAAGCGCACGGGGTACCCGTCGACGTGCGGGTGGTCCTCGCCGTCCCCTCCCCGGGCGCGGGGGCGGGGCTCGAGAGCCTGGCGCGGTTCCCGGAGGCGGTGGTCGCGCGTCTGACGATGGTGCGCATCCCGCCGCTGGTCGAGCGGATCGAGGATCTGAGGGCCCTCGCGCTGGAACGCCTGTCCCGCCTCGGGCTCTCCCTGCGGGGCGAGCCGCTCGGGCTGGCCGAAGAAGCGCTCGCCGTGCTGGTCGAGCACGACTGGCCGGGAGACGAGGCCGAGCTCGCCACGGTGCTCATGGTGGCCGCCGCCCGCGGCAAGGGCCCACGCCTCGGCCGGGCCGACGTCGCCGCCTCGCTCGCGGCCGCGGGACAGCCACGGAGCGAACACGGTTGACGGCCCGTCGTACACCAGTCTCAGATCCACCTCACAACCCATGGTCGACGAGACTCCTGTCATCCTGGTCGCGGACGACGACGCCGACATCCTGCACCTGGTCACCACCCACCTGCGGGGCATGCATTGCAACGTCCTCGAGGCGAGCGACGGCGAGATGGCCCTGACGGTGGCCCGCCGCGAGCTGCCGGATCTGATGATCCTGGACGTGATGATGCCCGGCAAGAGCGGCTGGGAGGTGTGCAAGGAGGTCCGCGACGACGACCTCCTCAAGCACACCGGCGTCATCGTGCTGACCGGCATCGGCGAGAAGCTGAACGAGCTGACCTCCCCGCTCTACGGCGCGGACGAGTGCATCGACAAGCCGTTCGAGTTCCCGGAGCTCGACTTCAAGGTGCGCAAGGTCCTCTCGGAGCGCCGCCGCGCGCGCGAGCACAAGGAGCCCGCGAAGACGGCCGCGAAGGCGGGCGCGAAGAAGAAGGCCGCGCCGGCCAAGAAGAAGAAGTAAGCCCGCACGGGCCCGACAGGGTCAGGGGCGATACGGGCGGTAACCTCCGGCGAGCAGCCACGTGCGGGGCGGCGTATCCGCGCGTTCCCTCGGGCGACCCGTGTGCCGTGGGGGAGGCTGGAGGTCGAGCGAGGCCCAGTCGTCGAAGAAGGGCGCCGTGGAGAACGGGTCGAGCGCCACGTCGGCCGGGACGTGGTGCGTGCGGTTGCGGAGCACGTAGCGGAGAACGGTGCGAACCTCGGAGGGCGTGCGCAGGGCGCGCGCGTGGGTGCGAGACGCGAGCACGCGGCCGCCGTGGCCCATGACGCGGTGGAGCGCGTGGGTGACGTGGGCGGCGAGCGCGCGCAGGCCGGTGGTGAACGCGCGGTGGCCCTCGACCTCGACCACGAGGTGCACGTGGTTGCCCTGGATGGAGTAGTGGACGATGCGGAAGCCCCGCTGCGCGAGGGCGCCGAAAGCGCGGCGGAGCGGCCGGAAACACCGCTCGGCGCGCAGGTTCCAGACTCCCTTCATCACGCGCAGCGTGACGTGTTGGGGGTGGTCGGGCGACGCGTCGGGGCGACGGCGGTGCGACTCGCTGCCCTGCTTGCGGGGGCGCCCTGCGCCCTTGCGCACGCCCCCGCGGCCACGCGGCGCAGATGGGCCGCAGGACGCGACGGGGACACGCGGCGCGGCCGGAAGGGTGGGATCGCCAGCGCTCATCCAATGATTATGGCGCTCCACTTCCGTGATCGCAAGGGGTCGGCGGCAGACTCCCTTCCGGTTCCCGTACGGGCACGCGCGTCGGGTAGCCTGTCGGGGTGAAGACGCTCAGCTTCGAGACGGCGCTCGCTTCCCCCGCCGACGCGGTCTGGGCGCACGTGACGACGATGGACGGGGTGAACGAGGAGCTCGGTCCCTGGCTGCGCATGTCGAGCCCGGCGAGCGCACGCGGGCTCGATCTGCGCGCGGCGCCGCTCGGGGCGCGGCTGTTCCGGAGCTACCTGTTGCTGTTCGGCGTACTACCGATCGACTGGGACGACCTCGCGTTCGCCGCGATCGGGGAGCGTTCGTTCGCGGAGCGGTCGACCATGATGTCGATGCGTCGGTGGGAGCACGACCGCTCCGTCGAGGAGCACGGCGCGGGGTGTCGTGTGCGGGACGTGCTGCGGTTCGAGCCGCGTGTTCCGGGGACGAGTGGCCTGCTCGGGCGCGTGGTGGCGGCCACGTTCCGCCACCGCCACGCGCAGCTCGCGCGGCGGTTCGGTGTGCTCACCTGACGCGGTGACTCACTGCTGGACCTACCGGTGCGCGGGGCTCGCGGGCGGCGACTGGTGCAAGCGCTCCCTCGGCGTGGTTCGTGGTGGACGGCCGGCTGACTCAGCGGCCCTTCCGGGCGGGCTTCTTCGCGGCGGGCTTCTTCGCGGCGAGCTTCTTCAGCGCTGCCTCCAGCGCCCCGGCGAGCGGAGACGGGCCCTTCAGGCCGGGCACCATCCACTGGAACTGGCATCTCCACGACGACCTCGGTCGTCCCGTGGGCGAACGCGGTCCCGCTGTCGGCGTGGTGCTGCCAGACGTCGAGCTCGGTGCCGTCGGCGAGGGTCACGGTTCGATGCGAGAGGGCGTGGGCCGCGAGGTTGCCGTCGTCCCACCAGTCGTCATCGTCGTCGTCGTCCGGGTCGTATTCGGGGTCGGCGACGTCACGAGGCTCGTCGCGCAAGCGCGACTCCGCGGAGCGATCCACGCCGTCGAAGCGCAGGCCGGTGATGCGGAGCTGCTCGCGTTCGAGGGGATTGAGCTTGGTGGCCATGTCCGGCGAAACTACCGGGCGCGTCGGGCTCGGACAATACCTCCGGAGAATGGCAGGCGCCTGCCAACCGCAACCCATCAGTCGTCATTGTCGTGGCGTCGACAATGAAACTTCCCCTTCTTGCATTCGCACGTGTGGCAAACGCATTCCTCCGGTTCCTTGGTGAGGAGCTTGCCCGCCTGGTAGCGACATGCTCGCGGCTTTCTCGAGGTGCAGGGTTCCCCGTCGCCCGGGAGCTCCGCCGGGCACTTCACGTGGATGCTCGGCACGACGATGGGATCCACAAGCGCCTTCGACGACTCCTCCGGGGTACACCCGAGCGCCGCGACGAGCACCCAAGCGCGCCTCACGGGGCGTCCTCGCGGAGGAAGCCCGCGACCTCGCGCGCGACCCTTCGATCGAACAGCAGCGCGAGGTGTCCGGGCCCGGGCATGACGAGGTCCCTCCCGCCCACCGCCGCGAGCGAACCCGTGGCCGGGTCGCCGACGACGTTGTCGTGGGTGGAGTAGATGCTGAGCGCCGCGAGCTCGAGCGGGCGCCCCTCGCGCACCTGACGAGCGCCCCGCCGCAACACGCCCGCCGACAGGCCGAGGATCGGCCCGCGCCACGCCACGCCTTGGTAGGGTGTCCCGATGGTGACGAGGCGCCGGACGCGGCCCTCCTCTCGACCGATCATCTCGAGGGCGACGAGGCCGCCCATCGAGTGGCACACGAGATCCACCACCTCGACGCGCTCGTCCTCGCACACCCGCGCGACGAAGCGCGAGAGCCGCTCGGCGTTGCTCCGCAGGCGACCGAGCGGCCAGTAGTTGAAGCCGTACATCGGGCCGAAGCCTTCGCGCGCGAGTGCCCGCGCGAGCCACACGAAGTCGACGCGGTTCTGCCCGTAGCCGTGAACGAACACGATGGGGCGCCCGCCCGGGCGACCACCGAGGCGACGACCGATCACGAAGTACAGCGGGAGCAGAGGCTGCACGAGCGCGGCGAGGAGCCCCTCGCGCAGCGCCTCGCGGAGGGTCAGCCTGAGCTGGCGATGGGGGTGGTGGGACCGGGCGAAGTAGTACGACCCGAGCACGTAGACGGTGACGCCGCCGTAGAACGCGACGATCGCGAGGAGGACGAGCAGCACGATCGGGTGGTCGCGCACACCTGCGTCTAGCACGCCGCCGAGCGTCGAGGACGTCACGGGACCTTGCACGCGAGCAGTTCGACGTTGCACGGCACCGCCACCCCCGCGTACTCGTCCGGCTCGAGGGCGACCGGGTCGCCCGCCATCGCCGCCTCGATCTCCTCGACGAGCCGGGCGGTCAGGATCGAGAGGTGATCGGCGCCCCACACCCTCGGTGGAGACTGTCGTCGTCGAAGTTGCCCGGCCCCCAGGTGCCCGACAGGGCCAGCATAGAGCGTCCGTGCGGCGCTGGCCGGCTTGCGCTACGCGGTGGGCACACATGGCCAAAGCCAAGGTCGCAATCGTCCGCACGAAGCCCGAAACCGTCCTCGAGGACTACCACCGCTTGATGAACCTCGCGGACTACCAAGAGGTGGTCGCGAAGGACGCGGACACGGCCCTCAAGGTCAACATCTCCTGGCACTTCTTCTACCCGGGGTCGTCCACCACCCCGTGGCAGCTCGACGGCGTCATCCGCGCGATGATGAAGGACGGCTACTCCAAGGACCTCGTGCACGCGTGCCACAACCGCACGGTCGTCATCGACGCGCACCTCGGCGAGCGCGAGAACAAGCAGATCGACGTCGTGCAGGCCCACGGCCTGCGCAACGTGCACCTCTACGAGGGCGAGGAGTGGATCCACGTCCGCGACGCCGTCGGCGACCTCGCGGACAAGTTCACCTGCCTCAACGAGGTGTTCCCCAAGGGCTTCTCCATCCCGAAGCGCTTCATCGGCGAGAACATCATCCACCTGCCGACGATCAAGACCCACATCTTCACCACCACCACGGGCGCGATGAAGAACGCGTTCGGTGGGCTGCTCAACGAGCACCGCCACTGGACCCACCCGGTCATCCACAAGACCCTCGTCGACCTGCTGATGATCCAGAAGAAGATCCACCGCGGCGTGTTCGCCGTGATGGACGGCACGTTCGTCGGCGACGGGCCGGGGCCGCGTTGCATGATCCCGCACGTCAAGAACGTGCTCCTCGCCTCGAGCGATCAGGTCGCCATCGACGCGGTCGCCGCCAAGCTCATGGGCTTCGATCCGATGAAGGACCTCGAGTTCGTCCGCCTGGCCCACGAGCTCGGCCTCGGCTGCGGCGACGTCCGCGACATCGAGATCGTCGGCGACGTGGACGCGGCGAAGGAGAACTGGCACTTCCAGGGCCCGTTCAAGGAGATGACCTTCGCCTCGCGCAACCAGCACCGCATCTACTGGGGCCCGCTCAAGAAGCCGGTCGAGTGGTCGCTCAAGACCTGGCTCGCACCCTGGGCCTACGTCGCGAGCGTCGCGTACCACGACATGTTCTGGTATCCGCGCTACGCGAAGGAGAAGATCCAGCCGGTGCTCGAGAGCGACTGGGGTCGCCTGTTCGCGAACTGGGGCAACGTGCAGGCAGACGCCGAGGGCCGCGGCTTCCCGGACGTCGGCGCCGTGAGCCCGGAGCTGATCCAGATCGGCCTCAAGCACTTCCTCGAGGGCGCGCGCCTCGTCGGCATGGCGGTGCGCGAGTCCCCCGAGCTGCAGGCCAAGAAGCGCACCGGCACCGCCTACTTCGCCAACCGCGGCTGAGCTCTAGGAGGCGGAGGCCTCCAGGGCCATTCAAGACATTTCGCGATGGCTCGTTCGGCACCGGTATGTCCGGAGCCGCCCCGACGACCCGCCTCGAGCGCGCCGCGCCCATCGTCGCGCTCCTCGGCTGGTTCGTGGTCATGGTGTTCGTCGCGGCGTCCCTGCTCGCGCGACACCTGATCCCGCTACCGTCGCCCACGCGCGACCAGAGCGCGAGCGCGCTCGCCGCCGCGCGCGCCGAGGAGGCGAAGGGGCGGTGGACCACGTTCCACGTCCTCCTCGGGTCGTGCCGCTGCTCGCGCCTGATCGGTCAGCACCTGCTGACCTCGGCGCGCCCGCCGGGGATCGTCGAGCACGTGCTGCTCGTGGGCGCGGACCCGGGCTTGCGCGCCGGGCTCCTCGCGCGCGGCTTCCGGGTGATCGACGTCGAGCCCGAGGCCCTCTCCCAGCGCTTCCACATCGAGTCCGCGCCCCTCTTCGTCGTGCTCGGCCCGGAGGGCACCCCTCGCTACCTCGGCGGCTACACCGCGCGCAAGCAAGGCGCTGACGTGCGTGACCTCGCGATCTTCGCCGCGCTCCAGCGCGCAGAGGTGCCCTCCTCCCTGCCGCTGTTCGGCTGCGCCGTCAGCAAGCGACTCCTCGCCGCCATCGACCCCCTCTCCCTCCGCTAGGACCCCATGCGCAAGCTCCTCTCGTTCCTCCTGCTCCCGCGTGAGACCTCGGACTTCGAGCGAGGCTACCTCGCGCGCATGAACCGCGTCGGGCTCGGCTTCTTCCTGCTGCACGTCCCCGCGTTGACCGCGCTCGCGTTCTTCAACGGCACGGGGCCGCTGCGCGCGTTCCTCCTCACCCTCGCGGTCGTCGCGGGGCCGCTGCTGTCCGCCCGCTTCGTCGTGAACCCACGCCACCGCTCGCTCGTGCTGGGCGTCGCGGCGATGTTCATGGGCGGCGTCCTCGTGCACGTGGGCCAGGGCCCGGTGCAGATCGAGATGCACTTCTACTTCTTCGCGCTGATCGCCATGCTGTCGGTGTTCGGTAACCCGATGGTCATCGTGGTCGCCGCGGTGACGGTGGCGCTCCACCACCTCGCGCTCTGGTTCCTCTTGCCGGCGAGCGTGTTCAACTACGAGGCGCCGATCTGGGTCGTGCTCGTGCACGCGGCGTTCGTCGTGCTCGAGTCGGTCGCGGCCTGCTTCATCGCGCGGAGCTTCTTCGACAACGTGATCGGCCTCGAGCGCATCGTGCGCTCCCGCACCGCGGAGCTCGACGTGCGCAACCGGCACATGCGGCTCGTGCTCGACAACGTCGGTCAGGGGTTCCTCACGCTCGACCCCGAGGCCCGCGTCTCGCGCGAGCGGTCGGCGGCGGTGGACGCCTGGTTCGGCCCCCTGCCCGAGGGCGCCACGCTGTTCGACCTCCTCGCCGCGCAGTCTCCGGTGGCCGCGTCCATGGCGCGCGTCGCGTGGGGCGAGCTCCGCGAGGCGGTGCTCCCGCTCGAGGTCAACCTGGCGCAGCTCCCCGCGAGCGTGGAGGTCGCGGGGCGGCACGTGCGCATCGACTACCAGCCCATCGGCGTCGCCGATCCACCCGAGCGCCTGCTCGTGGTCCTGACCGACGAGACCGCCGAGCGCGCGCGCGCCCGCGCCGAGAGGGACCGCGGCGAGGCGCTCCAGCTGTTCGAGCGCCTGCTCAACGACCGCGCGGGCTTCCTCGACTTCTTCGAGGAGGCGACCAACCTGGTCGACAGCATCGCAGAGCGCGCGTCGGAGCCCTCGACGTTCAAGCGCATGGTCCACACCCTGAAGGGCAACGCGGCCATCTACGGCCTCGCTTCGGTGAGCGAGACCTGCCACGCGATCGAGGACACCCTCGGTGAGCGCGCGATCGTCGAGGGTGACGTCCAGCCCCTCGTCGAGCGGTGGCGCGCCATCGCCGCCGAGGTCGAGCGCCTGCTCGGCGGGCGGCGCAACGTGCTCGAGATTGGCGAGACCGAGCAGCAGCGGCTCGAGGACGCGGTGCGGGCCCAGAAGCCCACCGACCACGTGCTGCGCCTCGTCCAGAACCTGCGCCTCGAGCCCACCCGACGGCGCCTCGAGAACTTCGCAGAGCAGGCGCAGCGCATCGCCGCGCGCCTCGAGAAGCAGGTGTCGGTCGTCGTGCACGACCACGGGGTGCGCCTCGACGGCCGCGCTTGGGCCCCCTTCTGGGGAGCGTTCCTCCACGCCGTGCGCAACGCGGTGGACCACGGGATCGAGTCGCCCGACGACCGCCTCGAGGTCGGCAAGGAGCCGGCCGGCACGGTCGCCCTGCACACCTCGGTGCTCGCCGGCGAGCTCGTCGTCGAGATCGTGGACGACGGCCGCGGCATCGACTGGGGGCGCCTCACCGAGCAGGCCACCGCCCTCGGCCTCCCGACTGGCCAGGCCTCCCTCGAGAACCTCCTGTTCCAGGACGGCGTCACCACCGCGCGCGAAGTGACCGACCTCTCGGGCCGTGGCGTCGGCATGGGGGCGCTCCGCGAGGCGACGCGCGAGCTCGGCGGCTCGATCGCGGTCGAGAGCCGCACCGGGCAAGGGACGGTCGTGCGCATGCGCTTCCCGCTCGCGCGGCTCGCGCCGACGATCCGCGACAACGTCACCTACTCGGTGCCCCCCGCAGCCGCTTGATCAGCGGCGCAGCCGCTCGTGAGCCCGGATCGCCCGCGAGAGGATCTTGCGCTGCTTGCGCGCGTCGGAGGCCACCCGCGCGTCCTTGCGCGCGGCGAACGCGGCCTCCTCGCGCTGCAGCTTGTCCCAGCTGCCGAAGCGTTCGGGCGAGAGTGTGCCTTCGTCGAGCGCGGCCCGGACTGCGCAGCCGGGCTCCTTCTCGTGCGCGCAGTCCGAGAAGCGGCACCGCGCCGCGAGGTCGGCGACGTCGCCGAAGGTCTCGTCCAGCCCCTCCGCCGCGTCCCACAGCCGGAGCTCGCGCATGCCCGGCGTGTCGACCACGACGCCGCCGGTGGGCAAGACCAGGAGCTCGCGGTGCGTGGTCGTGTGCACGCCCCGTCCGTCGACCCCGAGGGCGCGCGTGGTCTGCCGTTCGCTACCGAGCAGGCGATTCACGAGCGTGGACTTGCCCGCACCCGACGAGCCCACCAGCGCGAGCGTGCGGTGGCCCGCGAAATAGGCCGCGATCTCCGCGACGCCTTCGCCCGTCACGCTGGAGAGCGCGTGGACGGGCGCGGTCGTGCTGCTCTCGAGCGCGCGGAGGCGTTCTCGGTCCTGCGGGTGCAGATCGATCTTGGTGACGGCGATCACCGGCTCGGCGCCGCTCGAGCGGACCAGCGCGAGCGTGCGGTCCAGGCGGCGTGGGTTCACGTCGTCGGCCGCGCAGACGAGCACGACGACGTCGACGTTGGCCGCGACCACCTGCGGCTCGGTCACCCCGCCCGCGACGCCGCGGACGAAGGCGCTCGTGCGGGGCAGCACGGCATGGACGAGGGCCCGTTCGTCGCTGGTCGCCTCGACGGCCACCCAGTCGCCGACGGCGGGCAGATCGAGGCGCGAGGTGGCGCGGTGGCGCAGCTTGCCGGTCGGCTCGGCGAGGCGTTCTCCGAGCTCGGTGAAGACGACGTACGCGCCGCGGTGCTCGGCGGCGACGCGCCCGAGCAGGGCCGAGGGACGCGATAGGTCGGTGAAGGCGAGACGATGCGATTCGGACAGGCCCAACTGGGCGAGGCTGTGAGTGGACAATGCAGTGCTCCCGGACGGGGGGACATGGGGATCCGATCCGCGTGCGAACGCGGTCGGAGGGGCGCGGTGGTGGGCCGTCGCGCCGTCCGGGAGGGCGGGCTCGGCTAGACCGAGCGC
>JAEUKC010000190.1:0-4679 GCA_016794445.1 Myxococcales bacterium
CGAGTGCACGGCGAAGCGCGCGCGCCCCTCGAGCAGGGCCTCCTCGATCTCCTTCACGAACAGGCCCTTGCCGCCGATCTCGGAGAGCGGGCGGTCCTGGATCTTGTCACCGGTGGTGACGACCTGGAGCTCCTCGACCGACAGGCCGGGGTTGCCCGCGCACAGGTCGCGGACGAAGGCCCGGGTCTGGGCGAGGGCGAGGGCGGACCTTCGGGTGGCGACGACGAGCTGCATCGAGAGGCTCAATGCCGCGGTGCCGCTGCGTTGTCCACCGGGACCGATTTCCCCTGGGGTTCGGCGCTGTTTCCCTCTGTCGCTCCCCGGGTGTGCGCCTTGTGGTCCTCTGGCAGGTCGTAGACCTGGCGGACCAGGGCGATCACCTGCTCACCGTCGGGGCGGTCGAGGCTCTCCTTGAGGAGCTGGGTGGGCGCGTGCAGGAGCTTGTTGGCGGCGGCCTCGAGCATCACGCCGAGCGCCTTGCGGTCGTCCTCGCCGAGGTGCTTGAGCTTGTGCGACAGCGAGCGGTCGAGCTCGGCGGCGAGGGTGGAGCGCACCTTCTCGCGCAGGGCGACGATGGTGGGGGTGACCTCGAGCTGGCGCGCCCACTTGGCGAACTCGGCCACCTCGTGGGCGACGATGCGCTCGGCGGCCTCGGCCTCGGCCTTGCGCTCGTGCATGCCTTCGGCGACCACCTGCTCTAGGTCGTCGATGTCGTAGCGAAAGCAGTTGTCGAGGTCGTGCACCCGCGGATCGACGTTGCGCGGCACGGCCACGTCGACGAAGAACAGCGCGCGACCCTTGCGGCGCTTGACCGCGGCCGCCGCGATCTCCCGCGTGACCACGAACGACGAGGCGCCGGTGGACACGAGCACGATGTCGGCGTGCTCGAGGAGCGTGGGCAGCTCGCCGAGCGAGCGCGGCTCGGCGTTCTCGATGGTGCGGGCGAGCGCCTCGGCCTTCTCGAACGAGCGGTTGGCGATGAGGATCTTGGTGACGCCTGCGGCGACCAGCGCGCGCGCCGCCGATTCGGCGATCTCGCCCGCGCCGAGCAGCAGCACCTCGTGCTTGCTCATGTCGCCGAAGATGCGCTTGGCGAGGTCGACGGCGACGCTGGCTACGCTCACCTGACCGGCGCCGAGCGCGGTCTCGGTGCGCACGCGCTTGCCCACGTGGAAGGCGCGGTGCATGGCGCGCCCGAGCACGCCCCCGACGGCCTCGGCCTCGGTCGCGGTCTCGAACGCCTCCTTCACCTGCCCGAGGATCTGCGGCTCGCCCATGACGAGCGAGTCGAGCGAAGCGGCCACGCGGAACACGTGGCGCAGGGCGTCCTCCCCGCGGTGCTCGTAGAGGTAGGGGCGGAGGTCTTCTTCCTTGACCCGGGTCGCCAGCATCTTGCGGGCCTGCGCGACGACGCTGTGTTCGTCGGCCCCCGACAGGTAGAACTCGACGCGGTTGCAGGTGGAGACGAGGACGGCCTCGCGAACGGTGCCGTCCTCGCGCAGTCGACCGAGCAGGGGTGCACGCTCGTCGCCCGCGATGGCGACGCGCTCCCGGACGGCGACGGGCGCCGACCGGTACGAGACCCCGACCACACAGAGCTCTACGCCGGGCTTCTTCATCCGCGTCCTGCGCGATCGCGCACCAGGTAGACGACGAACACCAGCACCGCGCACCCGAAGCCCACGAGGGTGCCCCAGGCCGCGCGCCGCCCGCGCCAGCCGCCGGCGCTGCGCATGAACAGGACGACGGCGAAGCAGACCCACGCCGCGTAGGCGAGGATCTGCCGCAGGAGCTGCGCCCGACCGATCGCGTCGCCGAACTTCCCGATGAACAGGAGCCCGGTGAGGATGCCGAGCGTGAGCAACGGGAAGCCCGCGAGCAGGAACCGGTGCGACGCGCGCTCGAGCACCTCGAGCGGCGGCAGGCCGCGCGTGCGCCCGAGGGTGCGCTTCTGCTTGAGCTGCTTCTCCTGCACGAGGTAGGTGGCCGCGAGCGCCGACGAGACGGCGAACAGCGCGCTGGCCACGAGGATGGCCGTGACGTGGAACGGCAGCACCGCGCTCTTGATCAGCGGCGCGGTGGGGCTCCCGCCGAGGAAGCGCGCCGACAGGATGGCGCCGAGCGAGATGGGGGCCACGAACGCGCCCACCGCGTCGAGCCGCTTGGCCCGGCTCACGAAGAGGAACACGGTGGCCGCGACCAGGCCCATGAGCGAGGCGGCCTGCTGGATGCCCTCGACGGGGCACGCGCGCGCGATCGCCGCCGTGAGCATGAAGTACCCGAAGTGGGCGAGCGCCCCGACCCCGAACAGGAGCTCGGCGCGCCGCCCCAGCTGGTCGCCGGCCTGGACCTGGGTGGCCTCCTGACCGCGCCGGGCGATGCGGGCGAAGAACAGCCCGCCCGCCCCGGCATAGGCGAGGGACGTCCCGATGAGCAGGAGGTCGGCGGCTGTGGAGAGCTGCACGCCCCGAGCATAGCGCGTGCGACGCACCATGGCGTGACGGCGCGCACACGACCCGACTATGTTCCCGGGCCCCATGCCCCGCTTCCGGATCCGCGGCGTGATGCCGAGCGACCACGCGGACCTCGTCCGTGTCGCCCGTCACCTCAACTCGGTGAACCTGCCCGACAACGACCAGGCGGTCCTCGGGATCATCGACCACTCGACCCAGTCGTTCCTCGGCAAGGTGCCCCCGAAGCGCGCGGAGTACGTGTTCGCCCTCGAGGAGCTGGCGACCGGCCGGGTGGTCGGCACGTCGATGGTCATCGGCCAGCTGGGCCGTCGCGACGCGCCGTACATCTACTTCGACGTCCGCAGCGAGGAGAAGTACTCGAGCACGCTCGACAAGCACTTCCACCACACGGTGCTGCGCATTGGATACTCGTACGACGGCCCGACCGAGATCGGCGGCATCGTCCTCTTGCCGGAATATCGCCTCGTGCCGGAGCGGCTCGGCCAGTTCCTGTCGTACGTGCGGTTCCTGTTCATCGCGATGCACCGCGACAAGTTCCGCGACGAGGTGCTCGCCGAGCTGCTCCCGCCCCTCGAGTCCGACGGCACGAGCCACCTCTGGGAGGCCCTCGGGCGGCACTTCACGGGCCTCTCGTACATGGAGGCGGACAAGCTCTCGAAGAAGAACAAGGAGTTCATCAAGGGCCTGTTCCCGGAGGGCGACGTCTACGCCTCGGTGTTCAAGCCCGAGGCCCAGCGGGTGATCGGCGAGGTCGGCCCGCAGACCAAGGGCGTCGAGAAGCTGCTCACGCGGATCGGCTTCCGCTACTGCGAGCGCGTCGATCCGTTCGACGGCGGCCCGCACTTCCTCGCGAAGACGGACGAGATCACGCTGGTGCAGGACTCGATGCACGCGCGCCTCGTCGGCGTGCTCGACGATGAGCCCCAGGGTCACCGCGCGGTGCTCGCGACCCAGACCAAGGAGCCCCCGTTCTGGCGCAGCGTCCTCGTGCCGTTCGAGGCCCGCGGCGAGGCCGGCGGCGAGCACCAGGTGGCGCTGACCAGGAGCGCGGCCGCGGCGCTCGAGGCGAAGGTCGGGGACCAGGTGATGATCCTGCCGATCCACCCGCACAAGCCGATCAAGCGAAGGTCGCTGGTCTGAAGCTCCGACGCCCGCGAAGCACGGCCCCACGACGGAAGAGTCTCAGTCGTCCTCTTCACGCAGGAGCCGCGCGTCGACGTCCTCGATGAGCCGACCATAGGCGGCCCGTCCCACGAGTCCGCGCTCATGGGCCTCGTTGACCGCCGCCCGTTCGACGAGAATCAGCTGTCGGGTGGCAGCCCTGACCTCTTCCTCTTCGATCTCTTTCTGTGCAAGGTGGAGCCCGGCCAGCGCCGACCGGGCTTCGGCGCGGCGCTGCTCGTATTGGCCCCGGACCTCGGAGGCGCTGGTCTCCGTGAGTTGGCCATCGCGGACCATCTCTTCGAGCCGACCCAGCGCGGTCGTCGTGGCCCGCAGGACTGCGCGATGCTCCTCGAAGGCGAGCTTTTCGGCCGCAGTGTGTCCGGCGATGCCGAGTCGTCGCAGGAGCGGCCCCATCGTGAGCCCCTGGAGCACGATGGAGAGCAGCACGACACCGAACGTGAGGTTGACGAGGAATTCGCGGGACTCGACCGAGGAGGGGAGCGACAGCGCAAGTACCATCGACAGCCCCCCCCGCAGTCCTCCCCAGGCCATCACCGCACGCCAAGACCAGGGGGTCTTCTCGCTGGTGCGGCCCAGCGCGGTCGTCACCCCGTAGACCACGACCACGCGGGCCATCGTCACCGCAGCGAAGGCGACGAGAATCGGGCGCCAGGCGTGGACGAGTGCGCCGATGCGCACCTGGAAGCCGATGAAGAGGAACACGGCGGAGTTCAGTGCGAACGCCACGTATTCCCAGAAGGACTCGACGGCGAGCTTGGTGCTCGGGCTCATTCCGTGCTTCGCGCCGTAGTTGCCGCAGACCATCCCCGCGACGACCACCGCGATGACGCCCGAGAAGTGCAGGTGCTCGGCGATGGCGAAGGAGCCGTAGGCAGCGATGGTGGTGAGCGTGATCTCGATCATCGGCTCGTCCACCCGCATCGTCACTTGCGACGCAGCCAGCCCGACCCCTCCGCCGATGAGCGCGCCGACACCGACCACTTTGACGAACTCCAGCGCGATCCCGCCGGGGGACTGAGC
>JAEUKC010000196.1:0-3433 GCA_016794445.1 Myxococcales bacterium
GATGCTGCTCGCGATCGCGCGGACGCTCTCCACGACGTCGGAGTCGACCCTGGCGAACCCGTTGGCCTGCCAGTCACGCAGGCGCTTCTCGAGGTTGTCGACGAGCGACTGGTTGTCGGAGAACACGGTGGCCTGGACGCCGTCGGGCAACGCGGCCAGCGCTTCGGCGACGGCGCGGTACTCCATGATCTTGGCGAGCGTGTCCCAGGCCTTGCCGTAGCCTTCGATGGGCAGGCCCTTGGGCGGCTTGATGCAGAACCCGAAGCCGCCGGGCGCGCCGTCACCGGCCTTGCACGAGCCGTCGGTGTAACAGAGGTACTCGGCCACGGAGCCGAGGATACCGTCGCTGTCGTCTCCCCGTCCCCTCGACCTGTATTCCGATGGCTAACGGAGATTGCGCCGCGGCCGTTGTCGAGGTCACGCGCGCGACGCATCGTGGAGCCCGTAGGGAGGTGTGCTCATGAAGGTCTCCGCGTCGCTCGTCCTCGGTCTGCTCCTCGGCTGCTCCAGTGGTCCGTCACCCACCGTCGCGGAGGACACGGGCAGCAGCGTCGCCGACACCGGTACGGCCGACGGTGGCGACAGCGGCGCGCTCGACGGCGGCGAGGCCGGCCCGGCGCCCACCAACGTCCCTGGCAAGCACCTGCACACCCTCGACCTCGAGGGCAGCAAGCGGGAGTACATCGTCTACGTCCCCGAGAAGGCGGGCGGCACCGCGCGCGTCCCCGTCGTGTTCATGTTCCACGGCACGAGCGGCGACGGCGAGAAGTTCTACGCCATCTCGCACTGGAAGGAGACCGCGGACGCGCAGGGGTTCGTCGCCGTGTTCCCGAGCGCGCTGACCTACTGCCTCTCGGAGGACGAGAACGGCGATGGAGACTTCATCGATCCCGGCGAGCGCAAGGTCACCACCAAGTGGAGCGCGGGAAAGCTCGGCGACCCGAAGGTGATGCCGCTCTGCTCCCCGAGCGAGCTCGCCGCGTTGCCCGCTCCCCAGCGCGCGCTCGCCGACCACCCGCTCCGTGACGACATCGCCTTCGTGAAGGCCATGCTCGACCACCTCGCGACGGGCTACGCGACCGACGCGAAGCGAATCTATGCGAGCGGCTTCTCGAACGGCGGACAGATGACGTCGCGGCTCGCCGTGGACATGTCGGATCGCTTCGCCGCCCTCGCGGCCCACGCCGGCACGATGTGGATGGACCCGAAGCCTGCCCGTCCCCTCACGTTCTACTTCAGCGTGGGCAGCCTCGACGATCGATTCCTCGCCTACCTCGGGGGCACGTCGATCCCCCTCGCCGAGTCCACCATGACGAGCCCGCTCTTCACCGCCATCACCAGCGACTACCTGGAGCAGGGGCAACTCTCGGCGAAGTACGTCTACGACAAGCCCCGCGCCGACGTCGCGCGGTGGACCTGGAGCACGAGCACGGTGGGCGCCAAGAACAAGTTCGTCAGCGCGCTGCTCGAGAACAGCACCCACGAGTACCCGAACGGCAAGAACCACCCGATCGTGATGGCCGACGTGCTCTGGGAGCTGTTCGCCAAGGAGAGCCTGCCCTGAGGTCACGATCGCAGTTTCGGAGAGGCGACCAGGGTGGGGGCGCGCTACCAGAGGTGCATGGGTTTCAGTGTGCGGGTCCGCAAGGGCCATCGTTGGGTGTCCATCGCCTTCACGGTGGGCGTGATCGTCAACCTGTTCGTCACGGGTCGCCCCGTCTATCCAGCGTGGGCCGGCGTGATGGCGCTCGGGCCGCTCGTGCTCCTCCTGGTGAGCGGGCTCTACTTGTTCGCGCTGCCGTACCTGACACGCGGTCGCTGACCCGTCACGGCGTCGTCGGGGCGTTGACGCACGGCGCACGGGCGCGCTCCGATGGCGCCATGAGGCTCCACTACCACCCGCTCTCCACCTACTCCCGCAAGGCCTTGCTCGGCATCCGTCTCCGGGACGACGCCGTGGAGCTGCGGGAGCTGAATCCGTTCGCCGGCGACCTGAAGCGCGCGGACTACGTGGCGATGAGCCCGTTCGGGAAGATGCCGGTGCTCGAGACCGACGAGGGGCCGCTCTTCGAGTCCACCTCGATCCTCGAGTACCTCGAGGAGCGCGGCCCGCGGCGCCTCTTGCCGCACGGGGTCGAGCGCCTCGCGCGGCACCACGATCGCCTCGCCGACCTCTACCTGCTGACCCCGATCGGCAAGTACTTCTGGGACAAGTCGGAGGCGATCCGCGCGACGACCGAGGCCACGATGGCGATCGCGTGGCAGCTCTGGGCACGAGCGCTCGCCGACGGGCGCCCGTACGTGTGTGGAAACGAGATCACCCTCGGCGATCTCGGCGCGGCGATCGCGGCGCACTACGCGGTGACCGAGGGCCTCTCGCTGCCCGACGACATCACCGCCTACGTGGCGCGGCTCGAGCAGCACCCGGCGTTCGCGGAGTCGCGGGCGGCCGCCCAGCCCTTCGTGGAGGCGACGCGGGCGCGACGGGAGAAGAAGGAGCCGTCACCGCAATGAGCTAGATCGACCCGCTTGACGAGGACATGCCCGGCGGGTTCTCGTGGCTGGCATGCGTGGCGCGTCCCCCCTCGCGATCGTTGCCGTCTTCGCCTCCGCGCTCGGGTGTGTCGGCGATCTGGGAGTCCCCGAGGATCCGCAGGACGAGGTGCCGGACGCACCAAGCGAGACCGTGGTGCTCGATGGCGGGTTCTCGAGGGGCCCGGTCGTCGAGATCCCTCCCGCCGAGGATGCGGGCGCCGAGACCGGCGCGGACGCCGGTCCGCCCGCGCCGCCGCCCAAAGGGCCGCTCGACGACTACGACGCCGCCCGGGGCAAGATCCTCGCCGACAAGGCGATGGCGATGTGGAGCGGCAAGAAGGCCGGTGGCAAGTGCCTGATGGGCGTGCGCATGTCGGCGGAGGCCTCCGGCATCCTGCCCACGCCGCCGGGGTGGACCCGCTTCGCCGGTGCCTACCAGTGGGGCGAGTGGGCCAACGCCCATCCTGCCGATCTGAAGAAGATCGGCTTTCGACGGGTGATTGGGCTCGGCGCCCGCGGAATTCCTCGTGGGTCGGTCATCGTCTGGCAGCGCGGTCAATGCGGGTACTCGAAGACCTGGGGTCACATCGAGATCGTCGTCGACACCGCGTCGAGCAAGGCGTGCAGTGACTACTGCGGCTCGGTGAAGACCTGCGCCGAGCCGTGGACGTACATCCCCACCAAGCTCTGACGATCGGCCCGATCGATGCGACCGGCTGAGACGCGCGCGCGAAGCCGCCCGCGGCACCGGCGGGCTCGATTTGATCGCGTTTGACCCGACTTGATCGAGGCCCGGCCCTAGCTTGGCCGCCGCTGGGCAGGTCGCCCAGAGGAGGATTCCGTCGTCATGCGCCACATCGCTCATCTCGTGCTGTCCGTCTCGCTCGTCACCCTCGCC
>JAEUKC010000233.1:0-38011 GCA_016794445.1 Myxococcales bacterium
GAACGGCGTGCCGAGCACGAGCCCCTCGCTCGTGCGCGCAGAAGGGCCCGCCTCTGCCTCGGCGAACCGCGAGATCCCGAAATCCAGCACCTTCACGAAGGGCGCGCCGCCTTCGCCGCGCGGCGTCTTGATCCCCGGGGCGCAGAGGAACGTGTTGTCGGGCTTGAGATCGCGGTGGACGATCCCCTTGGCGTGCGCCGCCGCCATCGCCGTGCACATCTGCCGCACGACGCCCACCGCCTCGGTCACCGGGAGCGGACCACGGGTCAGCCGCTCGGCGAGCGACTCACCGTCGAGCAGCTCCATCAACACGTAGGGCTCGCCCGTCTCGAGCTCACCCGCGTCGAACGTCTCGACGATGTGGGGATCGCCGAGGGTGCCCGCGACGCTCGCCTCGCGGAGGAACCGGCGCACGAGATCGGGGTGCTCCCTGCGCACCTCGGGGTGCAGCAGCTTCAGCGCGCGGTGGTGCCTGGTGATCTCGTGCTGCACCTCGTAGACCGCGCCCATGCCGCCCATCCCGAGCGTGCGCACGATCCGCAGCTTGCCACCGACGAGGGTGCCCTTCTCGAGCGCCGGCGGCGGTGCAGCCATTGGCGGATGCTAGCTCCATTCTGACTCCGCACCAGACCGACCGGAGGGTCTCCCCCCCGCTCCCGCTTCGACGTCGCCGTGCCGCCGCACCCGGTCCCGGTGAGCGTGGTGGCCTTTCGCCGCGAAGCGAGAGCGGGGAGGGAAGCTAGAACCCCGCGCCCGCGTCCACGGTCCACGCGTCGACCCAGGGACCGGCGTCGGTGGAGGCGCAAGGGGGCGTGAGGCAGGCGAGGCGACCGTCGTCGGCGCAGAAGCAGCTCGTCGTGCAGGTGGTGTCGGGGCCTGCGAGGTACGTGCACGAGACCGGCGGGGCGCACTTCTCGCCGCCCACCGGCTTCTTCGCGGGGCATCCTGGAGAGCAACCCGGATCCTTGAGGACCCACGTGCCCGTCGGCTCGCAGTATCCATGGGCCACGTTGCCGCAGCCGTTGTCCCAGGAGCAGTCGCCTCCGCCGCTCGTGCACGGCGACCCGTACGTCGGCATCTTCTTCGGGCACGCCGTGGGGCAGGGATTCACCTTCTGGTACCAGACGCCGCCGCTGCACACGGCGTAGTCCACGAGGCCGCACGCGTTCGGGTATGCACAGGCGTGGGGCGGTCCGCAGTAGGTGCCCGCCGGTGGCATCGAGCCGGGGCACGGCGGCGGCGGAGGCGGCGCCGTATCCCAGATCGGACCCGTGTCCCAGATCGGGCCCGTGTCCCACGCGGGTCCCGTGTCCCACGGCGGAACGGCGGTGTCCCAGCCAGGGCTGCTGTCCCACGGCGGAACGGCGGTGTCCCACCACGGAGCGCTGTCCCACGGCGGCACGGCGGTGTCCCACGGCGGCACGGCGGTGTCCCACCACGGACCGCTGTCCCAGACACCGGTGTCGGGCGGAGGGGCCGTCGTATCCCACTCTGGCACATCGCTCCCGCTGTCCACGCCGCCGTCGTCGACCCCGAGATCGACACGCGCACCGCAAGCAATCAGCAGGAAAGGCAGGGCGAGGGGGAGGGCTCGGAAGGTGCGCATGCACTCACTTGGGCAAAGGTCGCGCCACCCGTCACACCAGCCGCGGCAACCGGCGTGGGGGTGGGACTTGACCTCACATGCGGCCAGGCGTAGCGCAGGCACCACTCCACCCCTCCGAGGTGCCCCATGTTCCGTCGACTCGCCTCCACCCTCCCCCTCTTCTTCGCGGCGTCTGCCCTCACCGGCGCGTGTGCCGTCACCCCCGATGCCTCGGACAAAGAAGACGTCGCCTCGGAGGCGGTGGACGCGCTCACGGGCACCTACCGCGACCTCGGCGAGCTCCCGGGGACCGGCGAGGCGAGGACCGCCAAGTACACGAACCCGCCGCGCTACGCGGCCTTCACGTTCTACGCGAACGGCGGCGAAGAGGTGGACGCGTGGGTCCGCGGGCAGAAGGGCACCGACGACGACGCGGTCGCCTGGATCCTCGACGCGAAGACCGGCGCGCACCTCGCGTCCAACGACGACGCCACCGCGACCACCCGCGACGCGCACCTCGTCACCAAGCTCCCCGCCAAGCTCGGCACCAAGGCCAAGCTGCTCCTCGTCTTCCGCGACTACGCGCTGAAGAAGGCGCTGTTCACGGTGAGCGTCCGCGTCGCGCCGGGCATGTACGCCTGCGCCACCGACGGCGACTGCGCGAAGATCAGCAAGGGCGGTTGCTGCACCGCGTGGCAGCACGTCGCGGTCAACGCCTCGCGCGTCGACGACTACGCGGCCGCGAACCTGTGCAAGCCCCCCTACCCGCCCTGCGCGCCGCCGCCCGCGATCGAGGACACCACCGTCGCGGTGTGCGACGCCGGCGCGTGCAAGCTCGGGTGCTCCTACGACGGCAAGGGCCACGCGGTCGGCGAGAGCTTCCCCGCGACCGACGGCTGCAACACGTGCACGTGCGGGGAGGGTGGCTCCGTCGGCTGCACCAAGATCGCCTGCCTGCCCAAGTGCGACCCGGCCAAGGAGAAGAACCGCAAGTACGTCGGCTCGAGCCCCGAGAAGTGCATGGTGATCAAGTTCGCCTGCGAGGCCGGCACCGCCTACTTCGCCAACGACTGCGGCTGCGGCTGCGAGCAGCCCTCGGACTGCCCCGCGTCGATCGACTGCATGCCGGGGCCCGGCAAGCCCCCGTGCGCGACCGAGCGGGCCCGCTGCCCGTACACGCCCGTCGCCTACTGAACGTCGCAGGCCGTCAGGGCGCGACGATCGCGCCCTGCTGCACCCACGCGGCGAGCGTCGCCCGCTCGGCGTCGGTGATCTGGGTCTTGTTGGCGAGCGGCATGGTCTTCTGGATCCACACCCGCTCGCGGATGCGGTTCGCCGCCGCCTGCGCGCGCGGTGGCGTGTCGAACATCACGCCACCCGGCGGGACCTTCCAGACGTCGTCGGTCGGCGCCTGCGCGTGACAGGGCACGCAGCGCTTGTCGAGGATCGCCTTGGCGTCGGCCCAGCTGACGGGCGCCGTCGGCACCACCACGGTGGGCTCCGGCGCGCGCGGACGCGTGAGCACGAAGAGGGCGGTCACCGAGGCGAGCACGGTGCCGGTGGCCATCGGGAACCACGCCCTGTACCAGAAACGAATGTTCATGAAGTGACGCACGAGCGCGCCACCGATGGTGAGCACCGCGAGCACGACCCACGCGAGCCGCTGCCCGTACGTGCTCGGGAAGTGGTTGCTGATCATGATGAACAGCAACGGGAAGGTCATGTAGTTGTTGTGGATCGATCGCTGCTTCGCGCGCTTGCCGATCTCCGGGTCCGCCGCGCGCCCCTCCTGCAGCGCGTTCACGAGCTCGCGCTGCGAGGGCACGATCACCATCCACACGTTGCCGGTCATGATCGTGCCGAGCACCACCCCGACGTGGATGTACGCCGCGCGCCCCGAGAGCACCTGCGAGAGCCCGAACGCCATGCCGAACAGGAGCGCGAAGCCCGCGAGCCCGAACGCGGCGGGCGCCTTGGCGAGCGTGCGACAGAGCACGTCGTACACCACCCACGCGCCGAGGATGGTGCCTACGCCGATCCCGATCGCGTGCGGCACGCTCAGCGCCCGCACCGACGGGTCGACGAGCAGGCCGCCGCCGCTCGCGTAGTAGACGACGACGAGCAGGCTGATCCCGCTCGCCCAGGTGGTGAAGTTCTGCCACTTGAACCAGTGGAGCCGGGCGGGGAGCTCGCCGGGCGCGAGCTGCTTCTTGACCACGTCGTAGAAGCCACCGCTGTGCACCATCCAGATGCGCCCCTCGAAGCCCGGCGGGGCGCCCTCTTCTTGCTCGAGGTTGCGGTCGAGCCAGTTGAACAGCATCGAGTTGCCGACCCACATGATCCCGGCGATCAGGTGGACCCAGCGGAGGAGGAGATCGAGGAGCTCGCGGAGGTGGGCGGACACGGAACCGGCGAGCCTAGACGGGAGGGCCGAAGAACCCAACCCGAGTCCATGGGCGGGCGACGGATATTCTCCTACGCTGTGGGCGCATGCGCTGGTGGTTCGCGGCCTTCGCCGTCGTGGCGACGACGCTCCCGGGCGGGGTGCGCGGCGAGACGGCGCTGCCCGCGAAGCCCCCCCTGGACAAGAGCACGGCGGTCGACGTGAGCGCGGGCGCCGCGCTGCTCCTACCTCAGCCGTCGGGCATGGTGCGGTTCCCGGCGGGAGTCTTCACGATGGGCAGCGACGCCGACCTCTTCTGGGCCAAGGCGCAGTGCCAGGCCGAGCCGCTCGGGTTCCTCTGCGAGCCCGAGGAGTGCCGCTCGGGCAAGGCCGACAAGAAGAGCGCGTGCATCTCGAGCGTGTTCCTCCACGAGACCCCGGCGCGCGAGGTCACCCTGCGCGCCTTCGATCTCGACCGGACCGAGGTCACGGTGGCGGCCTACCGACGGTGTGTCTCGGCGGGCGGGTGCACGCCGCCCACGTTCGTCGCTGGCGACGCGCGCTTCGACCGCGACGACCTCCCCGTCACCCACGTGAGCTGGAACGACGCCGTCCGCTACTGCAGTTTCCGTGGTGCGCGTCTGCCGACCGAGGCGGAGTGGGAGCGCGCGGCGCGGGGCCTGTCCGGGCGCCGCTACCCCTGGGGGAAGCTCCCGAACCCCAAGATCGCGAACCACGGCAGCCTCGACTACGGCAGCCTGTTCCTCAAGACGCTCGACGAGTGGATCTCGGGCATCCCCGACCCGACCGACGGCGCGATGTGGATCGCCCCGGTGGGCAGCTACCCCGAGGGCACGACCCCGGAGGGCCTGCACGACCTCGCGGGCAACGCCGCGGAGTGGGTCGCCGACTGGTGGGAGGACGTCTACGGCCTCTCGGCGATGAAGAAGAACGACGGCGAGCTGTTCATCGATCCCAAGTCGCCGCTCCTGCCGCGAAAGGTCACCGATCCGCTGGGGCCACCGACGGGCGTGTTCCGCGTGATCCGCGGGGGCAGCTACCGGCAACCGATGGTGTCCCTCCGCGGCGCGGCGCGGGCGCGGCTGCCGCCCTCGGCCCACGAGGCCGACCTCGGCTTCCGCTGCGCCCGGGATGTTTGATTCCACGACTTTCGAGGAGGCGCCGCGCCGTCCGACCGTCTACAAGGCCTCGCTCCGCGGGTTGCTTGACCAGCGGATCCGCGCTGTGAAACGCTGACGCTGGAATCCTACGATGGCGAACGACCAAAGATACCGAGTCATCGACCGCCTCGAATCGGGCGGCATGGCCGAAGTGTTCCGCGCCGAGTCGATCGGCCTGCAGGGCTTCAAGAAGCAGGTCGCCATCAAGCGCGTCCTCCCTCACCTCGCGGCGAAGGAGACGTTCATCAAGATGTTCCTCGACGAGGCGAGGCTCTCGGCCCGCCTCTCGCACAGCAACTGCGTGCAGGTGTTCGACATCGGCGTCGGCGACGGTACCTACTTCATCGTCATGGAGTTCGTCGACGGCGCGAACCTCCGCGGCATCATCGACACCCTCAAGGCCTCGGGCCGCCCGTTCCCCGCCGAAGAAGCGGTCTTCATCGCCATCGAGCTCTGCAAGGGCCTCCAGTACGCCCACTACGTCGTCGACGAGAACAGCGTCCCGCTCAACATCGTCCACCGCGACATGTCCCCGCCCAACGTGCTCGTCACCAAGCACGGCGAGTGCAAGATCGTGGACTTCGGCCTCGCCAAGGCCAACACGCAGCTCGAGAAGAGCGAGCCCGGCATCATCAAGGGCAAGTTCAGCTACCTCGCCCCCGAGGCCGCGCGCGGCCAGGAGGTCGACGCGCGCGCCGACATCTTCGCTGTCGGCATCATGTTGTGGGAGCTCCTCTCCGGTCGGCGGCTGTTCCTCGGCAAGACCGACCTCGAGACCGTGCAGATGGTCCAGCGCGCGATCGTCCCGCCGATCACGCGCTTGCGCCCGGACGTCGCCCCGGAGCTAGAGCCCATCCTCGCCCGCGCGCTCGCCGCCGATCCGCAGCAGCGGTACTCCACGGCGCGCGAGTTCGGCGCCGACCTCAACGCCTTCCTCTACCGCTACGGCCAGCACCCCGTCTCCGACTTCGAGATCAGCGATCTCGTGTTCTCGGCGATGGAGCAGAAGCGTCGCGAGCGCGAGGCGGCCCGCGGCAGCGGCGTCGAGCAGTTCCTCCAGTGGGCCGAGCAGGCGGTGTTCCAGTTCCAGTCCCTCGAGACCGGCGAGCAGGTCGCGGCGCGTCCGCTCGACGTGGGCTCGCTCGGCATCGGCCCGGCCATCGGCGGCGATCGCCCGCTCGACCTCGGCGCCTCGCTCCGTGGCTCCTCGCGCGGCGTGCACACCATCTCGGGCGATCTCTCTGCGCTGGAAGACGACGAACCCCCACCCGAACCAGGGCCGAGCTCCGGGACAGGCGGAGGAGCCGAACCGCTCCAGATGCCGGCCGCGCGCAACCCCACGCCGGCCCCCGCGAGCGGCGGCCATGGTCGCGCAGACCTCGCCCCACCCCGATCCCAGGGGCTGGGATCCCAACCGCACCCGACGACCGCGCTGGCCGAGCCCGAACCCCCGAGTGGCTCGGGCATCGGGACCAAGATCGCGGTGCTGGTCGTCGTCCTCGCCGGCATCGTTGGCGGGCTCTACGCCGCCGGCATCCTCAAGAAATAGTCTCTCCTCGCAACTCCCTTCGGGGTCGTGCCGACCGCTCTTCATGAGCGAGCTCCCGGCCATCGTCACCAAGGGTCCGACGCCGATCGACGTCACCCCTGCCCCCAAGCCACCGGCCGCCCCCAGCGGCCCCAGCTTCGGCGAGGTCGTGCGCGGCCTCGGCAAGGAGATCCAGCGCGGGGAGGCGATCGTCGATCGCGCCTCGCACGCGGGAGGAAAGGACCTCTCTTCCGGCGACCTCCTGGCGCTCCAGGCCGGCGTCTATCGCTACGTGGAAGTCGTCGATCTCACCTCCAAGCTCGTCGATCGCGCGACCCAGGCGGTGAAACAGGTGACCCAGGGGCAGGGCTAGGGACCGGAGCGAAACACTTTTTGCCTTGGTCGCTCCCGGACCGTCCCTGTCCGGTCCTCCGCTCCGATTGCTCGGGACGCGCCCCGATGGGCGCGAGACCCGGCCGCAGGCCGGAGCCAGGGGCACTGGATCCGACGGCCCTCCGGCACTAGGGTCGCGCCGTGTCTTCGCGGCTAGGATTCTACGCGCTCGTCGCGCTCACCGGCGGGCTCATGGCCGCGGCGCTGTGGCAGATCTTCGGCGTGGCCCCGACCGAGGCGATCATGGGGATCGTCCAGAAGATCTTCTACTTCCACGTGCCGAGCGCGTACTGCATGTACCTCGGCGCCACGGTCTGCTTCGTCGGCAGCGCCTGGTACATCGGCACCGGCAACGACAAGGGCGACGCGCTCGCCCAGGCCGGCGCCGAGCTCGCGGTCGCGTTCGGCTGGATCGTGATCGTCACCGGCCCGCTGTGGGCCCGCAAGGCCTGGGGCACCTACTGGACCTGGGACCCGCGGCTCACCACCACGCTGCTCGCGCTCCTGATCTACGTCGCCTACCTCGTGCTGCGCGCCTTCGGCGGCAACGGCGAGGCCGAGAAGAAGTTCGCCGCCGTGCTCGGCATCCTCGGCGTCGCCGACCTGCCCATCATCCACTTCTCCGTCCGCAAGTGGTCGGGGCAGCACCCGACCGTGATCACCAAGGGCGGTGGCGGCCTCGATCCACGCATGTACCCGGCGCTGTGGCTGTCGTTCGCGGCCTTCACGGCGCTCACGATCCTCCTCGTCTGGGTGCGGGTGCGGGGCGAGCTGATCGCCCGCCGCGTCGCGGCCGCCGAAGAGAACGCCATCGAGCGAGGCCTCCTCGCCGGAGACGACGCATGAACACGCAGAACCCCGCTCCTGCTCCGACCGCTGCCGCTCCGACCGCTTCTGCGCCCGCGGCCGCGCCGGTCGCCTCCACGACCACCGACGACCGCGGCGGAGCGTTCCGCGCGATCGACGGCGCCGGCGAGAGCGTCAGCGGTGGCAGCCTCCTCATCGCGGCCTACGCCGTCGTGTGGTTCATCGTGCTCGCCCTGGTGGTCCGCACGTTCACCCGGCAGAGCGCGACCGCGGAGGGGCTCGCGAAGCTCGAGGAGCAGATCAAGAAGGCCGCGAAGCCGTGAACCTGTCGATCACGCCCGAGCACGTCATCTTCATCCCCGGCATCCTGATCGTCGGGCTCACCATCGGTTACACGATGGGCCTGCGCGCCGCGCGCGCCGAGATCGCCAGGAAGCGCGCCCGTCTCAAGGAGTAGCCGTGCCGCTGCCGCCGATCCCCCCTGGGTGGGCGGACGCGCTCGCGGGGGCCGTCGCCGATCCTTCCTACGCCGAGCTGTCGCGCTTCCTCGACGAGGAGCGCGCGGGCGAGGTGCCCGTGTATCCGCCCGAGGAGCAGGTGTTCGCGGCGCTGCGCGCGACGCCGCTCTCCAAGGTCAAGCTCGTGATCGTCGGGCAGGACCCGTATCACCAGCCAGGGCAGGCGCACGGCCTCTGCTTCTCGGTGCCGCCCGGCGTGAAGAAGCCGCCTTCGCTGCGCAACCTCCTGCGCGAGCTCGAGGCCGATCTCGGCGTGTCTGCGCCCGAGCACGGCGACCTCACCGTGTGGGCCGAGCGTGGCGTGCTCCTGCTCAACACCGTGCTCACGGTGCGGGACTCGACGCCGGGCGCGCACGCGGGCAAGGGCTGGGAGGCGTTCACCGACGCGGTGCTCGCGGCGGTCATCGCGCGGCGCACGCCGGCGGTGTTCCTCCTCCTCGGCGGGTTCGCCAAGAAGAAGGCCGAGCTCGTCACACCGAAGCGGCACCGGGTGATCGAGGCCGCGCACCCTTCGCCGCTGTCGGCGCGGCATTTCCTGGGGAGCCGGCCGTTCTCGCGGGTGGAGGCGGCCCTCGCGGAGCTCGGCCGACCGCGGCTGGATTTCCGGTTCCCCGACTGACGGCGCATCGCGACGATTGAGCAAGTCTGTTACCGTCGTGAGGATGCGCCTCGGCTCTGTCGCTCCTCTCCTCGCGTCCCTCGTGCTCGTCGGCTGTGGCAGTGATCCCGCGCCGACCGAGAGCGCGCCCTACCCCACCGACTCCGCCAAGCTGCGCCCGTGGCTCGACGCCGGCAGCTACTCGAGCTGGCCGCACGAGTCGGCCGTGCACCTCGGCGACGGCCCGCACAACTTCAACGTGAAGACCTACCTCTCCCCCGAGCTCGACGCCTCGCTGAAGGCGAAGAACAAGGAGCACCCGCGCGGCGCGACGATGGTGAAGGAGATCTACGGCAGCGGCACGACCACGGTCGTGGGCTACGCCTACGCGACCAAGCTCGCGGCGACGAGCAACGGCGGCGACAACTGGTACTGGTACGAGATCCAGGACAAGAGCAAGGGGACCGTGCAGGCGGACGGCAAGGGCGTCTCGGCGTGCAAGCTGTGTCACGCTGGCGGCACCGACTTCGTGCAGTCGCAGTACCCACTTCGCTAGCAACTCCGCGCGGCCTCGGCGCTGCCCACTCGACTCCGCTGCGCGCGCGGTGTACTGCCGCGTCATGCTCGATTTCCGCCTGACCGAAGAGCAAGAACAACTCGTCGCTGCTGCCCGTCGCTTCGCGAAGGAGCGCATCATCCCGGTCGCCGCCGAGGCCGATCGCAAGGCGGAGTTCCCCGCCGGGCTGTTCGAGGCCGCGTGGGAGAACGGGCTCGTCAACATCACCGTCCCGCCGGAGTACGGCGGGCTCGGGCTCGGCGAGCTCGAGAGCACGATGATCACCGAAGAGCTCGCCTACGGGTGCACCGGCATCCAGACGAGCATCACCGCCAACACCCTCGCGGCCACGCCGATCATCCTGGGCGGCAACGACGAGCAGAAGAAGAAGTACCTCGGCTGGCTCACGAGCGAGCCGATCTGCTCGGCGTACGCGACCAGCGAGCCCAACGCGGGCAGCGACGTCGCGGGCATGCAGTGCAAGTTCACCAAGGTCGGCGACGACTACGTGCTCAACGGCAGCAAGGCGTGGATCACCAACGCCTCGCGCGCCAAGTGGTTCGTGATCTTCGCGACCGAGGACCCGGCGGCGCGCCACAAGGGCATCGCGGCGTTCATCGTCGAGCGCGACTGGGCCGGCTTCCAGGTGGCCAAGCACGAGGACAAGCTCGGCCAGCGCGCGAGCGACACTTGCGTCATCACCCTCGAGGACGTGAAGGTCCCCAAGGCCAACCTGCTCGCGCCGGCCGGCGCCGGGTTCAAGCTCGCGATGGAGACCTTCAACACGACCCGCCCCGACATCGGCGCAGGCGCCGTCGGCCTCATGCGCCGTGCGCTCGACGAGTGTGTCGCCTACGCCAAGGAGCGCAAGACGTTCGGCGTGCCGATCGGCCAGCACCAGATGGTGCAGGCGATGCTCGCCGAGATGGCCATCCGCATCGAGGCGACGCAGCTCCTCGTGCGCAAGGCGGCGTGGGCGCTCGACACCAAGCAGCGCAGCCCGCTCGTCAGCTCGTGCGCCAAGGCCTACGGCGCCGACAGCGCGATGGCGACGGCGATCGACGCCGTGCAGGTGTTCGGCGGCAACGGGTACACCAAGGAGTACCCGGTCGAGAAGCTGATGCGCGACGCGAAGGTCCTCCAGATCTACGAGGGCACCTCGCAGGTGCAGCGCCTGGTCATCGCCAAGACCCTGCTCGGCGGCTGATCACGCTCCGTCTCGGCGGCTCGACCGTTCCGCCCCGACTCTCCAGTTCCCCCCATGCGTGCGCACCGGCGTCCAGCCTTGACGGCTGCGACGGTCGTGCGACGCTTGCTCGAGATCACGTGAGCGACGACCCGAACCCCTCCGAAAAGCTGCCCCTCGAGCGCCTCGTCGAGCTGCTCCCCGACGACGGTGAGCACGACGCCCGCTGGGGCGCGCGGCGGCAGGGCGAGCGCATCCCGTTCGCCAAGCCCATCGCCATCAGCAAGGTCGAGGAGGCCAACGGGCGCATCTCCGAGATCGAGCTCGAGGCCGAGTTCGAGGGCTGGGCGCTCAACGTCTGCCACGGCGGCATGCGCATCATCACCGAGGAGCCCCTCAAGGTCGGCGACGAGATCCAGCTCGAGGTCGTGAGCGCGGGTCGCACCTACCTCGGCAAGGCGCGGGTGCAGTGGATCCGCGAGCAGGCCGACGGCGTCGTGGCGGGCCTCTCGTTCCACGATCCGATGACCCGCCGGCAGAGCACGCGCCCGCCCGCGGCCTAGGCACCAAGGCGAATGCATCGCCGGGCGCGCCGTGTTCGTCGACGCCCGCTACTAGGGAGACGCCGACGCCGCTAGACTGCCGCCGACATGCGCGAGCTGATCGAGAAGGCCTCCGTCCTGCACGAGGCCCTGCCGTACATCCGTCGCTTCCACGGCAAGACGTTCGTCATCAAGTACGGCGGTCACGCCATGATCGACGAGAAGCTGCGCGACGGCTTCGCGCGCGACGTCGCCTTGCTCAAGTACGTCGGCATCCACCCGGTGGTGGTGCACGGCGGCGGCCCGCAGATCGACCAGATGCTCGCCACCATGGGCGTGGTCTCCGAGCGGATCGACGGGCTGCGGGTCACCGACGATCGCACCATGGAGGTGGTCGAGATGGTCCTCGCCGGCCGCCTCAACAAGGAAATCGTCTCGCTGATCTGCGGTCACGGCGGTCGCGCGGTCGGGCTCTCCGGCAAGGACGACGGCTTCCTCCGCGCCCGCAAGGTGGACCGCATGCGCACCAAGAAGGGCGTCGAGGTCGATCCGGGCCGCGTCGGCGAGGTACACGGCGTCGACCCCACGGTCGTCCACCAGCTCATGAACGGCGGGTTCATCCCGGTGATCGCCCCCATCGCCGTCGACGACCGCGGCGCGTCGCTCAACGTGAACGCCGACACGGTGGCCGGGTCGGTGGCCGCGGCCCTCGGCGCCGAGAAGCTCGTGCTGATGACCGACATCGAGGGCGTCAAGGGCAGCCAGGGCGAGCTCATCCCGTCGCTGACCGCCACCTCGATCGCCGAGCTGCGACAGAGCGGCGTCATCGTCGGCGGCATGATCCCGAAGGTGGAGTGCGCCCTCGCCGCGATCGCGGGAGGCGTGCGCAAGGTCCACGTCGTCGACGGTCGGGTGGAGCACGCCATGTTGCTCGAGATCTTCACCGACCGCGGCATCGGCACCGAGATCGTGGCCTAGCAGGGCAGCGGCGAGCAGCGGAGCAAGCCGGTCGCCTTGTCGCACGCGCAGGCTCGCGCGCACGAAACGACGCAGCGGGCCAGCGGCGGCACGACGATCCCGCACGGCAACCCCTCGTCGCAGCTGCTCGCGGCGAACCGCTCGTCGCACTTGGAGATCGGCTCGAAGGCGAACTTGCGGGACTCGTTGTAGCGACACCACGCCGAGCGGACGCAGGTCGACGAGGCGGCGGCGTAGTAGTGGCAGTAGTGCGTGTAGTCGCCGCAGGCGTCACCGGGGCTCGGCGGCGTGGAGGGGCAGAGACCGAGGCCGGGGCCCTCGATGGGGATCGTACTGCCGTCGTCGTCGCCCCCGCCGTCGGGATCGAGCGTGCCGTCGTCACCGAGACCCACCCCTCCACCGTCGCCCCGATCCTCGCGCAGACCGGTGCGGGCGCCACAGCCCACCAAGAGCCCGATGGACAGCGCGATCGCCAGCGAACCCCTGTGCATGGCTCGTACTCTGCGGCAGCGGGGCGAATCCGTCACCTGGAAGCGCATCCGGACGGCAGGGAGGCGCCTTGTCTCTCCCTGGCCTCGCTCGCGCCGAGCTCGGGCCGTCGTCCGCGGAGCCGCCTCACTTCCCGACGAGCGTGGTCTCCGTCTCGATCTTCGTCTTGCCGAGGCCCGCGAGCTTGACGCCCTTCGGGACCTTGCGCCGCAGCTCCACGTTGCGGTCGGCCGGCCGCCCTGCGCCCGAGGGGCTCCACCCGCTGTTCACGTCCACGAGCGAGTAGGTGCGGAACCGCGCCTCCAGGCAGGACTCGGCGGCGTAGTCGATGGTCGACGTGTAGATGCTGAGCGAGTCGTCGCCTGGCACCCAGACCAGCTCGATCGCCCGCGCCTGCGAGGGCCAGTCGGCGATCGCGTCGGTCATGATCTCGTAGTATCCGGGCGCGTCCGCGGAGGGTCCCTTGATGGCCGAGATGCGGTGGCTGTGCTCGTGGCCGGCGAGCCAGAGGATGACGTTGGGGTGCGCCGCGACGGCCTTCTCGACTTGCTCGCGCGTGAGGTACGCGGCGTCGGGCTTGGTGTCGTCGCCCTTGCCCGCGTCGATGGTGGAGGTCGGGTGGTGCGAGGACAGGATGACGAGGAAGCCGTCCTTCTCGGCGGCGGCGAGCGTCGGCTCGAGGAACTCGGTCATCGTCTTGACCAGCACCGACCCGCTCGATCCGCCCGACGGATCGGTGGTGTCGAGCGACACGAGGCGGAGTGGCACGCCGGGCATCGGCTCGACCACGTAGCTGGTCCCGGGCTTGCCTTTGGTGAAGCCGTGGCCGACCGGTCCGGGCACCGACGCGGTGTCGAACAACCCGGCCACGATCTCGGCGTTCGTGAGCTGCTTGCGGCGCGGGTCGGCGGGCACCTCTTCGCGCGTGATCGGCGCGCCCTTCCTCCGGTAGTCGCGGGTGCCGCTCTTGGGCGTGGTGCCGAGGGAGAGCTCGGAGGTGAAGGCGCTCGGGACCGAGTTGCCCTGCACCTCGTTGTCGTGGTTGCCGAAGACGAAGTACCAAGGTGCTGGCGCGGGCACGGGATCGAACGGGTCCTTCCAGTCGTTGCCCGGACCGACGACGGGATCGTCGTCGGCGCCGCTGTCGAGATCGAGGCCCTTCTTGCCGTCCATGAGCTGCACGAACCAGGCGTGCTCGTTCGCCTGGGCGTTGTCGGCGCAGTCGCCGGTGACGAGCTCGAAGTCGAACGGCCTGGCCTTGGTGATCGCGGCGAGCGTGCGGTGCATGGCGCTCGTCGCCCTCGCCACCCCGCCCTCCTGGGGCCGACCCGCGCCGGAGGTGATCGGGTTGTCGAGGACCATCAGGCGGCTCGGGGACTCGTCGTCGACGAGCTGCGTGTCGGAGACGTGCAGCACGAACGCGACGCTCCGCCGATCGCTGGCCGCGCTGCTCGAGCCAGCCCCGGGCAACAGCGTGTCGTCGACGAGACCAGGCTCGGCCGGCCCCGCCTCCCACTCGCCGAGGCCGGCGGCGAGGTACCCGGGCAGCCCGGGCGGACCGTCGGGCGAGACCCCGGAGGCCGTCTGCGGTCGCTTCTTGGAGACGATCGTGGCGACGCGCGTCGAAGGGACCACCCCCAGCGTCGGCGCGGTCGACGTGCAGGGATCGTCGTGCTCGACGGCGGGCGCCGTGTCCTCGGCGCCGTCCGTGGTGCCGGAGTCGACCGGTGCGGGCCCCGCCTCGTCAGGGCTCGAACACGCGGCGAGCAAGGCGGAAGCGAAGAGGAGACGGCGCATGGTGATCCGAAGTGTACACACGACCGTCACTTCGTCGACACATTGCGGCGTGCTAGGTGGGGGGATGCCTCGGCTGCTCGTGCTGGCGTTCCTCACCCTCTCCGTCGGATGTCGGCGCTCCGACCCGAGCGCGACCACGACCGCTGCCTCGGGCACGACCTCGTACACGCTGCCGGCCGTCCCGCCCGGTCACCACGTGGTCCGCTATGCCTCGCGCGGCGTCGTCAAGGCGATCGGCGAGGGGAAGAAGTCCGTCAAGATCGACCACGAGGACATCCCGAACTTCATGAAGGCCATGACGATGTCCTTCCCGGTGTCGGACCCGCGCCTCCTCGACGGCATCGCGGTCGGGGACAAGGTGAGCTTCTCGTTCGCCTACGACGAGGACGACACGCGCACCTGGATCGAGTCGATCAAGCGCGACTGACGGTCAGTCCTGGAGCAGCGCGGGCGTGAGCCGCCCACTCTCCACGACCACCTCTTCGCCCACCCGCACGGTCTGCCCACGACCGGTCAGGCGGAACCCGTGGTCGAGGTCGAACGGCGCGAGGGTGGCCTCGGAGTCGGAGAACCCGAGGAACACCCGCATCCCGGGCAAGAGCCCGTCGTGGGCGAGGTTGCCGATCTCGAGCCGCGCGAGCGGGTTGGTGGGGATCGAGACGAATCCGACCCTCGGTGCGTGCACGTGCGAGGCGCGGTAGGCCTCGAAGGCGCGGTGGAGCTCGTCGTCGTCGGAGGTCGACGCGACGACGCGGCTCCCTTCGACCGTCACCCGGAGCGGCTTGCGACGCAGGCTCGGCCCGAGGCGGCTCACCGTGGAGCCGTGCGCGATCCGGTCGGCGACGAGCGTGCCGTGGACGTCGAGCGGGTGCGCATAGACGAACCCCGCTGGCAGGTTGTCCCACTTGCCGGGCTCGGGGCAGCCGTGGTCGGCCACGAGCGGGTACGGTGGGCCGAGCTTCACGGTGAGGTCGGTGCCCGCGTCGCTCGTCACGTGCACCGTGGCGCCGGCCCCGAGCCGGTCGACCAGGCGTGCGTTGATCGCGCCGAGCGTGTCGGGGTCGGCGCGGACCGAGCTGCCGAGCGCGCGCGGATCGACGTTGGGCATGTGGACGTGGCGCGTGCGCAGCTCGCCCGCCGCGCGCACGACGGCGACGGACACCCCCTGTGGCAGTCCCCCCCGCGCGAGGAGCACGCTCGCCGTGGCACCCTGGAGGAGCCCGCGCAGGGTGCTCCGCAGCCGCACGGCGCTCGTCTCGTGCACGAGCGGCCCGAGGTCGTGCACCTCGACCCGCACGCCGGCCCGCGCCGCGGCCGCGCGTACGAGCCCCTCGACGACGGCGGAGTCGTGGTGGAGCACGTCCACGCGGTCTCCGGGGAGCAGCCGCAGCGCCCGCCGCACGAGGACGTCCGCGCCCCGCGCCGCCTCGGTGCCCGGTTGCTCGATGCGGGTGTTCATCCCTCGCCGTCTTCGGATCGGGAGAGCGCGGCCACGGTGGGCACCACGCTCTTCGGACGCTCGTCCTCCTCGACCACGAGGACGTCCGCGTCGGGGACCGCGGCGTAGAGGCGCTCGACGAGGTCGGCCCGCGCGCGCAGGACCGCGCGCTGGTTGAGGTAGCCCTTGTCGGTGATCTCGCCGTCGTCGATCGCGGGCGGCGAGGTCGCGAAGATCGCGCGGACGACGCGCGAGCTCGAACCCGGGTTGTCGCGGTTGTGGGCCTGCAAGCGCGCGCGCACGCGGTCGGCGAGGCCGACTGGGTCCGCGCCAGGGGAGGCGAACAACACGAGGCCGACGCTCGAGCGATCGTGCCCGGCGACGGCGGCGTCCTGGACATCGGGCGAGCAGGCCGAAACCGCGCGCAGCCGGAGCTCTCCCACCGCCACCCAGGTGCCGGAGCTGAGCTTGAAGTTCTCGGCCGTGCGCCCGTCGAAGACCACGCCGCGCGCGGGCTCGTTCGGATCCTCGAGGCGCCCAGCGTCACCGGTGCGCAGGAAGCCGTGCTCGTCCACCGGCAACGGGCGGATGCCACCTCCGGCCTCCCAGTAACCCGGCGTGACGTTGGGCCCCCGCACGCGCATCTCGAGCTTGTCCCCCTCGGGCACGAGCGCGAGCTCGCACCCGGGCGCCGGCAGGCCGATGACGCCGGCGCGCGGGATAGGGAAGTGCACCGACGTGACGAGCGGCGCGGTCTCGGTGGAGCCCCACGCGGAGACGAACGGGACCCCGCCGTTGCGGAAGCGTCGCGCGACGCGCTCGAGCCGCTCCCACAGCGACTGCGGCAGCGCCGCCGCCGCGTAGAACACGAGGTCGAGCTTGGCGAAGAAGCGCTCGGCGAGCACGTCGTCCTTCTCGAGGAACGGGAGCAGCACGTCGAAGCCGCGCGGGACGTTGAAGTAGAGCGTGGGCGACACCGCGCGCAGGCGCGCCACGGTCTGCTCGATGCGCCCGGGCAGCGGGCGACCCGGATCGACGTGCAGGGTGCCGCCGTTGCGCAGCACCATGAAGAAGTTGTGGTTGCCGCCGAAGGTGTGGCTCCAAGGCAGCCAGTCCACGACCACGGGCGGGCGCGCGCCGAGCAGCGGCCACACGGTCGCGATGGCCTCCTGGTTCGAGCACAACATGCGCTGCGTGTTGATGACACCCTTGGGCGAGCCCGTGGAGCCCGAGGTGAACAGCACCTTGGCCACCGTGTCGGGGCCGACGGCGGCAAAGGCCTGGTCGACCTCGTCGCCGACCGACCGCGTGCGCAGGGCGTCGAGATCCGTGTCCCCGGCCACGACTCGCGCGTCGGGCGCCACCTCCGCGACCGCGGCGAGCGCCTTCTCGAAGGGGGCGCGACTCGCCACGAACACGACGCTCGGCTGCAGCGCGGCAGCGATCGTGCGGAGCCGGGCGTGGTCCTTCGAGATCAGCGAATACGCGGTGGAAATGGGGGCCGCGGGCACGCCCACGTGCATGGCGGCGAGCTGCACGAGCGCGTGGTCGACGCCGTTGTCGGAGAGCAGCATGACCGGACGGGTGGGGGTCGCGCCGAGCGCGAGCAGACCGGCCGCGATGCCGCGCACGGCCTCGAGCGCCGCGCCGTAGTCGACGATGCGGACGCCGTCGGGGGAGGTCTCGGTGAGGAACGTGCTGGTCGGCGCGCGGCGAGCCCAGCCCTCGAGCCACTCACCGACGCACCGCGCGGGGGTCGGCAGCGCGGTCGGCGAGCGGAGGACGAGGCGTCCGTGTTCGGTGCGGGCGTCGACGGCGGCCGGGGCGAACTGCATGGTCGGCAGCCTAACAGACGACCGCTAGAAGCTCATCGCGGCTCGACCGACTTCCTTGTCGAGCAGGCCGGCCGCGACCAGCTGCTTGAGGTGCATCTCGAAGGTCTGCATGCCGTAGGGGTGGACGCCCTTCTCCATGCACTCCTTGAGCGAGGGGTTGTTGTCGGGGCGCTTGATCGACTCGCGCACCGTGCCCGAGCACACGAGCACCTCCGCGGCGAGCGCGAGGCCCTGCCCGTCGCGGCGCGGCAAGAGGCGCTGGGCGACGATCCCCTGCAGGTTGTCGCCGATGCGCTCGCGGAGCTCCTTCTGATCGGCGTTCGGCGCGAGGGCCAGCATGCGGCCGACGGTGCGGGCGACGTCGGGGGTGTGCAGCGTGGAGAGCACGAGGTGGCCGGTCTCGGACGCCTTGAGGGCGATGTCCATCGTCTCCTCGTCGCGGATCTCGCCGACGAGGATCACGTCCGGGTCCTGGCGGAGCGCCGAGCGGAGGGCCGGCGCGAAGCCGCCGGTGTCGATGCCCACCTCGCGCTGCGAGACGCTCGACATCAGGTCTTCGTGCAAGAACTCGATCGGGTCCTCGATGGTCACGATGTGCAGCGCCCGGGTGCGGTTCATCTCGCCGATCATGGCGGCGAGGGTGGAGGACTTGCCGTTGCCGGCCGCGCCGACCACCAGCACGAGGCCGCGATCCTTCTCGCAGAAGCTCCGACACGCGGCGGGCGCGCCGAGCGCCTCGAACCCCGGCACCACCTGCGGGATGGCGCGCATGACGATGGCGAGGCTGCCGCGCTGGCGGTAGACGTTCACGCGAAACCGACTCGCGCCCCGCAGCGAGTAGCTCGTGTCGTGCTCCTTGAGCTGCGCGAGGTCGCGCTTGACCGCCGGATCCTTGATCACGTGGCGCGCCATCGCCTCGGTGTCCTCGGGCTTCAGCTTGTCGGTCTTGAAGTAGACCATGTCGCCCCGGATGCGCGCCCCCGGCGGCTGACCGACCTTCAAGTGCACGTCGCTCGCGCTCGCCGCCACCGCCTTCACCAGGATCTGCTGGAAGAACTCCTCCGAGTCGTAGGGGCTTTGCATCGCCGGCCATGATAGACCCGGCCGGTCCCGCCGTGACCGACAAGACACGCCGCATCACCCACGGGCCGCTGGCCTTCGAGATGTTCCGCTTCGGAGCGCCGCTCGCCATCGGCATGGCGCTGCAGGTGACCTTCAACCTCGTCGACGCCTACCTCATCGCACGTCTCCCCGAGGGCGTGGCCGGGCCGTCGATCGGCGCGGTCGGCATCTGCGACCAGCTGGCCGCCGTCGGCACGATCCTGAGCTACGGCCTCTCGACCGCCACGGCCGCGCTCGTCGCGCAGCGCAAGGGGGCGGGCGACGACGACGGCGCCCGCAAGCTCGCCTGGCAGTCGCTGATCCTCACCGGGCTCCTCTCGCTGGTCTTCGGGCTCCTCGGGCTCGGGCTCGCCGGGCCCATCGTCCGCGACCTGGTCGGCGCCAAGGGCGAGGTGGCCCGCCTCGCCGTCACCTACCTGCGGGTCATCGTCGGCGGCTCGTTCTCGATCTTCTTCCTCCTCCAGTTCACCTCGATCATGCGGGCGCTCGGGTCGGCCAAGACGCCGATGACGATCCTCGTGCTCGGCAACGTGTTGAACCTCGTGCTGGCGGTCCTCCTCGTCTACGGCGAGGGCCCGCGGCCGGCGGTGTTCGCGTTCCTCGGCCCCCTCGCCCACCTCGTGCACGCGCCCCGCCTCGAGCTCGCGGGCGCGGCGTGGGCCACCATCATCGCGCGCACCGTGGTGCTGATCCCGGCGGTGGTCGTGCTCGTGCGTCGCCGCGCGCTCGCGGTGGCCGACCGGCGCCCCGATCCGGTCGAGCTCCGGCGCATCTGGGACCTCGGCTGGCCATCGTCCACCCAGTTCGTCGTGCGCATGCTGGCCTTCGTCGCGACCACCGCGCTCATCGCGCACGCCTTCACCACCGCGAACGACCAGACCGCGACCACCGCGTACGGCGTCATCTTCCGCGTGGAGTCGATGGCACTGTTCGTGTCGATGGGCTGGGGTTCGGCGGCGCAGACGTTCACCGGAACGTGTCACGGCGCCGGGCTCGACGCGCGCGGCAAGCGGGCCGGGTTGATCGCCGCTGGATACGACGCGCTCGCGATGGCGCTGCTCGCCTGGGCCGCGGTGCGCTGGGCGGTGCCGATCCTCGGGTTCTTCGACCCGACGCCGGCGGTGATCGCCATCGGCCGAGAATACCTGGGGATCGTCGCCTTCAGCTACGTCGGCTACGGCGCGGCCATCGTGCTCGGGAACGCCTACGCGGGGTTCGGCGCCACGCGGGTCACGCTGCGGCTCGACCTCCTCGTGGTGCTCGCGCTGCAGATCCCCCTGATGGTCGGCGCGGTGAAGCTGCACGGGCAGCGGCACGGCCTCTTCGCGGCGATCGCGATCGCCTACCTGGCGAGTGCCGCGCTGTACGTGGCGACCTACGTGCGCCACCGGCCCGAGCGGGCCTAGCTCTGTTCTGTTCCACTGGAGCTAGTCACTTCCCCAGGTACACGAACTCCGCCTTGCCGAAGACGATCGAGTCGTTGCCCGTGTCCTCGACGCGCACCCATCCCGTGCAACCGAGGTCGTGCGCCCCGAGGTCCACCTTCACGAAGTCTTTGCCCTTGCGCTGGTCGACCTTCACGACGACGGCGGCGCCGCTCGCGGGGTGCACCGTGTACACCGCCGGGTACGGCGCGCGGTTGTCGCTCTGCCGGTAGTAGACCCCGACCTGGTAGCGACCGGCGCCGAGCTTGCGGAGCGGCGGTGCGTAGTCGACCCACTGGGGACCGGTGGGCGAGGGCTCGCCGGCCTCCTGGTGCTTGGACGAAAACCAGTAGTCCTCGAGGAAATAGTGCGCGCGGGCGACGTTGTTGCGCCGGAAATACGGCGAGTCGCCGGCCTTGCCGTCGTTGGCATCGAGCTTCGGCAGGGTGGTGGCCTCGTCGCCCGTGTGGGCGTCGACCTCGAGGGTCCAGGTCTCGCCGATCGCGAGCGAGCCCTTGGTCGGACACCCCGCGTCGGGACCGACGTCGAGCGGCGCGTCCGTCGTCGCTTCGGGCGCCGTGTCGAAGGCGACGTCCGTCTCGACCGGCGCTGCGTCGGTCGCGTTCGTGTCGACGGACGTCTCGGCGATCGGATCGGAGGTCTCCGCCGCGTCGGTCGCGACATCGTCCTCGCCCGCGACGGTGCCGGTCGCCGCGCATCCGGAGAGGAGCACGAGGAGGACGATCCGCATGGTCCATCCTCCCTCGGGCGGGTGTCTCCGCGCAATCGGTGACGAGCGACACGCCGATCCGCCTCGCGGCGGTTGGGCCGCACGTGGCACACCCCACACCGCGAGATCCTCGACGATTTTGCTGGCACGAGAGCTGCTCGGCCAAGGGTATGGCCACCCTCGCTCGCCTCGCCGTCCTCGGTCTCGTCGCCCTGCCCCTCGCCGCCTGCGGCGGGAAATTCGAGGTCGCGGCCGACGACGGAGGCGTCGACGGGGCCAGCGACGTGGGCGCCACGGACACCGGCACCAGCGACTCGGGCAGCTCGTGCACCCCGACCGAATGTGGCCCGGCCCCGGGCACCCCCTCGATCAAGTGCTGGGACGGCAGCACCGGCGGGATGGTCTGCGGCCGCACCTCGTCGGGCACGTGTGGCTGGCTCTACCGCGAGTGCCCCCCCGAGAAGAGCTGCAACGGCGCCGCGGGCGAGTGCGGCGCCGGGTACTGCAAGCGCGCGACCGGCGCCTGCACCAGCGTCGGCAAGTGCGCCGCCCGGCCCGAGGGCTGCGACTTCCTCTACGCCCCCGTCTGCGGCTGCGACGGCAAGACCCAGAGCAACGCGTGCGTCGCCGGGATGGCGGGCGTGAGCATCGCGTACGAGGGCGAGTGCAAGACCGGCACGTCGTGCTGGTCCAACGCCGAGTGTGCGCCGACCAAGTACTGCCAGAAGGCCGACGGCACCTGCGACTCGACCGGGCCGAAGGGCGCGTGCGCCCCGCGGCCGACCGCGTGCCCCGACAAGTACGATCCAGTCTGCGGCTGCGACGGCAAGAGCTACGGAAACCCGTGTGAGGCTTCTGCGGTCGGGGTCAACGTCGCGAGCAAGGGCGCCTGCCCGGTGCCGCCGCCCGACAAGGTCTGCGGCGGGCTCGGCGGTGCGGTGTGCGGCGCGACCGAGTGGTGCGACTACCCGACCTCCGAGATGTGCGGCGCGTTCGACGGCACGGGCGTCTGCAAGGCGCGCCCGGTCGGTTGCTCGAAGGAGCTCGCCCCGGTGTGCGGCTGCGACGGCAAGACGTACTCCAACGCCTGCGTCGCCCACGCCGCCGGCGTCGACGACGGGAGCGCCGGCGCCTGCAAGTGAACCGAGCGTGGTAGCCTGGCCGCGCCGTGCCGCTGCCGGTGTTCGAGTGCTGCTGCGTCGTCGTCATCGTCGCCACACTGGCCGCGATGGCGCGGGCGCGGCGCGCCGTCCTGGGTGAATACGCCGTCCTCGCCGTGGCCGGGTGGCTCGGCGAGCAGAGCTGCGTCGCGTGGTACCGATTCTACGCCTACGCCCCGGGCTGGCACCTGCGGCTCGGGCACGTGCCGGTCCTCGTGCCGCTCATCTGGCCGCTCGTGATCCTCTCCGCGCGCGACGTGGTCCGCGCCTGTTTCCCCGAGGCGCGGTGGCCCGCGGCGCTGGTCGGCCTGGTCGTCGTCTTCGACGCCTCGCTGGTCGAGGTGGTGGCGGTGCGCGCGGGCCTCTGGGGCTGGGCCGAGCCCGGGCACCTCGGCGTGCCGATCCTCGGCGTGCTCGGTTGGGGCTACTTCGCCTTCGGCGCAAGCCTGCGGCCGCGCGGCCTCCTGCAGCTCGTGTTCGGACTGCTCGTCGCGCACGCGCTCATCCTCGCGAGCTGGTGGGGCCTGTTCCGCTGGACGCTGCGCGGTGAGCTCGGGTGGGCCGGCTTCGCGCCCTGGGCGCTCCTGTCGGTCGTCGGCGCGCTCGCCGTCGTCGCTGCGCGGCGGCGCGGGCACGGCCTCGGCCTCGACGTCGCGGGGCCCCGGGTGCTCGCGGCGGGGCTCTTCGTCGCGCTCCTGCTCACGACCGCGCCGCGCGACCCGAAGCTGCTCCTGCACACCGCGCTCGTCGCGGTGCCCTACCTGCTCGCCACCTCGTTCCGGGTCAGGGCAGCGCCTTCGTGCACTCCGCGTACGAGCTGACCGCGGAGAACCGCACGTAGTCGAACGTGCCCTTCACGTCGTGGGGAGGCTCCCAGGTGCCGACCATCAGGCCCACCTGCACCGCACTCGCCATCGGCACCGTGAACCGGAGGGGTCCCCCGCTGGACGAGACGCCAGGCGTGGCGACCCCAGCGCCATTGCCGTTGACGCGCGTCGTCGAGGTGACGAACGCCTCTTCGACCAGCGCCGACTCCGAGGGATGGCGATGGAAGAAGTGGAACGTGCCTCCGACCCGGCAGATCCGCAGCTGCACCGTGAGCGAGCCGCCGGGCGTGTCGTTCAGGTAGAGCGTGGAGAGCGAAGCGCCGCTCGTGGCCGGCCTCGTCCACTTGGCCTCGCGGGCCAGGCGACCGTCCTGGTGGCCGACGTTGTACATCAGCCAGCGCGCGTTGCCGGGATAGCTCGTCGCCGGGTCGCGCACGAAGAGCCCCGCCTGGTTGAAGTTGCCGGACGGCGCCGCCGAAGATCCGATCCGGGTGACGACGACCGCGGTCTCCACGACGAAGTCGGTCGACACGTTCTTGTAGAGCAGCGGGCCGTAGTCGTCGGAGTACCACGTGGTGTGCAGCGCGAGCGTGGGCGCGAGCGTCAGCGCGCCCGGCGTCGTCGCTCCGATGTCGAGGATCGAGTGTCGCGACGGGTACAGGTCACCGAACGAAGACAGGGTGGAGGCGGAGCCGAACTCGTCGCTCGACGCGGCGAGCCCCCCTGCGTCGCCCGGGGCATCCGCGATTCCTGTGTCGGTCGCCGTGCCCGTGTCGCTCGTCGTGCCCGTGTCGCTCGTCGTGCCGGTGTCCGAGGACGCGCCCGTGTCGCTCGAGCCCGCCGTGTCACCCAGGACCGCGGTGTCGATCGCGGAATCGCTGCCCCCAGCGGAGTCGACCGCAGCGGAGTCGACCGCGACGTCCTCGATGGAGTCGCCCGCAGCGTCGACGACCTCCGCGGGGCCATCGCCGCCACCGCAACCGAAGAGGAGACCCATCGCGATCCAGCGCCGCATCGGCTCCAGTGTCGCAGGGTTCTCGACGGCCGCAACGTCAGAGGAACACGTTCGCCGGCAGGCCCGCCCGCAGCCACAGCGCCGTCCCGAGGAGGAACAGCACGAGCTGCGCCGTACCGAGGTGCGTGAGCAGGATGCAGTCCCAGGTGGTGATCCCGCGGGCCACGCGCGGCCGGTAGAAGAACCGCTGCGCGATCGGCGCGAACAGCATGAGCAGCTCGCGCGCCCCGAGGGCCCGGGTCGCGAAGCCGACGACCAGCACGCAGCAGGAGCCGACGAGCAGCGCGTCGATGATCTGCTGGGCGCGCGCGGGGCCGTGCACGACCGGGTAGGTGGGCACGCCCTCGGCCCGATCGCCCTCGAGGTCGCGCAGGTCGTAGAGGATCTCGTAGGTGAGCTCGAACGGCACGAAGAACAGGGCGAGCACCACCACCGTGGAGAACGGCACGATCCGCGTGCCGGCGACGACGAGCGGGTAGACGAAGCAGGTGAGCACGAACAGCACCGAGCTCCCGAAGTTCTTGAAGAAGTACATCTCCTTGAACCGCGAGAGCCCACGGGGCGACGGGACGATCTTGTAGTTGTAGCCGAGCCCGATGACCTGCACGGCCACGCGGTACGGCGTCAGGGCCGGCCACACGAGGTGCACGGCGACGAACGAGCCGAGCATCAGCGCCCAGGCGCCGACCGTGAACGCGCGCGCGTTCCGGGCGACGCGCTCGGTGCCGGGGATGCCGTTCTCGAGGTCCTCGGCGAGGTCGGTCACGCGGTTCATCAGGTTGATGAGGAACCAGTCGAGGCCGACCACGAGGGTGAGCGCGAACAGGTACTTGCCGGTCGTGATCCAGCCGAACACCAGCGCCGCCGTCATGGCGACGAGCATGATGTGGTAGCGGGCGATCGCGGCCCATTCGCGCAGGGCGTCCAACGAGCCGCGACGTTAGCCCGACGAACCGGGGACGCCAGCGGATCCCGAGCCGGTCTCCGCCGTCGACGAGAAGGCGGCCGGGCACTTGGCCTGCAGCGTCTTGCACCGAGCGCTCTCGCCGGGCGCGGCCGCGGGCGTCTTCGCGCCGACGCCACCGGCGAGGAGGTCCGTGCACGGGTCGTAGGCGCTCATCGTCTCCAGCTGAGCCCGGGTCTCCTGCAAGCAGCCGTTCATGTCGGCGACCGTCGCGCCGGTCCCCCTGCACTTCTGGAGATCCGTGTGGGCCGACTTGCACGAGGTGGTCTCGGTGGTCGGCTTCGAGGTGGTCGGCTTGGCGAGACACTCGTCGAACGCCTTCTTGCAGGCGCTCCGGGCCTCGGCGTCGGTCTTGGTACCCGACGCTGCCACGGGGGCCATCACCGCGCACCCGAACCGCTTGCTGTCGAAGGTGTCGATGGCCTTCTTCGCGTAGGCGTTGACGTCGGCGCAGTACTGCTCGGCCTCGGTGGCCGAGAGGCTGTCGAGCGCGCGCGCCGGGTCGACGCTGCTGATCGGGTCGGTCTCGATCACCTTGCTCGAGCAGCCGGCGACGATGGAGAGGGTGAGGAAGAGGGCGGACGCGCGCATGGGTTCTCCTGAGTGAAGAGGGACGGAGGCGCGAGAGCAGGCGTCGTGCCGGGCGGATTTCCCCGCAGTTCCGTGGTTCGGCGCCGCGCCGTGATCCGATGTTCGTGTGCGCGGCAGGCACACGACGGTCTGTTGCCGCCGGTCGTGAGTGGCCAGCGCCGCGCCACTCGGATACGACCCCGCCCGCGATGACCGCCGAAGCCGCCCCCGCCGAGTCCACCGAGCCCTCGAAAGAGCCCTCCGCCCCGGGCCCGGTGCCTGGCCTCACGACCCGCTCGATCGCCACCGGCTTCGCGCTCGCCATCGTCCTCTGCTTCATGAACTCCTACCTGACCCTCTCCTTCGGGGTCATCGAGGAGGGGCCGACGATCGCGGCGCTGTTCTTCTTCGCCATCTTCTTCGTCTCCAAGCTGCCCATCACCACCACCGAAATGGTCATCGTCGCGAGCATGGGCTCGGCGGGCGGGAGCCTCGGCTTCATCAGCAACTTCTTCGCGGCCAAGGCGATGACGGGTCGCCCCTACACGCTGTTCGAGATGACCATCTTCGGGGTCATCTCGAGCCTCGTCGGCCTCGTCATGGTCATCCCGCTGCGCCAGTTGCTCGTGATTCGCGAGCAGCTCCCCTGGCCCGGCGCCAAGGCCACCGCGGGGGTCATCCGGGCCCTCGTCGAGGAGGGCGACCCACGCCAGCCGAAGATCCTGCTGGTCACCACGGCGGTGGCGATGGCGGTCGTCATCCTCAACAAGGACGGCGGCTACGGGAAGCTCCCCGACGAGACGGCGATCCCCGTGCTCGCGGCGTTCGGCGGGGCCATCGCGTGGTCGCCGTTCGCGACCGCGGGCTCTTACCTGATGGGCATGCGCACCTGCGTCGGGTTCCTCGTCGGCGCGTGCGCGCTCATGGTGATGGCGAAGCTCGGGTGGACCCCGGACCCGAAGGCCCCGCACAAGTTCTTCTGGCCCGGCCTCGGGTTCCTGGTCGGCGCGGGCGTCCTCGGCATCGTGCTCAACTGGCGCGCGTTCGCCGACGCCTTCAAGTCGATCGCCTCTCTCGGCAAGGGATCCACCGAGGTCGACGAGGACGCGGTCCTGAGCTCGCGCCAGTTCGGCGCGTTCGCCGCGATCTCGTTCGTGATCTGCGCCGTCGTCCTCAAGGTGTTCTTCGGGGTGTCGATCCTGCTCTCGATCGTCCTGATCGCGGTCGGCGGGTTCCTCCAGAACATCATCGCCACGCGCGCCGCCGCGCTCACCGCGTTCAACCCCGCGCGCGTGATGGGCATCCTCATCCAGGGCGTCACCGCCGCGTTCGGCGGTCGCAGCGCCGCCATCAACCTCGCGGGCGCGGGCTTCGTGGCCGGATCGGGCGCGCAGGCCGGCACCCTCACCAACGACTTCGCCTACGGCCGCTGGTTCCGCGTGCCCTCGCGGTGGCAGTTCTGGCTCCAGGTCGTCACGGTGCTCCCGTGCTCGCTCGTCGCCGCGTTCGCCTTCCAGAAGATCGCCGAGCGCCACCCGATGACGCTCGATTCCAAGCTCCCGGCGCCGGTCGCCAAGATGTGGGCCGCCTCGGCGCAGATCTTCGACGGCTCGCAGCCCCTGCCCCCCGGCGCACTCAAGGCGCTGGTGATCGGCGCCGCGGTCGGCGTCGCGTACGTGCTCGTCGAGCGCATCAAGGGCCTCGAGAAGTACCTCCCCGAGAGCACCGGCGTGGGCCTCGGGCTCGTGCTCTCGGTGAGCTACGGCCTGACGTTCTTCGTCGGCGGGTTCATCATGTGGATCGTCCTCGCCAGGCGCTTCGCGGTGCGCGAGGTCACGCTGACCACGATCGCGATCGGGTGCATCGTCGCCGAGGGCATCGGCGGGGTGGCGAAGCCCCTGCTCACGATCGCCGGGCTCAACCCGCAGTGACGGGGCTTCGCTACCGGGCGGTCGTCGACGCGCTGCGCTCGCTCGCCGGTCCGCCACACTTCGCCGTCGTCGCGCCGACGGAGACCGTCCGCTACCGACCCCACGCGCGCGGCGTCGCACCCCTCGCCGACGTCTACCTGCCTGCGACGCCGAACGGCGCCAGCGTGGTCCTCGTGCACGGCGGAGGGTTCGTGCTCGGGACGCGCGCCATGAAGCCGATGCGGTTCCTCGCGGCCCGCCTCGTCGAAAGCGGCGTCGCCGTCTGCTCGATCGACTACCGCCTCATCTTCCGCGGCGGCCGGCTCGACGAAGCGGTCGACGACGTGCGCTCCGCCTTCGGGTTCTTCCGCCGCCGCGCAGGGACCCTCGCGCTCGACGAGGCCCGCGTGTCGCTCGTCGGTCTCTCCGCCGGAGGGACGCTGGCGATGCTGGCGGCCGCGCGCGAGCCGGTGCACCGCCTCGTCTCGTGCTTCGGCCTCTACGAGCTCGACCACCTCGAGGGCCCCCTCGCCCGCGTCGTGCCGAGCCTTCTGTTCCGATCGCGAGACCCTGGCCGCTGGGCCGCACACTCGCCGCGCCACGCCGAGCCGCCGAAGGTGCCCACGCTGCTGCTCCACGGCGACGACGACGGCCTGGTCCCCGTCGCGCAAGCGCGCCGCCTCGCTGCCCACCGCGAAGCGCTCGGCCTGCCGACCCGCCTCGTCGTCTACGAGGGCGCCCCGCACGGCTTCTTCAACGCCCCCTGCCCCGCCGCGGAGCAGGCGGCCAGCGAGATCGCTGCCCACGTGACCTAGCGGAACAGGATCTTGACCGCCGCCAGCGTGATGGCGTTCGCGTCGCCACCGGTCTTGTTCACGATCGAGGCCACCGCGGTCTTCTTCCCCTCGAACCAGAACATCTGCGTCGCGAAGCCGTCGATCGCGCCATCGTGACCGAGCGCCTGCCCGCCGCCGACCGTGACCGCCGGCTTCAGGATCACGACCCCGAGCCCGTAGTTGCCGCCCGAGGCGGGGTCGGCGAGCAGCGCCTTGCGCTGGTCGGCGTCGAGGATCTTCGTCGTGCCGTAGAGCGTCGAGGCCCACCGCGCGAGATCGATCGCCGGCCCGACCATGGCCCCCGCCGCCCACGGGCCCGACATGTCGCTGACGAACGTGACGTCCTTGGTCCCCGTGAACCCCTTGGTCATCGTGCCGACGACGGTCTCCTCGCCGTCGAAGAAGGTCGCGGAGAGCCCCGCCGGACCGATCGCGCGCTCGCGGATCAGCGCGCTGATCTTCTTGCCGCCCGCCTTCTCGGCGATCATCCCGAGCAGGGCGTAGTTGGTGTTCGAGTAGTGAAAATCGGCGCCGGGCGCGAAGTACGGGTCGGTCTTCGTCGCCAGGTCGACGATCTCGCGCGGGGTCCATTTCTTCGTGCGATCGGCGAAGAACTCCGGGTCCTCGGTGTAGTTGAAGATGCCGCTCGTGTGGTTCAGGAGCATGCGCACGGTGACGCCGTCCGTCTTCGGCACCGCGTCGACCCACTTGGACAGCGGGTCGGTGAGGGCGACCTTGCCCTCCTTCACGAGCCCGAGGATCACCGCCGAGACGAACGTCTTGGTGACGCTGCCCATGCGCCAGAGCGTGGTGAGGGTCGCGTTGGCGGCGTCGCCGCTCACGAAGGCGCGGAGGCCGCACGCCTCGTCCTGCACGGCGAGGGTCGCGTTCGGGTTCTTCCCGCGCGCGCTGTCGAGCGCCGCCTGGAGCTCGGCATCGAGCGTGGTGCAGGCCGCCGGGCGACCGTCGTTGGCGTCGACGGCCCCGTCGTCTCCACCCTCGCTCGCCGCGTCGACGACGCCGGTGTCGAGGGGAGAGCCAGGCGGCGACTCGCTGCTGCACGCGACGAGGCCGAGGGCGAGGAGGACGATGGCACGCATGCTGTCGGCATAGCACTGCCACGGCGCGTGGATTCCCGCGGGAAATCCGCGGGCGCCGGGAACTTGGCCCCAATGTGAATGTCTGTATTGACAGGTACGACATCGGCGCATATGGTGGGCCCCGCTGCGACCCCAAGGAGCTACCCATGTTCTCGATCCACAAGGCCCTCGGTCCCCTCGCCCTCGCGTTCGCCTGCGCCGCCGCCCCGGCCTGCGCCCTCCAGCCCACCTCTGACGAGGACGGCTCCGAGGTCAGCGAGGACGCGATCACCGACGTCCCGCAATCGGTCGTCGAGCGACAGGCGATCGGCAACTGCTGGATCTACGCGCACGCGTCCTGGCTCGAGTCGATGAACCTCAAGGCCACGGGCAAGGAGTTCGACTCGTCGCAGACCTACGTCACCTACTGGCACTGGTTCGAGCAGGTGGTGAACGGCGAGATCGACGGCGAGAAGGAGATCTCGACCGGCGGCTGGTTCCGCACCGCGAACTACCTCGTGACCACCTACGGGGTGGCCGCCGAGAAGGACTTCGCGCCGAGCGACGCCGACGCCGAGATGTCGACCGTGCAGAAGAACGCGCTCACCAAGGTCAACCAGGAGCTCGCCACCGGCCGCCTCGCCACCGACGCCGCCCGCCGCGACCGCAAGCTCGTGCGCCAGGTGCTCGACGAGGCCTTCGGCCTCTCCACCGCGGTCCGCGCCCAGCTCGACAAGGTCTTCGGCAAGACGGTCGCGCGCAACCTCACGACCAAGAGCCGGACCACCGGCAAGCTCCTCGCGAGCACGGCCAACACCTTCGTGATCCGCGCGAGCAGCTTCAAGACGGCCTACACCCGCTGGGACGCCACGGCGAAGAAGTCCGTGCCGGTGAGCACCACCCTCGACGTCGCCGCCAAGGAGTGGCGCGAGGTGAGCTACCCCACCTGGACCTCGGGCCGTCGCGACGTGCAGATCCGCCTGCAGCGCGCGCTGCACGACGCGCAGCCCGTGCCGCTGTCGTGGTTCGTCGACTTCAACGCGCTCTCCAGCAGCGCGAGCAGCGGCTCGCCGCAGGGCTCGTTCACCAAGGCGCTGCTCGACAAGAGCGGCCCCGGCCGCCAGGGCGGCCACATGACCGTGTTCGAGGACTACGAGGTCACCTTGCCGTCCGGCGAGGTGCTCGCGGCCGGCACCACGCTCGAGGCCAGCAAGCCGGCCGACAAGGCCAAGCTCGACGCGGCGCTCTCCCCGAGCGCGAAGATCCGCTTCTACCGCATCAAGAACTCCTGGGGCGCGGCGCGCCTCGACCGCGGGTTCGTGCCGGGCATGGGCGGCTACCACGACCTCTACGCGGACTACATCGACGGCCCGCTCAAGAGCTGCACCGAGACCGAGAACGAGAAGCCGCTCGCCGAGCGCGGCTGCACGAGCTCGACCCCCGGCCTCCGCGCCGTGTACCTGCCCCCCGGCTACTGAGGGCTACTCGACGACCAGCGAGACGGCGGCGACGGCGAACTCGTCTGCCTCCTCTCGCTTGGACGCGATGGTGACGAAGAGCTCGCTCGCGTCCTCGGTGAGCACGCCGGTGGTCTCGACCGCCACCCAGGTCGGCCCGATGTCGGCCAGGGTGAAGCCGAGGCCCTCGCGGACCTCCCCCCCGTCGACGTAGCGAATGCTGCCGACCTCGAGGTAAGGGGGGGTGCCGCCGAGCGTGCCCGACTCCTTGAAGTAGGCGCGGGCGCGCACCCGCGTCCCCTTGGGGAGCTTGCGCGCGACGATCTGCCCGATGCTCCCGTAGTTGGTCACGTCGAAGACGCGGATCCCACTCCCGCCGCAGGGGCCCGGGATCGTCTCGGTCTTGCAGCTGTTCTTCAGCCACCCGCTCGTGCCGGTCTCGAAGGCACCGTTGACCAGGATGCTGCCTTTCAGGGTGCAAGCTCCGGCCTCGACGTCGACAGCGCTGGTGTCGGTGCTGCCGTCCGGCGCGGCCTCCGCGGTCGCATCGCCCGCGGCATCTCCCGCGACGGGCGCCTCGACGGTCTCCCCTCGGCACGAGAGCAGCAGGAGCGCGAGGACGAGGACTTTGCGCATCGACAGGGAACTGTACCAAAGACCATCGCCGCGCGGCGCTACTTCGGGCGCTCGGTCACGGTCGCGGTCGTCGGATCGGCGCTCCACTCGAAGCGATCCAGCAGCACGGTCGACGGCAGCCAGTGATCCCCGGTGTTCCAGATCGCGAAGCGCAAGGTGATGGTCTCGCCGGGCACGATCGCCTGCTTCGTGCGCAGCCACCCCGTCGCCCCGTTGCGCGCCGGGTCGACGATGGTCTTGCCGACGGCGTCGAACCCCGTCCCCTCGAGCTCCTTGGTGCCGCGCGGGCAGCTGAACGAGCGTCCGAGCCAGCTGTCCGGCAGGCACGCCTCGAAGAACCCGCTGTTGACGTTGATCGGGTCCCCCGCGGCGTCGAACGAGACGTTGCCCGCGCGGGCTGGATCGAGCCCCACCTTGCTGTCGAGCAGCGCCACGAAGGTGTCGTTGTAGGGCTGGCACACGTATTCGACGTACTCGGACGAGTAGAAGTCGAAGTCGAACGAGAACGCCCTGGCGTTGGTCGGCGTGCGGATCACGAGCTCGAGCACCACCGAGTCGTAGGCGTACGGCATCTTGGTGACCGGGCAGCCCTTGGTGTTCTTGGGCCACCCTGCCGGTGGCGCGCTCTGGTTGGTGGTGGAGTCGGTGCCCTTGGGCAGCGCCACGTACCCGGGCTGCCCCGGCGTGCGCGCGACGCCGGACGAGAGCACCGCGAGGCTCTTGCCCGCGCGTGGGCCGACGTTCGGCCCCCACAGCGCCTGCACCCCGTACTGGCGCGCGAGCGGCGCGGCCTTGCCGTCGGTGGTCGCGAGCTTCGCGGAGAGCACGCCCCACTTGCGGTCCTTGCCCTTCGCCTCGGCGGTCGTCGTCGCGCAGAGGCCGATCGCGCGCGCCAGATCGGTCGCGTCCTTGGTCTCGGGCGCGAGTCCCTCGTCGCAGCCGTCGAGGGGCTCGTCGATCTTGCCGTTGCAGTCGTTGTCCACGCCGTCGGCCGGCACCTCGATCGCGCCGGGGTTGATCGCCGGGTTGCCGTCGTCGCAGTCCTCGCCGATGCGGTATCCGTCGCCGTCCATGTCGTCCTTCGGCGCGGTGTCGGGCGAGAAGCCAGGTGGGGTGTCCTCGGCGGGGGCCACGTCGGCCACCGCTTCGGACGCGGCGCCGCTGTCGGTGGACGGCCCGATCGGCTCTTCGCCGCGACCGGCAGAGCACCCGAGGACGAGGCAGAGGACCAGGGGCGACGTGCGCATGCCCCTCGGTGGCGCGAGCCCCCCGATTCGGCTCACCCCCTTCCGCGAATCGTCAGCGACGCTCGAACACGTACGGGTCCCGCGTCTCGACGACGAGCCGCGGTCGCGGGCCGGCCGTGTCCACGCGGAGCTCTGCGCCGGCGAACGGTGGATCGAGGAACACGAGGTGGACCTGCCCCTCCCCGACCCGGCGTCCGAAGGTGGTCTGCCACTCGCCCACGTCGAGCACGCCTTCGCCGCCGACCGCGCGGATCGAGAGCGGCCCGAGCGCGGCGTGCGCGTAGTCGCCGACCAGCCGGTCGAGCCACGTCCGTTCCGGCGCGAGCTCGAGCCCCGCGTTGCGCCGCGCGTCGAAGGCGGCGCGCGCGGCGACCAGCGACTCGAGGAGGGCGTCCGCGGACGCGTCGGGCGGGTCGAAGAGGGCCTCGAACACCTTGCGCTTCACCGCGGCGTGGAACGGCAGCTGCTCGTAGTCGCCCCCGGTGCGCGCGTTCGAGAGCACGACGATCCCCACGCCGGCCTCGGGGAACAGCAGCATCGACGAGCCGAAGCCGAGGCTGCCGCCGTCGTGGGCCAGCATGGGCTGCCCGCCGTAGGTGCCCACGTCGATCCCGAGGCCGTACCCGGTGCCGTCCGGGTCCAGGATGCGCGACGTCCAGCGCGCGAGCATGCCGGCCTCCGAGACCACGCGGCGCCCGTCCGGCGAGACGCCGCGCCGGAGCTCGGTCACCGCGTAGCGCTCGAGGTCGCGCAGGTTCGACCACACGCCGCCGGCCGGCCGGATCGGCAGCACGTTCTTCTCGGCTTCGACCGCGACCGCCCGCAGGCTCCCGTCGATCGCGAGCGCGTGCGGCAGCGCGCGGCCCCGCTGCGCCGCGACCGCGAAGTCGAGCGTGCTGTCGACCATGCCGATCGGCGCGAAGACGCGCGCCGCCATGAGGGCGTCGTACGCCTCGCCGAGCGGGCGATCGGGGTAGGCCGCGTGCGCCGCGGCGAACCCGCCGGCGGCGACCATGAGGTTCGAGTACTGATGCACGGCCCCGAGGGGAGCGGTCGGCTTCATCGCGCGCATCGAAGCGAGCCGCCGCTCGGGCGTGACGCCGGCGAATTCGAAGAGGTTCTCGAGGTCCTGGCGCGGCATCCCGGAGCACGCGCACGCGCTGTGCCACAGCAGGAGCGCGCGGGTGAGCTCGGCGTCGCCGACGGCGAACGTGGGCAGGAGCTCGGTGAGCTTCGAGTCCCAGCGCAGCACGCCGGCGTCGACGAGGGACGCCTCGGCGAGCGTGGTCATCGGCTTGGTCAGCGAGCCGATGAGGAACAGGGTGGTCGGACCGATGGCGGGGGCGTCGGGGCGCAGCTCGGTCTGGCCGAGGACCTGCTCGTACACCACCTCGCCGCCGACGATCACTGCGACCGCTGCGCCGGGGACCCAGAGGCGGGCGGCGGCGTGGTGCACGAAGCGGGCGAGCTCGGCGCGGCGGGCCTCGTCGAGCGGGCGCACGCGGACGCTCGCGGGCGAGGATGGTGGCGACCTCGTCGGTGCGGAAGGGCCGCACGACCGCGGCCGCAGGAGCACCGCGAGCGACAGCGCGAGCACGAGCGCGCGCAGCACGCGGTCGGAGCGGGGCATCCGTCGACCGACACCCGCCTCGCCCATGGGTTCCCCGGCAAGCCTCTCTCCGACTCACGACCGTCTGGCGCGGGCCAGGGTCGCGCGGAGCACGGGGAGCGCGGCGAGGTCCTTGGGCCGCCCCGCCCGCTGCTTCTCCTCGATGAGACGCTCCAGGCCGAGCGCCCGCACCTCGTGTTCACCCACGCGCAGGACCACCGTGTGCGGGAGGAGCTCTTCGTACCCCGTCGCCTCGTCGAGCGACCCGAGCACGTCGAGCGGGCCGAGCTTCGTGAGCAGCAGCTTGTGTCCGGTCGACTCGAGGTGGCTCGTGTTCGGAGCGATGCGCCGACCAGGAGTGTTGCGGAAGCAGGCCTCGATCTCGTCGAGCGCCTCGAGCAGGCGGACGACGTTCTCGGGGCTGCGACGGTAGACGATGTCGAGATCGAACGTGACGACCGGGGCGCCTTGCAGCACTGCTGCGGTCACACCGACGACGATGAACTCGACGTGGTGTCGACCGAGCAGCGAAAGGAGCGCCGGCGTGTCACTCGGCTGCATCGGCGTCGACGAACGGCGCGAGCGACGCCGCGTGCTGGCGGAGGAACTGCAGCCGCTCGGTGGGCGACAGGCCGAGCATCCAGTCGATCAACGTGAGATCGACGCCAGCCTCGTCCACGGAATCCACGGCGGCGGCCGCGAGCGCCTCGGCCTCGTCGCGCGCGAGCAACGCCTCGAGCTCGTCCCAGTCGTCGACCGGCCCCGTGCGTTCGCTGAGTCGGCGCCCGTCCCAGCGCGCGGTCGCCTGCCCACCGTCCGCGGTCGTCACGACGACCCGGTGGCGATCGACGACGACCGGAAGGCCACGGAACAACACGTCCTCAGGCTACCACATCGGCCTCGGGTTCCTGCGCGCTCAGAACGCGGTGGCCTCGCCGGCTGCCGGGTAGACGGCCCCCGCGATCGACCAGTCGATCGGCGTGCGGAGGCGGAGGCGCGCCTGCAGGTCGGGCAGCTTGCCGTACACCTGCGCGCTGTTGCGCCCCTCGCGCGCCATGAACGAGGCGACCACGCCCGCGGCGGTGCCGCTCGACCACTCGATGGGGTGGAGGCGCAACGCCGCGTTGGCGACGAAGCTCTGGGCCATGGTCTTGCCGGCCACGAGCAGGTTCAGGTACGTGCGGTTGGTCAGCGCGCGCAGGGGGATGAAGCCCGGCAGCACCGTCGGCTGATCGGCGCGCTGCGAGTGCCACGACCGGGTCACGTGCGGCGGCATGGTGCAGCCCTTCACGGGGTGGACGTCGGCGGTGTAGACGCCGGTCGCCACGCGGTCGCGGAAGCGCTTGCCGGTCTTGTTCGTCCACGGCCCCCCGAGGTCACGCATGGTGAGCAGGAACGGGCGATCGAGCTGCGGCACCCCGCGCGCGTCGACGTCGAACCCCACCGAGCGCCGCGTGTCCCGGATGTACGGCATCTTGGCGAGGCCGTGCGCGGTGCCGAGGAACTCCTTGGCGAGCTGCACGTGGCGCGGCCTGGGCAGCCGCGCGCCCTCGGCCTTGAACCACGCGTGGAATCCGAGGGCGTGGCGCTCGGCGCCGGCGAGCACCGTGTAGTCGATGCCGCCTTGCCAGTTCCCGCTCGCGACCTCGGCACGGGTGGCCGCCTTCGACCGGAACAGGTAGCCGAACGGGTAGTCGTTGCCCGGGTACCAGTTCTGGATCGTCACGTCGCCGATCGCGACGTCGTTCGGGCCGCCCACGCCGACGATGCGCCGGTAGCGGAGGATGCTCTCCCACTGCTGCTGCGCCGTCTTGTCGGCCGGCACGTTCAGCGAGTAGAAGGCCTTCGACTGCGGGGTTCCCTCGGGCACCGACTCGGCGACGGGGGCTGCCACGAGCCTCTCGGCGAAGTCGAACACCACCGCTTGACCGCACGTGTCGTCGGTGTCGAGGGCGCCATCGCTCGTGTCGACACCCTGCACGTAGTCGGCGGTGGAGAGCGCCAGCACCTCGCCCCACTCGGTGGCGTCCACGAACACCGCGCCGTCGAGGTCGAAGTTCACCACCCGCTTGGTGAACTTCGCGGACTCGGAGGGCGCGTACCAGTCGCGGATGCCGGCTGGATCGGAGGGCAGGACGTCGTATCCACCCCACGCGACGCCGGCCTTCGCGGTCCGCGTGATCGCGGTGAGCCTCCGGATCTTGCGCTGGGCGGCGTCGGCGACGACGCTGCGGACGACGGTGTTGCGGAACACCGTGAGCTTGCCCTGCCGAGCCACCGCCGGCAGCAGCTGGTTGCCGAGGAACGCGAACGGCTGGAAGCAGTAGCGGCTCACCCAGCAGCGTCCCGGGTTGCCGGTCGCCGCGAGCATGTCGCGCAGGCCGGGCGACATGTTGGCGGGCTCGCGGGCCCAGCGCGCGATGTCGTAGACGACGGTGCCGCTCGGGTCCTTGATCTTGACCCACGCCTCGTCGACCGCCGGCACGCCCGACGCGGTCAGCTGACCACCGACCCAGTCGGTGGGCTCGAGCAGGCAGGTGTCCGAGCCTTCGGCCGCGGCGGCCAGCGCGGCCGCGAGCGCCGCGGTGGTTCCACCCGCGATGACCACCTTGCAGCGGCTCGGATCGGCGACCTGTTCGGCTTCGCGCTGGTCGGTCTCGTCGAGCGGCCCTTCGACGTGGGCGGTGCAGCCGAGCGCGGGAAGGAGTGCGATGGTGCAGACGAGTCGGCGGAACATGCGCCGCGTGTACGCACACGGTGTGCCACATGTGGGGCGCCGTCGACTTGCCGACGTTCTCGGAGGACGCGCGCCCGAACGGCGACACACGCGTGTGAGTGATGTCCACCCGCGAGACACGCGGCGAATTTGCGGGCAGCTCGGAACGTCAGAACGGGAGGCTGATCAGGCGCCGCGGTACGACCCGGCGCTGCCGGTCAACCGCGCGCGCTTCTCGCGCAGCAACCGCAGCTCCGCCTCGAGCGTGGTGCGCTCCTCGTCGAGCGATCTTTGCTTCTTGCTGGTGCGCAGCAGCGCGCCGAGCAGCCCGATACCACCCGCGAACATGGCCCCCTCGACGAAGTACACGAGGAAGCCGTGCACGAGGTAGGGCTGGAGTTCGTCGTTCAGCTCGCCGCGGATCTTCGGGTAGTCCAGCTTGTCCGCGTCGTACTTCGGGTTGTGGCACAGGAGCGCCTGGCCCATGCGCCCCTTCTCCGAGTGCCACGAGCCCTTGTAGTTGCTCATGAACGATCGACCCGGCCCCGAGCACTCGGGGCACTGGAGGGGACACAGCACGACCCCGGCCGGGCTGTAGCCGACGAGGCTGAGGATCGCGTGCGGAGCGAACCCGAACGGGATCCACAGGGCGAAGATCGCGACGGCCCACCAGCGCAGGATGTGGAGGAACAGCGGGATGGCTGCGCGGGGAGTGGCGACGTTGCCGCGGAGGTTCACCTCGATCGCCGCCTCGCGGACGGTCATGGCCTGCAGCTCCGCGAGCTCCAGCTGGCGGTCCTTCTCTGCCTGCTCCTTGCGGCGTTCGTCGGCGACGATCTCGCGCGCCTTGGCCTCGATGAGACGACCGAGGCCGTCGGGCACGCCGTCGTGGTCG
>JAEUKC010000248.1:0-17895 GCA_016794445.1 Myxococcales bacterium
ACCCGATCTCGGTCACGCTGACCAGCGCGTTGGTCTCGAGGAACCAGCCGTCGCCGAGGCGGAACACCACGAACGGCGCGCCGAAGTTGAGGCCGACCGTGCACTTGACGTCGTCGGCCTTGACGCACTGGGTGCTGTCGAGCGAGCGCTCGATGGGGACCGCGCTGCGACCGCGCACCACGCCGATGCGCAGGCCGAACTCCATCACCGTGCGGAGCGGGCGGTCGGTGAAGCCGCCCTCGGCGCGCAGGTACCAGTCGGGGAGCTTCACCGCGGAGCTCGCGGCGGACTTGCTGGTGCCGAACGAGACGTACTCGAAGGCGGCGCCGAACACGACGCGCCGGCCGTCGACCTGGTTCAGGTAGGCGCGCTCACGGGCGTCGTCGGGCAGGTCGGGGACGGCGATCACGTGCAGGTCTTCGCGGCTCGCGTAGACCGCCACGCGCTTGCCGTCGGGCAGCTCGAGCTCGATCGCGTAGCCGAGCGAGCCGACGTCGATGTCCTCCTCGGGGATGGTGGCGAGCCAGCCGGTGGCGCTGCGGAGGAACGGCACCTCCTTGAGCGCGCCGCCGACCGTCGGGCGGTAGACGAGGATGACGTGCTTGACGAGGTGCGGGGAGTCGAGCGTCGCCGCGATGGCGAGCGAGGTGTGGGGCTGCGCGATCGCGGGGGGCTCGTGGTGGAGCCGCGGGGTCCCGGTCGCGGCGGTCGGCGCCGGCGCGGGTGTGGTGGTCGGCGCGAGCGACTCGGCCGAGGCGAGGGTCGTGAGGGAGAGCGCGAGCAGCGAAGCCGCGCCGAGGGGGAAAGCTCTCGTCACCATGCGATGGTCGCTCCTCCGCCGAAGCCGGGGCCGCCGTGGTAGATGTTGCGCGCCTGGTAGCTCCCGCGGACGTGGACGGTGAACGCCGGGGTGAATCGATAGCCCACCTGGCCGACGAACCGCACGCCGACGTCGGCGGTCTGGGTCGTCGCTTCTGGGTCGTAGAGGGCGGGCGCGGTGCCCGCGGGTTGGTTCGTGACCTCGGCGCGGAGCGCGATGGGCACCTTCGGGAACACCGCGAGCTCGAAGTGCGCGATGCCGCGGAGGCCGATGCCGCCGAGGAACTCGCCGCCGAGCATCATGTTGGTGCGCTTGTCGTTGCCGATGCGCAGGAAGCCCTGCACGCCGCCGGTGACCCCGTCCTTGCCGAGGCCGATCACCGCGCGGCCGACGAGCCCCCAGAACGGGGTGAGCCCGGCCTCGGCCTCGATGTAGCCGTAGGTGAGGCCGACCGCGCGGGGGTTCTTGGCGGGCGTGGTCTTGTCGAGCTCGAGGATCGACCCGCCCGCGCCCTTGAACACGCCGAACCCCGAGCGCGCGGCGCGCAGGCCGACGTCGCCGAAGCGCAGGCCGAAGAAGCCCTCGGTCTGCCAGGCGTAGTCGTTGCCGCGGAGCCGGTTGTAGTCGGCGTAGTCGGTCCAGATCGAGAAGACGCGCTCGTAGGTCGCAGGCGCGCCGGCCTTGGCGTCGACGATGCCGAGCCGGTGCGGTTCGGTCGGGGTGCCCTCGACCGGTGCGGACTTGCCGTCGGGGAACACCGCCTCGACGAAGTAGCTCACGAACGGAGGCTTCAGCACCTCGGTGGGCACGACTACCCGGAAGTACCCGGTGCCCGCGGGCTTCATCGGCAGCGAGGTGAACGTGGTGTCGGTCGCGCCGCGGACGTGCAGCACCGCGCCGATCGCGTGGCCCGCGAGCTCGATGCCGAAGGTGAGCGGCGTGCCGACGAGCACCTCGGTCGGTCGCGCGAACGATTTGGTGGCGACGTCGTCCTTCTGCGGCGCCGCGCCCTTGCGGAGCGCCGCGGCCTCCTCGAGCAGCACCTTGGCGAAGCGACCGGCGGGCCACTTCTTCACGAACGCCTCGTAGCGCTGGGCGCGGACCTCGGGCGCGGTGCCCTGCAGCTCCTCGAACACGCGCGTGAGGTCCTCGGCCTCGGGGTCCGCGATGGTCGCGGTGAGCGACGGATCGATGGGCGGCGGACCCATGGGCACGAGGCTGCCCGACGGCATGGCGCTCGGCTTGCCGCTCGGGGTCGCGCTGGTCGGCGCCCACGGCTTGGGCTTCGGCGCAGGGGCGGGCGCCGCCTTGCGCAGGATCACCACGTCGGAGACCGCGACGTCGCGCAGCAGCGTGCCCTCCGGGCGCGCGAGCGAGACGACCTCGCGCACCTGCGTGATGCGCACCCGGCCGATGAGGAACTTGTCGGTCACCATCTTGCCGGTGACCGGGTGTTTCACCTTGATGGGCCGCCAGAGCTCGAGCGAGTCGCCGGTGACGGCGCCCGCCTTGGTGCCGAGATCGATCACGACGTCGGCCCCGTCGAGGGCCACGACCCATCCCTGCAGCTCCACGGTCTCGGTGGCCAGGAGCGGCGCAGGATCGGCGTGGCCCAGCTCGTAGGCCGCGACGGCGAAGAGGGTGGATGCGACGACCAGGGCGCCGCGGGTCAGCGTTCTCATGCGAGTCGCTGCGAGAGCAATGGATGGGCCAGGACGCCGTCGGCTCGATCACCCGTCGATTTCGCGCGGTGGATGCCGTGTTGTCGCAGCGGCACCACAGGAGACGTGCAGCGCGCTGCGCACTTGTGCGCGTACGGCACGCGCCGTTGGGTGCAGTCGGGCTGCAAATACTGCAAAGAGACGGACTGGACGGCGGGTCGGCCCCAGCGAGGGCGCCCAGTGCCGCTACACTGCGCACCCATGCGCTCCCTCCGCGTCTTCTTCGCTTGCGTCCTGTTCGCGCCCGCCGCGGGCCTCGTCTTCGCCGCGTGCGGCGGCTCGGTCGAGACCGGCGGCGTGACCGACACGGACACCGGCACAACTGGCACCGATGTGTCGATCGTCGAAGGCGGATCGGACGCCGGCACCGACACCTCCCTCCCACCCACCGAGACCGGCACCGGCAGCGTGAAGTGCGGTAGCGAGACCTGCAACGCGGCGACGCAGGAGTGCTGCGCGGGCACGAGCGGGCTCAAGTGTCTCGACAAGGGCAAGTGTGGCGGCGGCACGGTGGTCCCCTGCAGCGACCCGAGCTCGTGCCCGAGCGGCGAGGTGTGCTGCGCCCAGCGCGACGGCTTCAGCCTCAAGGTCGCCTGCCAGGCCACCTGCACGGGCGGCGGCTTCGCGCTCTGCAGCTCGGACGCCGACTGCAAGAGCCCCGACAAGTGCCAGAACGGGGTCGCCGGGTTCAAGTTCTGTGGCTCGCGCCCCGACGGCGGCCCTGGCTTCGACGCCGGCGGGTTCCTCGACGGGGGCTTCAAGCCCGACGTCGGCGCCGGCGGCTGAGAAGGATTCGAGGCGTCGGCCCGCGGGCCGATTTTTTCGCCCGCACGAATGTCAAACGCCCGTTTTACATTCGTGTGGAGCCGAAGATCCTCGTGCCGCCCCAGGCCCACTCCACAAAAGACCGATGCCCCCGGATGCGGAACCCGGGGGCATCGTCGCGTCGGCCGCGCGCTCAGCCGCGGATGACGGTCTTCTCGCACTCCCACTTGAGGATGTTGGTGATCCCCCAGAAGGAGTAGATGCCCAAGGTGAACTGCGCGAGCAGCATGTTCACGATCTGCAGGCCGAAGTTCTCGCCGCCGGTGCCGTTGAACGAGACGGAGTAGGTGCGGCCGCCGATCTGGACGCGGGTGTTCTCGTAGTAGAACTTCTTGAGGTCGACCTCGAACCAGAAGATGTAGATGCCGATCGTGACCACCGTGAGGAGCATGCCGAGGAGGAACTTGCCGAGCAGCGCGCCGCCCTGACCCTCGAACGACATGGTGCCGATCGGCTGGCCGTTCTCCACGATCTGCGTGTTGGCGGTCATGTAGCGACGGATGTCGCAGATGGCCCACGGCGTGTAGATGTAGAACGTGATGCCGGTGAGCAGGCCGTTGATCAGGTACTTCACGAAGAGCTGACCACCCTGGCCGGTGAACTGCAGCTGGAACGTGCGCCCGCTGGCCGCCTGCGCGTAGCTGTTCTCGTAGCCCCACTTCATCATGTTCACGACGAACCACGGGGCGTAGATGCCGAACGTGATCATCGTGAGGAGCATGCCGACGAAGGCCTTGCCGAAGAGGGCGCCTCCCTGTCCGCGGAACGAGAAGCGCATCGGGCCCGCCGGGGTCTGCGCGACGGTCTTCGAGGCGAAGTACTCGAGCATCTTGCAGATGAACCACGGCATGTAGATGCCGAGGGTGAGGCCCGTGAGGAGCAGCCCGACGAACATCTTGCCGAACAGCTCGCCGCCGGTGCCCTCGTACATCAGGCGCGTCTCGCCCGCGCCCGTCGAGTAGCCGGCGCCGGGCAGGCCGGGGGGCGGCTGACCGTAGGCCGGAGGTGCATAAGGACTCGATGGAGCGCCGGGCGGCGGACCGTAGCCGGGTTGACCGTACGGCGGCTGCGCGGGCTGACCGTATTGCGGCTGCCCCGGCGGCTGGCCGTACTGCGGCTGCTGGCCGTATTGCGGCTGCTGACCGTACTGCGGCTGCTGACCGTACTGCGGCTGCTGCGGCTGCTGGCCGTAGCCAGGCTGTCCTTGGGGCGGCTGCCCGAAACCGGGAGGCGGCCCGCCCCCTCCGTATCCACCGGGATTCATGCGCGTACTCCTGCTCTGCCGCGAGGTGCGGAGGCGGCAGAGTACGTGACCCGCGCGGGCCCGCAACCGTTGACGGAGCCGGAGAGCGACGCGATAGCCGGAGGCCCGAATGCACCCGCACCAGCTCGTCGACGGACAGATCGTCCCCCTCGGAACCACCGACCTCTCCCCTGGCCAGATGGGGTTGCTGTCGGGGTTCGGCGTGTTCAGCACGCTGCGGGTGGCGTCGGGGGTGCTCTTCGAATGGGAGCGGCACTGGGCCCGCATGACCCACGACGCGAGCGTGATCGGCCTGTCCATGCCGAGCGGCGAGGCCGTGCACGCCGATCTCCTGCGCCTCACCCGGGCGAACGAGGCGGTCGACGCCACGCTGCGGGTCCTCGTCGTGCGCAACACGGGCGGCATGTGGGGGGCGCCGTCCGAGCGTTCTTCCACCACGATCGCCTTCACGCGGCCGCTGAGCGCGTGGGGGAGCTCGGCGCGCCTCGTCGTCGTGCCGCACGGGCGCCACGCGGCGAACCGCTTCTCGACGCTGAAGGTGCTGTCGTGGGTGCACAACCTGGTCACCTACGACGAGGTGCACGCACGCGGGTTCGACGAGGCGCTGCTCCTCAACGAGCGCGGTGAGATCGCCGAGTGCACCTCGGCCAACGTGTTCTTCGTGTTCGGCGACGAGGTGTGGACACCGCCGGTCTCGAGTGGCTGCCTGCCGGGCGTCACGCGCGCGCTGCTCGTCGAGGGCCTGGGGGTAGAGGGGGTGCGGGTCGTCGAGCGGACGATCGACCCGGCCACGGCGGCGGGGGCCGACGAGGTGTTCATCACTTCGTCCACGCGCGACCTGCTCCCGGTGGCCACCATCGAGGGGGTCGGGCTGCGGCAGGACCGGAGCTCCACCATCCGCGCGCGCCTGGCCGAGGCCTTTGCCCGGCGGCGCGAGGACTACGTACGACGCGCGCTCGGCGCGGTCGGTCACGTTGCCGTCGCGCAACGATGAATTGTCGGGTGACCGGCTAGGCGCCGCCCTCCGCGGTGGGCAAGGTGGGGCCATGGCCAAGTACACCATCGACCCGTCCCACTCCCAGGCGTCCTTCACGGTCCGCCACATGATGATCTCCAACGTCCGTGGCGAGTTCCAGAAGCTCTCCGGCACCGTGGAGTTCGACCCGGCGAACGTCGGCGCCACGAAGATCTCCGCCGACCTCGAGGTCGCCTCGCTGTCGACCGGCGACGAGAAGCGCGACGCGCACCTGCGCTCGGCCGACTTCTTCGACGCGGAGAAGCACGCCACCATCACCTTCCGCTCGAAGTCGGCCGAGGCCAAGGGCGCGGGCGAGATCGAGGTCCGCGGCGACCTCACGATCCACGGCGTGACCAAGGAGGTCGTGCTGGCGGTCGAAGGGCCGACGGCGCCGGCGAAGGACCCGTGGGGCAACGAGCGCATCGGCGCCTCGGCGTCGACGAAGATCAAGCGCACGGACTTCGGTCTCGTGTGGAACGTGGCGCTCGAGGCGGGCGGCATCCTCGTCGGCGAGGACGTGAAGATCGCGCTCGACGTCTCGCTCATCAAGGGGTGAGCGGCGGATCACCCCGCGGCGTCGTTCGCGGTGTCGGCGACTTCGGACGCATCGGCGTCCGCAGCGTCGGCGCCGCTCGCGCCATCGCCCACCTCGGGCGTGTCGCCGGTGTCGATCGCGGTGTCGGTGCTCGGAACGCCGGTGTCCCGCTCGAAACACGAGCCGGGGCCTGGATGCCACACGTCGCACCCGTTCGAGTCTTTCGTGATGGTCGCTCCGACGGGGTGACCGTCGCAGAGTTCCAGGCAGCGGCCGTCCGCTCCCGGCGAGCCTCCGACGTGTCCGCAGCCGCACGGCGGAGCATCGATGGGGCAACACTTGTCCGCGGTGCTGCCGTCGGCAGAGTCGGCGCCGCCGGAGCCGGCGTCGCTGGAGCAGGCAGAGAGCACTAGCAGCACCGCTACTAGAGAGAACCAAGAGCTGCGCATACGCAGAGCGGAAGCACCGTTCGTTCCAACGACGATGCTCGCGTTTTCCGCGGAGTCCGGAGTGGTCTTGTGCCAGAGTGAGCGCCGGCTCGCCGGTCCACGCTCAGTGGCGGAACTCGTACCCGCGTCGGACGTGCTCGCGGACCTCTTTCCACGAGCTCGCACCGTCACCGTCGCTCGCCTCCCACTCGACGCGCAGCTTTCCCTCGAGCTGCGCGTTCCAGGCGGGGAACTCGCGCACGAAGTGACCGTGCGCGGCGTGGCCGTAGCGGATCGCCGCCTCGACCTCGTCCCAGTCGCCGATCACCTTCGGGGGATTGGCGCTGGTCGGCGGCGGGATCGGCTGCTTCCCCGCCGCTTGCTCGACGGTGTCACCGATGCCTTGATTGAGCTCGTGTCCGCCGACGCCGAGGTCGTGCTTGGTCTGCTGCCAGTCACGGCGTACGGCCTCCTTGACGCGATCCCACGCCGTCATGTTCGCCTCGTTCCACCAGCTCGGCCGGAAGTCGCGCGTCGTGTTCGTCTGCATCGCTCTGCTCCTCGATTGTCGAAGGACTACTTCCGCGTCGCCACGGCGATGATGCCGCCGATGACGGCCACCACGGCGACCACCACCAGCACGCCCATCCCGAAGCCCACCTTGAAGATGGCCTTGATGGCCTGACACCCATCGAGGGCGACCAGGCTGGTGAACATCAAGGCCAGAGAAACCGCGCTCTTGCTCGGCGCCCGCACTGCGGTACGAGTCGATGATCGTGCGTTCATGGTTCCCTCGGAGGATGTGTTTGTCGGCCGCCCATGGAGGCGCCCGATGCTTCGCCTCGCTCCGCTCAGCGGCGACTGCGCCAGTAATAGCCACCACCGCCGCCGAACATGAGCAGCGCGAGAACGATGAGCACCAGTAGCGTCGTATTGGACACGGTTACCTCCTCCAGCGATCGGTTGGTCTTGCTCGACTTCCAGCAAGTCGCGGACCGCGGGGCTCGCACGAGAGTCCGGCGCTTTCGCTGACGAGACGGCCGACACGGGTGGGGCGAGTTGGCTCCAGCGTGGCGAACTAGCCGTCGCACACACCGAACGCAGGAACAGGCCGAATCCTGCGCCTCACCCGACGGGCATCACTCCGGCCACGGGCTGCAGCGTCGGCCCATGACTCGGCTCAGCGCGGTGGCCCACCGGCGACGCGCCACCAGCTGAGCGGCGGCAAGAAGAACGTGGGGCTCAGCTCGATGCCGAACACGAGCTCGTAGCCGTGGACCTCGCCGAACGGACGGCGGTGGAGGAACGAGAGGCGCGCGACGTCCGACTGCCCGAACAGCGGTCGCGCGCGCGACGTGGACCAGTGCGTCCCCGGGTAGCGGTAGAGCGCGCTGCGCACGCCGTAGCCGATGCCCCACACGAGGTGCGGCGCGCGTCCGTCGGGGAACTGCCCGTACCCCGCGCCGACGCGCAGATCGAACGAGCCCCACGAGGAGTGCCAGCCACCGCCGTCGTGGATCGCGAGGCCACCCTCCACCACGCCGCCCGCATCCCGGAGCGAGGCGAGGGCGAACGGACCGACGGAGACCTCGGCGTCCCCCGAGTGTCCCCCGTACGAGCCCGACGGGAACCCGTGGTAGCGCAGCACGAGCAGAGACAGCTCGGCGCCGAGGCCGACGGTGGGCGAGGACCCGTGCCCCGGCGCGACCGAGACACCCGTCGTGTCGAAGAAGCTCCACTCCATGCACGCCGCGTGGGTGCCGTCCCGCGACCTCGGCAGGCAAGGCCTGGCCGCCGCCGCCTCGCCGGCGAGCAACACCAGAGCGCCCGCGAGCGGTTCCCAGCGCATGCCTCAGCATCGCTCGACTCGTTCGGCCCGGGAGCGACAAAAGCAGACCCGGAGCGAAGGGCCGAACTGTAGTTCGGCCCGGGAGCGACAGAAGCAATAGGGCCGGGCGCAGAGCGGCGGGTCGTCGCCCCCGCCGCCTTGCACCCGGTCCCGATCGTCCTGTACCGGGACCACGCCGAGAGCAGGCGGGGTCGGAGAAGAATTTCGCAGCGGAGGACCGGACGGGGACGGTCCGGGAGCGACAAAGCAACCCCGGCCCTCCCTCTTCGGGCCAGCTCACATCGTGTCGCAGCCGCCGACGGTGGTGTCGCAGCGTTCGAACCCCGCCGCGGTGCACTCCGGATCCGTCTTGCAGGCGGGCACGCAGGTGCCGACGGTGCTCGAGCACATCAGCCCGGTTCCCAGTGGCGCGCAGTCCTTGTCGGCCGCGCACGTCATCGTGCAGTACTTGTCCCCGCCGGGCAGGAGGAGCCGCACGTCGCAGTCCTCGCCGCAGGTGGGCGCGGCGGCGGGCGTGCGCTTGGCCGTACACCCGGAGGCCGGCGCGTCGGCCTCGACGGCGTCGCTCGCGTCGCTGCCCGCGTCGCTGCTCGTGTCCGCCGCCTCGGCGGCCGCGTCGGTCGCGCCGTCCGTGGTCGTCGGTGCCTCCGTGCTCGACGAGCAACCGACGAGGAAGGCGAGGAGGGAAGCGATCATGCGCATGGCGCCCGTTACCGTCGGATCGCCGCGGATGCACGGACGAGTTGCGGGCCGATCGACCGGGATCCGCTGGTGCGCCGCGTCAGAGTGACGACCGTCCATCGACATGAACGACCTGACGCCCTTCGTCGACGAGAACCACGGGGACAACCGCCCTGGCGTGGATGGTGCACCGCATCACCGCCATGGACGTCTGCGCGCCGGAGTCGGTCGCGCTGCTCGACGGCGGAGGCCAGGCCTATCCACGGATGCTCGCCGCGATCGAGGGCGCTGCCCGTCGCATCGACCTCGAGGTGTACGCCTTCACGCCGGGTGGGGTCGGGGCGCGCTTCATCGAGGCGCTCGGGTTCGCCGCCGAGCGCGGCGTCGACGTCCGGGTCGTCATCGACGGGTGGGGCTCTGCGCGCGGAGGCCGCGCCGTGGCGGCCGCCCTCCGAGCGGTGGGCTGCACGGCGCAGATCTACAACCCGCTGCGCTCGCTGCTCGAGGGGCGCTTCGGGCGCAACCACCGCAAGATCCTGCTGGTCGACGACGCGGTCGCGTTCCTCGGCGGCATCAACATCGGGGACGAGAACGTCGCCGACGGCGCGCGGCTCGCGTGGGCCGATCTGGCCCTCGAGATCCGCGGGCCGCAGTGCGTGCGCCTCGGTCAGCGGATCCGCGGAGAGTCCGGCCAGCCGGTGGAGAGCGCCCTGCGCATCCACCTCTGTGGCATCGGCGGGGGGTTCCGGCTGCGTCGTCGTTACCTCGAGGCCCTGGCCGGAGCGCAGGTGCGGATCGACCTCGCGCACGGGTACTTCCTGCCCGACGCGGGCGTCGTCCGCGCGATCACCGCCGCCGCCCGCCGGGGCGTAGGCGTGCAGCTGCTCGTGGCCGGCCGCAGCGACGTGCCCTTCGCGCGGGCCGCGACGCGTAGCCTCTACCGCCGGCTCCTCCGCGCCGGCGTCGAGATCAGGGAGTGGAGCGACTCGGTGCTGCACGCCAAGGTGGCGACGGTGGACGGTCGCTGCCTGCTCGTCGGGAGCTTCAACCTCGATCCGCTCTCCCTCGCCAACCTCGAGACCCTCGTGGAGGTCGTCGATCCGATCCTGGTCGGGCGCGGCGAAGCGTGGATCCAGGACCACTTCGCGCGGTCGCGGCCCATCACCACCGTGGAGGCGAGCTTGCGGGTGCAGCGGTGGGTCCTCGATCCGATCGGCCAGCTCGCAGCGCGGTTCGCTGACACCGTGCGACGCGTGATCGTACGGCGCCGCCGGTCCACGCGGGACCGCTGGCGCGCGCCCGGGCCCCATAAGCCGGTCGAGCTCGCCCCGGGCGCGCGGTGAGGCGTCACGTCACGGGTGGACGCGCGCGTCCTTGCGCGCGGGTGCGATCGGGTCGCTGGTGGCGCAGACGTCGTCGGCGAGCTCGGTCTCGAAGAGGGTCTTCAAGTGCTCCAGATCCTCGACGGAGTCGGTGTGCACCGAGAGCAGCACGTGGCCGCCGCGCACCCGCTTCTCGTACCGCCGGGCCTCGAGCTCGGGGACGCCCAGGGTGATCAGGCCAGAAGCGATCCCTCCCATGGTCGTCCCCGCCATCGCGGCGCTCACCGCCGAGAGCAGCGGGCCCGCCGCGACCAGCGGCCCGAGCCCCGGGACGACGAGCACGCTCACGCCCGCCAGCATCGCGAGCGCACCCCCGAGCAGCCCCGCCGCCACGGCCATCGGGTCGACTCCGGACCCCCCTTCGCGGTCCCGCACGAGCAGCGAGATGTCCTTGCTCGAGAAGCCGCTCTCGTGGAGCCGCCGCACGACGCGCTCGGCGTGGAGCAGATCGTGGAGGACGCCCAGGATCGACTGCATCTTCACGAGGCGCCTCTTCCGACGATTCTCGTCGCTGAACTGGTTGATGCGGACGGTGGGGCTCATGGGCAGCCCGCTCCACAGCAGGATGTGCGCCACGCCGCGACCGCTTCATCGGGACCTCGTTCGAGAGCCGAGCGCGGAGACGCGCCATCAGGATGATGGTCTGGGTGAGCAAAATGGCAGACGCCTGCCACCCGAGTGGCAGACGCCTGCCACTCATGGACGCGGTCGCCCCCGGTTCACCGGTGCGGGTGCGGGTGCGGGTGCGCGTGACCGCGGACGTGCACGTGCTCGTGGGCGCCGAGGCGCGGCGCCGCGCGCACGGCGTCCCGCCGGGCCGAGAGCCACGCGAGCCACGCGTCGAGCCCCTGATCCTCGGTGGACGCGACCTGGATCATCACGGGCTTCGGCATCACCCGCGCCAGCGCGTCCTCGATGGCGGCGATCGACACGCCGCGGAGGTGCGGCAGGAGGTCGACCTTGGTCAGCACCACGAGGTCGGCCGCCTTGAACATCACCGGGTACTTGAGCGGCTTGTCCACGCCCTCGGTCACCGAGAGGGCGACCACGTTGGCCGCCTGGCCGAGGTCGTAGATCGCGGGGCACACGAGGTTGCCGACGTTCTCGATGAAGAAGAAGTCGGCCGCGTGCACCGCCTCGCCGACCGCGGTGCCGTGGATCGCGCGGTCGACCATCGAGGCGTCGAGGTGGCACGCGGTGCCGGTGGTGATCGCCGCCGAGGGGATGCCCGCCCGCTCGAGGCGCTCGGCGTCGTGCGCCGTCGCGAGGTCGCCGCTCACCGCCGCGAGCTTGAACTTGCCGGCCCACGCGCGCGCGGTCGCCTCGAGCAGGGCCGTCTTGCCCGACCCGGGCGAGCCCATGAGGTTGATGGCGGTGACGCCGTCCCCGAGGAAGTGCGCGCGCAGGTGCGCCGCCTCGTGGTCGTTCGCCGCGAGCAGCGACGAGTGCACCTCGACGGACACGAGCTTCGGATCGCCGCAGCCACAGTCTTCACACATCGGGGACCTCCAGTTCGAGTCGATCGAGGAACACTTCTCCGCCGCGGACGAGGCGCGCCTCGCCCTCGCAGCGGGGGCAGCGCAGCACCTCGCCGCGCGGGATCGGGAGCGCACACGCGCGGCACTGCCACTCGGCCGGCTCGCTCACGAGCTCGATCGCCGCGCTGGCGCAGCTGCGGCCCTCGCGCAGCGTGTCGTAGGCGAGACGCAGGAGCTCGGGCTCGACGCCGGCGAGCTCGCCCACGCGCACGAACACGCGGTGCACGATCGCCCCGGGGTGGGGGGCGATCGAGCGGTCGACCTGGTCGAACAGCGCGGTGACGAGGGAGGCTTCGTGCATGGTCAGCAGATCCGCGGCAGGGGCTCGCCGTCGCGCTCGAAGAGGCGCCGCCGGCCGAACCCGGTGTCGAGCAGCAGCGTGCCCTTCGACTCGGCGTGGACGCGGCCGATGCACGCGGCGCGGGCGCCGAGCGGGTGGGCGCGCAGCGCGGCGAGCACGCGGTCGAGCGCCTCGGGGGCGACGCCGATCAGCGCCTTGCCCTCGTTGGCCACGCCGAGCGGGTCGATGCCCAGCAGATCGGCGGCGGCGCGCGCGGCCTCGCTCATCGGCAGGCTCGCCTCGTCGAGCACGATGCCCACGTCGGCCTTCTCGGCCATCTCGGAGAGCGCGCTCGTGACCCCGCCGCGGGTCGGGTCCTTCATGGCGTGCACCGCGTCGCCGCCGGCGAGCAGGGCCGCGCGCACGAGCCCGTTGAGCGGGGCCACGTCGGAGCGCAGGTCGCCCTCGAGGCCGAGCGAGTGGCGCACGCTCATGACCGCGAGGCCGTGGTCACCGATGGTCCCGGTGATCACGATCGCGTCGCCGGCCACGAGGCCCGCGTCGCGCACGACGCGGTCCGCGACGCCGAGGCCGCTCGTGCTCATGACGAGGCCGTCGACCTCGCCCTTGCCCATCACCTTGGTGTCGCCGGTGAGGATCGCCGCGCTGGCCTCGCGACACGCCGCCTGCATCGAGGCCTTGACCCGACGCAGCAGCTCGATCGGAAAGCCCTCCTCGAGGATCACGCTCGAGGTGAGCGCGAGCACCTCGGTCGCGCCCATCATGGCGAGGTCGTTGACCACGCCGCTCACCGCGAGGCGGCCGATGTCGCCGCCGGGGAAGAAGATGGGCTTGATGACGTGGGCGTCGGTGGTGACGACGAGGAAGCGGTCGCCCCACGGGATGGCGGCGCCGTCGTCCATGGCGGCCGACTCGCCGTCGAGCCCGTCGAGGAACACGGACTCGATGAGCGCGCGCATGGCGCGGCCCCCCTGGCCGTGTTTCATGTGGATGGTGTCGTCGGTCAGGGTGGGTTTCATGGGTTCACCGGAGCCCGAGCCCGTGCTCGTGCCAGATGCGACAGGCGCCCTCGGAGCTCACCATGCACGCGCCGATGGGGGCCTCGGGGCGGCACTCCTTGCCGAACAGCGGGCACCCGCTCGGCTCGGCGAGGCCGGACATGATCTTGCCGCACACGCAGTCGGAGGCCGACGCGCGCTCGTCGAACGGCGGCGCCGCGGCGAGCTCGTCGGCGAAGCGCAGGTAGGCGTCGAACCGGGCGAACTCGGGGCGCAGCGCGAGGTTGCCCTGCGGGATGCGGGCGATGCCGCGCCACTCGCCATCGCTCGTCTCGAACACCCGGAACAGCGCGTCGAGCGCGCGGCGGTTGCCGTCGCGGGTCACGCAGCGTGGGAAGCCGTTGACCACCTCGTGCTTGCCCGCGGCCACCTGCTCGACGAGCAGCACCAGCGCGGAGAGGATGTCCAGCGGCTCGAACCCGCCCACCACGACCGGCACCCGGTAGCGTTCGGCGAACGGCTCGAAGAGCCCGTAGCCCGTGATGGTCGCGGCGTGCCCTGCGGCGAGGAAGCCCTCGATCTTGGAGTCCGGGGTCTGGGCGACGATCTCCATCGCGGCGGGCACCCATTTGTGGGCCGACAAGACAGCGAGGTTCGGGGGCGGGTCGGCGAGCAGGAGCGCGGCGGTCGCGACCGCGGTCGTCTCGAAGCCGGTGGCGAAGAAGACGATGGGCTCCTTGGAGGCGCGGGCGATCTCGGCGGCCTGGGTCGCCGCGTAGATCACCTCGACGCGGGCGCCGGCGGCGCGGGCGTCGTCGAGCGACATCGCGCGGCCCGGCACGCGGAGCATGTCGCCGTAGGTGAGGACGCGGTGACCGCGCGCGGCGAGCGAGATGCAGGCGTCGATCTCGGGGGCGTCGGTGACGCACACCGGGCACCCCGGACCCATCTGCACGTGGAGGTCCTTCGGGAAGCTCGCGCGGAGGCCGTAGCGCGCCATCGCCTGCTCGTGGCTGCCGCACACGTGCATCAGCGAGCACGGACGCCCGAGCCGCTCGACGGCGTGCTCGAGGCGGGCCCGCAGCGCTTTGCCCTGCGCGACGTCGCGGAACTCGAGCGGACGCAGCGCGGTCACGCGCCCTCCGGGTTCGGCGCGGGTTTCCTCGGCGAGAGGCCCTCGAGGTCCTCGGAGGCCATGTCCTCGAAGAACGCGAGCGTGCTCTCGATCTCCTCCTCCGGGATGCGGCGGATCGCGAAGCCCACGTGCACGAGCACGTAGTCGCCGACGGCCACCGGCTCGTCGACGATCTGCAGCGCGACGGTGCGCTTCACCCCCCAGAAATCCACGACCCCCACGAGGTCGTCGATCGACACGATCTTACCGGGTACGCCGAGGCACATCTTCAGGCTCCTCCCTCTCTGCACGAGAGCACGGCCGCCCACGCCTGTCCGAGCGCGATGCCACCGTCGTTGACCGGGACCTCGCGCGCGACCGCCGCGCGCGCACCGAGGGCCGCCACGAGGCCGCGCTCGAGGCGACGGTTCTGCATCGACCCGCCCGAGAGCACGACCGGTCCGGTCGGCGCGGCGCGGGCGACGACGGCGGCGCTGGCCTCGATCACGGTGCGGTGGAAACGCGCCGCGACGGTGGAGGTCGCGACGCCGTCGAGCAGGTCGGTCACCAGCGCGCGCACGGTCGGGCGCAGATCGATCTCGTGCTCGGCCGCGACGGCGGTGCTCTCGCAGAGTGCGGGCGGCAGGGTGACCGGGTAGGCGGTGCCTTCGCCCGCAGCCTCCTCGAGCGCGATCGCGACCTGGCCCTCGAAGCGCGCCTCGGAGAGGCCGAGCGTGAGGGCGCCCACCGCGTCGAACCAGCGGCCCATGCCGCGCGCCGCCGGGCACTCGACGCGCGTCGTCACCATGCGCGAGACGGTGGCGCGGGCCGCCGCGGGGACCGCCCGGAACACCGGCAGGCGCGCGGCGAGCGTGGAGGCTTCCTCGGGCCCGAAGGCCTCCACGAGGGCGCCGAGCGCGATGCGCCACACCTCGCGGATCGCGCGCTCGCCCCCGGGCAGAGGCAGCGGGCGGAACGACGCCGGGCGCGACCAGGCGAGGCCGTCGACGCGCAGGAGCTCGGCGCCCCACGCGGTGCCGTCGGTGCCGAAGCCCGTGCCGTCGAAGACCACGCCGAGCACCGGGCCTTCGAGGTGCAGCTCGGCGACGGCGGCGAGCACGTGGGCGACGTGGTGCTGCACGCCCACCGTGCGGCGGGCGCCGCGGGCGAGTGCATAACGTGTCGATGCATACGCGGGGTGCAGATCGTGGGCGACGATCTGCGCGCGCACCCCCAGCAGCTTCTCGAAGCGCTCGACGTCGAGCCGGAACGCCTCCTCGGCCTCGTAGGTCTCGAGGTCGCCGAGGTGGGGGGTGACGTAGGCGCGGTCGCCGAGCACGAGGCACGCGGTGTTCTTGAGGTGACCACCGACCGCGAGCACGGGCTCGGGGGGCGGGGCCGGCAGCCGGATCGAATCCGGCGCGTACCCGCGGGCGCGGCGGATCACGCGCGGCGTCGGGCCGGCGCTCACCACCGAGTCCTCGACGCGCCGCACGATCGGCCGGTCGTGGAGGACGAACAGGTCGACGACGCCCGAGAGCGTGCGCCGCGCGTCGTCGTGGGTGATCGCGATCGGTTCCCCGCTCATGTTCCCGGAGGTCATCACCAGCGGCCGACCGACGGCGGCGAGGAGGAGCGCGTGGAGCGGCGTGTAGGGCAGGAACACCCCCACCCGCGAGGAGAGGCCGCACACCGCGGGGGCGAGGTCGTTCGGCCGGCCCTGGGCGAGCACGATGGGCCGCGCCGCGGAGCAGAGGACCGACACCGCTGGTTCGTCGAGCACGACGAGCCGGTGCGCGGCCTCGAGATCGGCCACCATGACCGCGAAGGGCTTGTCGTCGCGGCGCTTGCGTCGGCGTAGCTCCGCGACCGCGGCGCCGTCGGTCGCGTCGCACGCGAGGTGGAAGCCGCCGAGCCCCTGGATGGCGACGATGCCACCGGCGCGCAGGCGCTCGGCCACCACGGCGAGGGGTTCGCCCTGATCGAGGCGGCGGCCGTCGGGGCTCTCGAGCCACAGCTCGGGACCGCACGCCGGGCACGCGATGGCCTGCGCGTGGAAGCGCCGGTCGCCGAGGTCGGCGTACTCGCGCGCGCAGTCCGGGCACAGCGGGAACGCGCCGAGCGTGGTGCGCGCGCGGTCGTAGGGCAGGGCCTCGACGATGGAGAAGCGCGGGCCGCACTCGGTGCAGCTCGTGAAGGGGTAGCCGAAGTGCCGGTCGCTCGGGTCGGCCACCTCGGCGAAGCACGCGTCGCAGGTGGCGAGATCGGCGGGCACGGTGAGGAGGCACTCGCCCTCGCCCTGACTGGGCGTGATGGCGAAGCCTTCGGGCGCCCGCGCGTCGAGCGGGAGCTCACGGAGGGCGCGCACGCGGGAGGCGCGCGGCGGCTCCTCGCGGAGAGCGCGGACGAGCGCGTCGATCTGGAGACGGGTGCCGTGGACGTCGATGGTGACGCCGCGCGGGGTGTTGAAGACGCTGCCGCGCAGCTCGAGCGTCGTCGCGACGCGATGCACCCACGGGCGGAAGCCGACGCCCTGCACGGTGCCCTCGACCTCGATCCGCCGCGCGTCAGACGTCACGGCGTGATCTTAGTTCAAGAACCGTGCTCGCCCGCCACCAGGCGTTGCACCTCGTCCGTGACGCGCGTCATCAGGCCCGGCATCAACGCCTCGACCTCGGCCGAGAGATCCATGCTCAGCGTGAGCGAGACGGGCACCACGCCGAGGAGCACCACCTGCCGCGGCGCGCGGCCGAGGAGGGTCAAGGTCGCGAGCAGATCGTTGATCCCGTGCTGGTGCGGCGAGAGCTTGTGGCTGAACGCGAAGGGCACCTCGGTGCCCTCGAGGCGCACCACCGTGCCGGGCGGAGCGCCCGTGACGACCGCGTCGACGATGACCAGACCGTCGAGATCTTCGAGGTCCTCGAGGAGCTCGTGCGTGGACGTGCCGCCGTCGACGAGGCGCACGAACTGCGGCAGACGCGCGTCTCCTGCGAGTCGCTCGACGCAGCGCACGCCGAGGCCTTCGTCGGCCATCAGCAGGTTGCCGACGCCGAGCACGACGATGCGAGGGGCGGTCATCAGACCGCTAGAGTACTTTGACCTGGGCGATCGGTCGCTGGGTCGTGTCGGTGAGGTGCACCGCGCAGGCGAGGCACGGGTCGAACGAGTGGATCGTGCGCAGCACCTCGAGCGGGCGCTCGGGATCGGCGAGCGGCGTGTCGACCAGGGAGGACTCGTACGGCCCCATCTGGTCCTGCTCGTTGCGCGGGGCGGCGTTCCAGGTGGTCGGCACCACGGCCTGGTAGTTCTTGATGATCCCGTTCTCGATGACGATCCAGTGCGAGAGCATGCCGCGCGGGGCCTCGTGGAAGCCGAACCCGCTGATCTCGCCCTTGGGGAAGTTGGGCTTCTCGAACGTCTT